>NZ_CP063356.1:3689748-3997227 GCF_001866075.3 Anaerobacillus isosaccharinicus | reverse complement strand
ACTTTGATATTGAGAAATGTAAGGTATGTCCACTAAGAGAAGGCTGTTATAAAGAAGGATCTGCAAGTAAAACATATACCGTAACTTTGAAGAAGGATAAATTTCATGAGGAACACCAACTCTATCAGGAAACAGAAGAGTTCAAAGAGTTAGCGAAAAATAGGTATATGATCGAGGCTAAGAACGCAGAGCTAAAGAATCGCCATGGGTTTAAAAAAAGTCATTCCCATGGTCTCTTAGGTATGCACATACAAAGTGCAACAACCATCTTCGTAGTGAATATGAAACGAATTATCACGTTAATGGGTTAGTAATAGCCCATTAATTTACTCTTAAAGAGCCAAAATACAAAAAAGATTAGGAAATGTGATTTGAACACTTCCTAATCTTTTTAATTTCAGTGTGAGAACTTTAAAATGCTTATAATTTCAGCAGTCTCCTCAAATTGTTGTACCTTTTTAATGTCAATTTAGCCTAGACGAGAAAAATTCATTATACTTTACAGATTTCATTATCACTTTTCGTCGTGTTTTGTTATAATAACGTGGTGAATTAATTACTATTATAAAAATGGATCTTCTTTGACGAAAAAATGGTGCGCTGTTGCGAAGCATCATTTGCATTGAAGGCGGAGAAAAGGGGAGATTTGAAGATGAAACTAACGCCAGAACAGCGTATTCAACTACATGGTTTTAACAATTTAACAAAGTCACTAAGTTTTAATATGTACGACATTTGTTACACAAAAACAAAAGCAGAGCGTGAAGCTTATATAGAATATATTGATGAGCAATATAATGCAGACCGATTAACGAAAATCCTAACAGATGTAACAAGTATCATTGGAGCTCATGTTTTAAATATCGCGAAACAAGATTATGATCCTCAAGGCGCTAGTGTAACGATTTTAGTTTCAGAAGGCCCTGTAAACAATGCACCACAAGGATTTTTTAAAGAATCTCCTGGTCCGCTTCCAGAAACAGTTCTTGCCCATTTAGACAAAAGCCATATTACGGTGCATACGTATCCTGAATACCATCCTGATGAAGGAATCAGTACGTTTAGAGCCGATATTGACGTTTCAACATGTGGAGAAATTTCTCCATTAAAAGCTTTAAACTATTTAATTCATTCGTTTGATACAGATATTATGACGATGGATTACAGAGTTCGTGGCTTTACAAGAGACATTAACGGTCACAAGCTCTTTATTGACCATGACATTAACTCAATCCAAAACTATATTCCAGATGAAGTAAAAGTTTTATTTGATATGATTGATGTTAATATCTATCAAGAAAACATTTTTCATACGAAATGTAAATTAAAGAACTTTGACTTAAACAATTACCTATTCGGATATAAGAAGGATACATTGAGCATCGAGGAGCAAGAAGAAATTACAGAAAAACTTACTTTAGAGATGGATGAACTTTATTACGGAAAGAACATTATCAACCGTGATAGCGTGAAAGCAAAATAACTTTCATTTCATTGGTGTCTACCCTGTTAAATAGACTATACAGGAAAGTTCACTTCTTTGATTAGGACATTGTTGCCAATCATATATACATCCATGTTGGTGAAAGTGAACTTTCGTTGGTGTCTGACACCCAAAAATCAAAACCACCCGTGACAACGGGTGGTTTGTTCTGCGGCTGAAAGCCTTTGTTACTGACCAGGCCCTAAAGGGCTACTGAACGGTTCGCCATTTGTACTACTTCTACTGGCCAGACCTCAAAGGCCTATTTTCTCCTCTTCTTTCCTTTGTTCACTTCTTCTCCTGTAAATGGATCAACGTACTCTAATAAGCTTAACTGTTCTGCGACTATATCATCTTGTATTTGATTTTTAATGTATTCTTCAATGACTTTCTTATTTCTTCCTACCGTATCTACATAAAAGCCAGTACACCAGAATTTCCGATTTCCATATCTATACTTCAAATTTGCGTGCCTATCAAAGATCATCAAACTACTTTTTCCTTTTAAATACCCAACAAATGAGGACACACTTATTTTTGGTGGAATACTTACTAGCATATGTACATGATCCTTACAAGCGGTTGCTTCGATTATTTCAACGCCTTTTCTTTCACATAGTGTTCTTAATATTTCTCCTATGTCTTTCTTTAATTTTCCGTATATTACTTGTCTTCTATACTTTGGTGCAAATACAATGTGATACTTACAATTCCATTTTGTATGTGCTAAACTGTTAATGTCTTTTGACATAAAACTCCCCCGTTTGCTTGATATATTGGTTGGCGAACCAAATATATTTTAGCACCACGGGGGAGTTTTTTTAATACCTCGCTGGAAGCTTTTTGGAACCCTAGGCCGAGCCTAGGGTTTTCAATTTCACAAGAACAAAAAGAGCAAAATGTCCGCCCGTAGTGGGCATTTTGCTCTTTTTTGGCATATGAATTGAAAATTAGTATATCCTATTATAAAACTGTAAAGGGGATTTGCTATATGAAAACGACAATTGCATGGGCCGGAAAAATGGGGTTTACTAGTACAACACCGTCAGGCCATCAACTGGCCATGGACGCATCAGAAGAAGTTGGCGGAGAAAATAGTGGTCCAAGACCCACTGAGTTACTTTTAAATGCCGTTGCAGGCTGCACCGGTATCGACATTATCTCAATACTTGCTAAAATGCGGCTTACACCAAGTACATTTAAGATGGATGTTGAAGGAACTCGAGCTGAAGATCATCCAAAGAAGTTTACGACATTACATATTCATTACTCATTTGAAGGGGATTTGCCAGAAGATAAGGTCGTTCGTGCCATTGAATTATCAAAGGATAAATATTGTTCAGTTTCTCACTCTCTTAGTTGTAAAATAGAAGTAAGTTATTCGATTAACGGAACACCTGCCAAAGCGTTGCAATAAGAAACCCTTTAAAACACCTTATTTTCTCACCAGAAAATTCTAGGTGTTTTTTTATTTTTTTAAGGGAAAGTGACTCAGTATATGGTACAGTAATGAAAGAATTCATTGTTAGAATGGGGACTTTAGATGAGCATAAACGAAGTAATTGTCATGATTGTCATTGGATTTTTTTGTTTAGGTGCATTAGATAAATCGTTAGGTAATAAACTTGGAATTGGTCAACGCTTTACGGATGGTTTTATGACAATGGGTTCTCTAGCATTAGCTATGATTGGGATTATTTCCTTAGCACCCGTGCTAGCTAGTATCCTTACGCCAATTATTTCCCCGATTTATGGCTTAGTTGGAGCAGACCCTGCTGCCTTTGCCAATACAATTCTAGCAATCGATATGGGCGGTTACGCCTTAGCCGAGGAAATGGCCAAGCATCCTGATGCCGCTATTTTTGCCTGGGTCTTTCTAGGAACGATGATGGGACCGACGATCGTATTTACGATTCCAGTCGCCTTAGGAATTATTGAAAAAGAAGATCAGCAATATTTTGCAAAAGGAGTTCTATTAGGAATTATTACTGTGCCAGTTGGTTGTCTAATTGGTGGACTAGTTGCTAACATACCTATAATGATCATTGTAAGCAATCTCATCCCGACAATCATAATATCCCTTTTAATTTCAGTTGGATTATGGAAAAAGCCAGAGAAGATGATCATAGGGTTTACTATCTTTGCAAAGTGTATTGAAATACTAGCGCTATTCGGTCTTGTTGCGATCGTTATTGAGACCTTTACAAATATCACCATCATTCCAAACTTAACACCAATCGAGGAAGGAATAAAAATAGTAGGAATGATTGCTATTTTTCTTGCCGGTGCTTTTCCAATGGTTAAATTGATCTCAATCCTATTTAAAAAACCATTAATAAAAATCGGAACTTTACTAGGGATTAGTGAAACTTCAACAACCGGTTTGATTGCCTCACTAGCTCACCATATCCCCATGTTTACGATCCTAAAAGATATGGAACCACGGGGTAAAGTGATCAATGTCGCTTTTGCCGTTAGTGGTGCTTTCGTTTTCGGAAGTCACTTAGGGTTTGTAGCAGGCATAAACCCAGAGTTAGTATTCGCGATGATTATAGGCAAATTGGCAGGAGGTCTAAGTGCTGTTATGCTAGCTTTAGTTTTAACGCCAAAGTCCGAGGGCATCGTAAAAATAAAAACATCGGCAGGTTAATGAATGTCGTTTAAAGATACTGCAAGAGGAGCTTTTGAAGTTCCCATGTGACCGTAATGAGGGGGAAAACCTGATTTAGGTCACATGGAAGGCTCCTATGTGACCGTAATGATGGACGAAATTTGATTACGGTCACATTGATGGCCCCTATGTGACCGTAATGATGGACGAAACTTAATTACGGTCACATTGAAAGCTCCTATGTGACCCTAATGATGACGAAACTTGATTAAGGTCACATGGAAGGCTCCTATGTGACCCTAATGATGGACGAAATTTGATTACGGTCACATTGAAAGCTCCTATGTGACCCTAGTGATGAAAGAAACTTGATTACGGTCACATTGAAAGCTCCTATGTGACCCTAACGATGGACGAAACTTGATTACGGTCACATTGAAAGCTCCTATGTGACCCTAGTGATGAAAGAAACTTGATTACGGTCACATTGAAAGCTCCTATGTGACCCTATTGATGGACGAAACTTGATTACGGTCGCATTGAAAGCTCCTATGTGACCCTATTGATGAAAGAAACCTCATTACGGTCACATTGAAGGCCCCACGTTCCCAAAAATGCTAATAATAAATATGAAATTAGTTGCATTAACATTTGCCCCAAGTATTAAATTTCCATTTCCACTTCCACCTTTAAAAATCTGGCTTTTAGCTTCTTAATAATTTCAACATATGTATAATTCCCTAGTAATTCAAAGAAATATAAAGCCTGGGTGTATGATTTTCTAATCGTCTCATTAGAATGATTAAGCCGTTCAAAACATTGCCCTTGATAATAATAAAGTTGCCCAAGTAGTGACATATTTTGATTTTTAACTGATAACTGAATGCCTTTTTGCACTGCTTCTGATGCAAGTTCAAAATCCCCTGCATCATACAGAGTTTTGGCTTTATTATAGATCACTCTTAACATATAAATATTTTTACTTTCTATTATAGGAGTTATAAACTCCTGCCGATAATTACTTAGAATTTTTTCATAATAAAAAATACTTTCTTTAAATTTTCCTTGATTAGAATAGATCGTTCCAATTGTATTAAGAATTTTTATATCTAAAAATCGTTCCATAATCACAGCTTCATTCTCAAGTAACTTCTTTAGCCCTTTAATGCATTCATCCGCAGAATAGTATTTCAACTGGTAGCCATTATATAAACGTTGCCACAACAAGTAAGTTTCAAACCAGGCATCTTGATTGCCAACGATCAATTCAGCCTTTACTAACTGAAATGCTTCTTCATACTGATGTCTTGAGGTTAATTCTTCAATATACATAATCGTTTGGTCAATATATTCCTTATTTTCAAACAACAAGAGATTAATTAAATAGCCAAGGGGTACTTTTAACTTTAAAGCTAGTAAATATAATGTGTCTAGTTGCGGACAAACATCACCATTTTCAATCTTACTAATAGCTGGCTGTGTACAAATACCTTTTGCTAGCTCTTTTTGAGAAAATCCATTTTTAACTCTTAGCCATGCAAGTTCTTTGCTAAAATGTTTCAAATTCATCTCTGACCTCCTATAACTATAGTTATTTTTCCTTTCGTAAAGTGCTGAAATTGAATGACATTGAGGTTAATACTCACTAAAAGAAAACGAGGTTGTATTATTTGAATATTTAAACATTTCTTATTGAATAGTATAATAACAAAAAAGTTACTATTAAAACAGGATGGTGATACCTATGAAGAAAGTCTTAGTTGGCTTCCTACTTATCAATTTATTATTTACTGGTGCAGTGCTTACAACTGCATCACCGGCTACGAATGTTACACCAACAGATTTACCACATGAAGTATAGGTTGTTTGAATACTAAGGAAAAAACAGTAAGCGGAGGACATCCTTCGCTTTTTGTTTTGCCCTTGGATATAACCATAGTTATTTTTAATTACGAGAATCGAAATGATTTCATACAATAACCTGTTTAATAGAATATCTCACCCTGATTACGTTATAAATAGATTTTAATTTTCTGAACATTTGAAATATAGTTAAGTTGTAACACCAAATACTTTTTATGGAGGTCATGAGATGAAAAAATTATTTTCAGCATTTTTTGCCATTGTCTTGTTGTTAGGAATGGTCTTTTCTCCAGCAAGCATTTTTGCAAAAGATACGAGTACAGGAGAATACTTAGTTCAATTTGATGGAAAAGTTGAAAAAGGATTACTTAAGGCGTTTGGTGTTAAAGATGAGGAGATTTTACACACATTTGATTTGCTGCCAGTCGTTACATTAAAACTTTCTGAACGCCAAGCAAAAGGTTTGTCAAATCACCCGAAAATCAAATTTGTTGAGGAGAACGCAGCTGCCCAGGCATTAGGACAACCAATTCCGTGGGGGGTACCTAAAGTCCAAAGCACAGAAGTTAACGACCTAGGGTTTACGGGAAAAGGAATGAAAGTAGCGATATTAGATACAGGTATTGATAGAAATCATGAAGACTTATCAGCAAATGTACAAGGTGGGTTTTCAGTTTTTACTGATTCAGCTAATAGCGATCCTTACTACGATGGAAGTGGCCATGGTACCCATGTTGCAGGGACTGTAGCTGCTGTTAATAATAATTTAGGTGTAATTGGTGTTGCCTATCATACAGACTTATATGCCGTCAAAGTCTTAAATAATAGCGGAAGTGGTTCATACGAAGGGATCGCCAAAGGAATTGAGTGGTCCATTCAAAATGGGATGGATATTATTAATATGAGTTTAGGAGGATCTTCTAGCTCATCTATCTTAGAACAATTTTGCGACCTTGCCTATAACGAAGGAGTATTACTAGTTGCAGCTGCTGGAAATAGTGGAACTAGACCAGGACGTGGAGACAACGTTGGCTACCCTGCTAAGTATGATTCTGTCATCGCTGTTGCTGCAACAGACCAAAATGATAATAGAGGTACTTTTTCAAGTACTGGACCTGCGGTTGAAATTTCAGCTCCAGGTGTTAGCATTCTGAGCACAACTCCAAATAATAATTATGCTTCTTACAATGGTACGTCAATGGCATCTCCACACGTGGCCGCAGTTGCAGCCCTTGTTTGGGAAGCAAAACCAAATTTAACGAATGTAGAATTACGGCAACTTTTAAATCAAACAGCAAAAGATCTAGGAACAGCTAGCCAATACGGTCATGGATTAGTGCAAGCATTTGCTGCCATTCAATATTAAAGATGAAAGGGGTACCCATAACATTTGGGTATCCTTATTTTTTTATAGCTCTCCTACTATTTATAGTACAATGTTATAATAAAAAGATAGATTAATAGCAGCAGGAGGAAGAATACTTTGGTAAAACCGTTTGTTAAATGGCCAGGGGGTAAAACGACCGAACTGGAAATCATTCACCGATACATGCCTGAAAAAATGAACAACTACATAGAGCCTTTCTTAGGAGGAGGCGCTTGTTTTTTTTCATTAAAAAAAGAGCAATATGAGCAAGCTTTTGTAAATGACTTCTCTAGTGAATTAATTTCATTGTATAAGCTCATAAAAGAGAAAAATCCGCTATTCCATCAATATCTTCATGAAATTTGGGGACTTTGGAGTTATTTCGGTACATTTTCCGATCAACATTTTCAACAGTTACGTATTCTTTATGGGCGCTACAAAGATGAAGAGCTAACGAAAGAAGCATTAAAAATAGAAGTCGAGCAATTTGCAAAGGCAAAACGAATCGAAATTGAAACAAGAACCCCGGCAAGCTTAAACATTAATGCAGACCGCTTAATAAAAGAGTTAATAACATCAGTCGTTTCCAAGTTTGATAATACAAAGAAAAATGAACTAAAAAAAGGTGATTTACCTGAAGTAGATTATCAAAAAAACGTCGAAGCTAGTATTCGAGCAACGGTTTATACGTACTATCGTTATATATACAATGAACGAGACAAGTATAAGATTGATCATGAGCTTCATATTGCGTTATTTTTCTACTTGAGGGAATTTTGTTACTCTTCAATGTTTCGTTATAACAGCAGTGGGGGGTTCAATGTTCCTTATGGTGGCGCCTCATATAATAGCAAAGCTTTCATTAATAAAATTGATTTCTTAAGAACAACTGAGCTGCAAGAAATTTTACAGCAAACATTGATTTACAACCTAGACTTCGAACAGTTTTTTAAAAGTATCACGCTTCAAGAGGGAGATTTTATTTTCTTAGATCCTCCGTACGATAGTGATTTTTCAACTTATGCCAATAATTCATTTGGGAGTAGTGATCAAGAACGACTTGCTCATTATTTGTTAAATAATTGTCCTTGTAAATTTATGTTAATCATAAAAAATACAGATTTTATCTATCAACTATATAACAAACCAGGGATAAATATTATTGGTTTTGATAAGGCTTATAGTGTTAGTTTTATGGATCGAAATGATAAAAAGGTGGAACATATATTAATAACGAATTATTAGATAGAGCAATCACTCTATCTTTTTTTAATAAAATTATATAGGGAGGAACCTTTTTGAGTAATTACAGTGAAAAAGAAATTTTGGTAGTTGCAATAAAAATATTAGAAGAAACTGGGGAAATGACGACCACTGAACTAAAAGAAGCGTTAATGGACGAAATGAACCCAGGTGGGAATGATTTGGCGATTAATTTAAATCGAAATGACACGAACTTTGAGCAAAAAGTTAGAAATATGATTTCGCACAGAGACCATAACGAACTACTAAAGTATTGTGAGTATGAGCGTTTTGGTAGAAATGGTATTTTAAGATCGAAATCTCTGGCACAAGACGGACGTGGTGAAAAAGAAAAGCAAGAAATCGAAACACGAAAAGAAAAGAAACGGAATTTTCGTGCCAGAAAAGTGGATTTTGACGAGATTAATGCAAGGAATAAAGATCTCGGTCTAAAAGGAGAGTTGTATGTTTTACAGCATGAGAAAGAAAGATTAAGTGTTGAGTTAGGTGAAAAAATTATTCATGTATCGGTTGAGCAAGGGGACGGAGCAGGCTATGATATCTTATCTTATGACCTTTCTGGGAAGCCAAGATACATTGAAGTAAAAACGACAACTGGCCCAAAGGATACACCCTTTTATTTATCGGAAAATGAGAAAGCTTTTCTTGAGGAATACGCTGAAGAAGCAGAAATTGTTAGACTTTATAATTTTAATTGTGAGACATTGACAGGCGAAATATATAGAATTTCAGGAGAAGATTTTCTAAAAAAACTAACACTTCAACCAATTTCCTATAAGGTCACTTTAAAATGAAGATAAACATATCCTAATTTTTCACATAAAAAAAGAGGAGAAGCATTCATTTAAGCGTCTCCTTTAGCAACCCTAGGGTTCCTTTGCATTACTAAGAACAAATTTGTAATAAACTTCGATAATAAAAAAATAATGCAGTACAATAGAAAAAGGTGGAAATAATTTGTTCCCTTATATAAAACAAACATACCAGTACTGACAAGGATGGGTTTAAAAACAAATGATAGAAAAAGCGACAATGCTGTTGAATAAAGATAAAAATTTTTATTGAGGTTAATTGTCCACTGATAAACAAGCATAAACAGAACTGGGATTAATGCCGCATCCAAGGCAAGATTCCCCGGAATGAATGGAATTAGTTCAAACGGATAGACAAAAAAGCCCTGTCTAACGCCCCAAATATTAATGTAGCTAAACCATACGTGAACATTAAACCCATAAAATCCTAATAGGAAAATATTCTTTCTATCAATAGCAAAATACAAATAAACTAAAGGAAGAGTAAACATAAGGAGAACTATTTTAAAGCCCCAAGTTTCTATATGAGAAAATTGTTGCCAATATTCCATTTGAATTTTGCTTAATTGTTCAGTCATATTTTTTATTTTTTCCAAAGAAGCCAATTGGTCAGTTCTCATACATACACTCCACTTTTTTACATGTATTGTTTGTATACGGTCATAAATTATTCGCCATTTTGGAAGTTCTTTCTATAATATAGGATCCTCCGGTGCATTCGGAATATCCCTCTGTTTCATCTCAATGACATCCGAAGAATGTATCGTAATGATCAAAGACCCACCATACACTTTTGCCCGAATTAAAATCGGTTGATTATGAATATTTTTAAACCTGAAATCAGCACCATACCAGCTAACTTGTGCGTCTCGTCCTGGGGGAACATATGGCACACGTTTACTATGGGAGTAGCGCTGTAAAATTTGTACTCCGGCTCGATCGACGGCATTGAACAAAGTCGAAGACACTTGGCAAATCCCTCCGCCAAAATCACGATAAACCTTTCCCCGAATAATGACTGGTGCTGGTAAGTACCCTTTTTCAAAAGTCCTTTTTCCAACAACTTCATTAAATGAAAAGCTCTCACCAGGAAAGACAACATGATTATTAATTGCTTCTGTGGCTAGTGCGATATTTTGCGCCCGTCCTTTTTTTCGATGATTAAAATAAGTAATGTATTGGCCAATTTGTTTTACACGAATATTTGCAAGTAACTCACTGTCCACTTTGGGGTAAGTTGGAGTAGTTGGAATATCGATTGTCGAAGGCTTAGAAAAAATTCAAATTCAAGCATGGGGCTCATTAGCAAACGGTATTTATTCCGGTCGCACCTTAGAAAACCCATCTGAAGCTTATTTGAAAACGAAACAATTAATTGAGGAAATGGCGGAAAATAAAGAAACGACTTTAGAAGCAATCGTTCTCGGTTGGCTTATGAAACATCCAGCGATGATCCAGCCTGTGATTGGAACGGCAAATGAAAAACGAATCCTTAATTGTCAGGATGCTGCAAGACAATCAGCTTTGATGACGAGAGAAGAATGGTACAGTCTTTATGTCGCTTCCCGTGGGCAATTAATGCCTTAAATAATTAATTTATTTTGTTGTAACTAAAAACAGAAATAGACGACTATATATATAGAGTCGTGTTTTGATCACCTAGTACAAAAGGAGTCGGTGAGGTGGTGTCAATTATTTTGTTAGTAGCGGTCGTCCTCATTATTTTCATTTTTTTACTTATTGGCGCTGGAATAAAAGCAGGTTCAGAAAAAGGGGGAGAAGATGTGATTAAAAATGTTTATATTTATTTAGTATTGTTTGCGACACTGATGATGACAATCGGTGGTAGTGTGGCTGCTTTTATGGCTGTAGCTGATATAGTTGCACCTACACCGTATTATCAGTCTTTCGAAGAATTCAAACGTTGGGGGCATGAAAAGGCAGTAGGAGAAGAGCCAACTAAACTATCTGATGCAGAGCTATTAGAAAACTATCAATCGATGGTCCATTCTCATAAACAAACATCCATTGAAAGATCGAAAAATAGTTTAATTAAAAGCTTTGGATGGATTGTTATCCCACTTCCAATTTTCATCTATTTTCAACGTCGTCTTAATAGAAAAGAGTCAGTATAGTGTAGCCAAAACAGTGATTAGCAGACATACTAATCACTGTTTTTAGTATTGAAAAAATCTAAAATTGAAACCGTAATATGATACTGAAATAAAGCGTAACTGCTCGAAGATTCCCAAACCAATAGATATTAAATTTGATCATAGTCATTTTTATCCAAACAACCTTATTGAAAAAAACTCTCAAGTATGATAGAACTAGATAGTATAGTTACTTGATTAATAACTTCATAAATTATCACTCTAGGGGCGCTGTAAAGCTGAGAGAGACGAATGTCTTAACCCTTATAACCTGATCTAGATCATACTAGCGTAGGGAAGAAGTGCGGATATATAATTAGCAATATCACGTCTAATTATCATTGTCTTGTTTACAACCACTTCTTTTTTCGGGAAGTGGTTTTTGTTTTATAAAATTGGAGGGGCGAGTTTTCAAAAGTGTTAGCGCAATTTATTTATGAATGAAATCATACAACAAAAAGTGAGGAGCGTGTAACAGATGAAATTTAGTGAACGACTTTATCAAGAATTACAACCAATTTGGCGAAAAAATCATGCACACCCATTTGTCCAAGGGATTGGTGATGGAACTCTTGAAAAAGAGAAATTTCGGTTTTTTATGGTTCAAGATTATTTATATTTAATTGATTATGCGAAACTATTTGCCCTTGGTGCTGTAAAGGCAACAGATGTAGAAACTATGGGACGATTTGCTAGTTTATTAAACTCAACACTTAATGAAGAAATGTCATTGCATCGAGAGTATGCAAAAAAATTCGATGTCACCGAAGAAGAGTTTGCTAAAGCAACACCATCACCGACAACTTTAGCTTATACTCACTACATGTTACATGTTGGTCAAAATGGCACACTGGCAGACCTAGTAGCAGCGATCCTGCCTTGTATGTGGAGCTATTGGGAAATTGGTAAAGAGTTAAACGAAATCCCAGGTGCTAACGAAAATGAATTTTATGGTGAATGGATCCAAATGTATAGCTCGAAAGAGTTTGGTCAATTAGCCATTTGGTGCATCGATCTTCTTGATCAGTTAACAACCGAATTACCTGAAAAAGACTTAAAACGCCTAGAAGAGATTTTCCTGAACACGACGAGGTTTGAATATATGTTTTGGGATATGTCTTACAATTTAGCGATGTGGCCGACAGATGAGTAAGCTTTCTTTACAGTTTGAAAATGTTTCATTTGCATATGAACCAAGGCAAGCGATGCTACTAGAAAAATTTAATTTTCATGTAAATGAAGGTGAATTTGTTAGTATTATCGGTCCGAGTGGCTCTGGAAAAAGCACGATTTTTAAATTAATTACTGGTCTTGAAGACACAGACGAAGGCAAAATTCACATTAATGGTCAAACCTATGCTAGTCGTTTAGGACGTGTAGGCTATATGCCACAGCAAGATTTGCTCATGCCATGGCGAACCGTCCTTGAAAATGCAGCGTTGCCCCTTGAGATTCAAGGTATGAAAAAACAAGTGGCCTATGAAAAGGTATTAACACTCCTTGATCAATTTGGGTTAAAAGGGGTAGAAAATGAGTATCCAAGTAAGTTATCAGGCGGGATGAAACAGCGAATATCATTTTTACGAACGGTATTAAGTGGTTCTAATGTTTTGTTATTAGACGAACCTTTCTCGTCACTTGACGCAATCACTAGACTATCGATGCAGGAGTGGTTACTTGCTCAGTGGGAAAAATGGAACTTATCAATTTTATTTATTACCCATGATGTTGATGAAGCCTTATTTTTATCCGATCGAATTTTCATATTTACAGAACAACCAGTCACACAGTTTGTAGAAGTTGAAGTGCCATTATCACGCCCGAGGACTATTAGAGATATTCACACCCCTGCAGTTATTGAAGTAAAAGAGCAGTTAATCGAGCAGTTACGGGTGAAGGTGACATGATGAAGTATGGAAAGCAGTGGATGGCTCCGTTCTTATTAGTATCAACCCTTCTGATTTTCTGGCAGTTGGTTGGAATGTTCGTTGGAATGACGTTTATTTTGCCTACACCAATCCAAGTCGTACTAAAACTTTGGGACTTAAAAGAGATTTTATTGTTGGTTCACCTTCCAGCAACATTACTTATTATTATTACTGGGCTGACGATCTCCATCATCTTAGGGGTAGGCTTAGCGGTTTGGATGAATTTTAGTAAGGTCGTTGAAAAAGCATTTTATCCAATCATCGTTGCTT
Source organism: Anaerobacillus isosaccharinicus (assembly GCF_001866075.3). Lineage (GTDB taxonomy): Bacteria > Bacillota > Bacilli > Bacillales > Anaerobacillaceae > Anaerobacillus > Anaerobacillus isosaccharinicus. Next base: position 3,983,478 of record NZ_CP063356.1, on the reverse strand, counting down.
CACAAACGATTCCGATTATTGCCCTTGCACCTATTTTTGTCCTTTGGTTTGGCTATTCAATTTGGAGTAAGGTAGCCGTAACTTTAATTATTACGTTTTTTCCGATTACAGTAAGTACGTTTGACGGGCTTCGTTCAAGCAGCAAAGATTTGAAAGAGTTGCTACTAACAATGGGTGCCACTAAACGAGATATATTCTTTAAATTAAATGTTCCATCGGCTTTACCATTTTTCTATTCTGGCTTAAAAGTAGCTGTGACATTAAGTGTTATTGGTGCCGCTATCGGAGAATGGTTAGGAGCACAAAAGGGGCTAGGGTATTTTAGCAGACGAATGATGACCCAATTTGACGGTGCAGGAGTTTTTGCCCCAATTGTCTTGTTATCAGCGATTGGAATTGGCTTATTTTTAGCCGTTGTCTTACTAGAAAAAATTACACTACATTGGAGGAAAACAGAGTGAAAAAAGATTTAATACTTTTATTGAGTATCATGTTCGTTTTTATAATCGCAGCTTGTGGCCAAAAAGCAACGACAGGTAAAGGAGAATTAGCAGAAATTGATTTAATGCTAGATTGGTACCCAAATGCTGTACATAGTTATTTATATGCTGCCATCGAAAAAGGTTATTTTGAAGAAGAGGGGATTAAACTTAATATTCAATTTCCAGCTAATCCAACAGACCCAATTAATCTAGCAGCAGCTGGGCAAATTACATTAGGTATTTCCTATCAACCAGATGTTGTTATTGCTCGTGCTAATCAAGAGGTTCCTGTTAAATCAGTAGGAGCGATTGTTCGCTCACCATTAAATCATGTCGTCATTTTAGAAGATAGCCCAGTTCAAACACCAAAAGACCTTGAAGGCAAAACGGTTGGCTTCCCGGGAATTCCTTTAAACGAAGCTTTATTAAAAACAATGATCAAAACTGACGGTGGTAACCCTGACAATATATCAATGATCGATGTTGGCTTTGAATTAGGTTCTTCCATTGTTAGTGGTCGTGTTGATGGCGTCATTGGCGCTTATATTAACCATGAAGTACCAGTCTTAAAACATAAAGGCTATGAAACACGTTATTTCAATCCAGTAGATTACGGGGTTCCTAGTTTTTATGAATTAGTTGTCGTAACAAATGATAAGACATGGAATGAAAGAGAAAAGGATATTAAAGCGTTCTGGCGAGCTGCAACTAAAGGATATGAATTTATGAAAGCAAATCCTGATGAGGCCCTTGCGATTTTATTAAGTAATCAAGACAAATCAAACTTTCCTTTAATTGAGGAAGTTGAAAAGCAAAGCTTAGAAATTCTCTTACCAAAAATGGCATCAGATAATGGATTTGGAAGTCAAGATGAAACATCATGGCAAGAAACGATTGATTGGATGATGGATTTTAAATTAATTACGAAAGAACCGGCGTTAGCTGAGATCTTCGTAAATATTGTTGAATAGGAACAATAATCAATTATATTTTGAAATATATGAAAATAACTCTTAAACTGTTGCGTTGCAACAGTTTTTTTATTTTTTACTGAAACAAGATTCGACATTCTTTTTGTGATTTATGCAGTAAAATAGTCTCGTACCATAATAATCATAATATTTACACTTAATGGACGTTTTCATCTGAAAGGAATTATCTATGGAGCAAAACTTATATTTAATCCATTTAAGTTATTTAATTTTGTTTGGTCTGTTTATTACTATGTTTTTTATTTTCTTTAACCGTTTTGTTAGTCGATTGTATGTAGAAGCGAAGCAAAGTAAAGAGAAATTAAACTTCATCCTAGACAGTTCGAAGATCGTAACATATACGTACGATCTTTCTTCGGAGGAGTTATTTGTAAAATCAGGACGAAAAGCTTTTCCTCAATTTCCAAGTGAATACCATTCAAAAAGCGCGATTATTTGGAGGCAATTTGTTCATTCAGACGATATAGATAAGCTGCAGCATCTAGACGAACAACTATTACTAGGGAAGGTGCGAAATGTCGAGTACAGACTTGTTCTACCGACAAATAACACAATTTGGGTGCAATGCCGATTAATTCCTATTATTGAGAATGCAACAACAAGGGAAATTGAAGGGGTTTTAGTTGATATTACTGAACAAAAATTTAAAGAAGAAAAAATGACCTATTTAGCTTTTCATGATCAATTAACAGGGTTACCAAACCGCTCAAAGCTACAAGATGAGTTTTCTCTTTTATTAGCCGCTAAAAAACAAGCCGTATTTTTAATCTTCATTGATTTAGACGAATTTAAAAGCATTAATGATACGTATGGCCATATTTTAGGTGATGAATTATTAAAAATAGTCGCGAAAAGGTTAATAAATTGTATTCGTGGCAGCCATATTGTTTCAAGAATTTCAGGGGATGAATTTGTTGTCGTCCTGTCAGAAGTTACCGAAGATGATGTAATGATCATCGCCAACCGAATAAAAACAACGTTAGCTTCTCCATACTCGATTGAAAACAAGGAAATCACCATTACAACAAGCATTGGTATTTATCGTTATGCAGATATGGCTGAAGACCTTAACGAGATGATCAAAAGAGCCGATTTCGCCATGTACCGAGCTAAAAAACAAGGCAAGAACGAGATTTGTTTTTATGTTGAAGAAGAAAAAAGTCCAAGTTGATAAAAAACTCAAAAACAGATGTTTGGCTATTTATGCCAAGCTTCTGTTTTTTTTAAGATTAATTGATAGCGATATATTAGCAAATAAATCCTTGATCGGCTAAAATAAATAATACGTCAATCTTTTAAAGGAGGCAAAGCTGTGGATTTTTTCTTGTCATTATGGGAGTACATAGTCATCTTTATTTTGGCAGCTGTGCCATGGGTCGAAATTTTAATTATTATACCGATTGGAATTATAAATGGTTTAAATCCGATCTTAGTAGGTCTATTATCGTTTTTAGGTAATTTGTCAACGGTTTACTTACTTATTTTTTTCTTTGAAAAATATGAACAGTGGCGCGCAAAAAAGAAGAAGAAAAAAGAAAAGAAGCGCACAAAACGAGCTGTTGAAATTTGGAATAAATATGGTTTGCCAGGGTTATCACTAGCAGGTCCGTTTCTAACTGGTGCCCATTTAGCCGTCGTGATTGCCATCTCCTTAGGTGCAAAAAAGAAAGCCACTTTGGTATGGACAACAATCAGTCTAGCGTTATGGACAATTTTATTGACCATCTCTTCTTATTATGGCGTTGATTTGTTCAAAAGGTAAATCGTAAAATCATAATTTCATGGTCACCATCCTATCTTTCCTTCATAGACTTTTAATGGGAGTTTATTAAATGAAGGAGGTTCAACCATGCAAATTCATGTCATCCAACAAGGAGATACGCTTTGGCAAATTGCCCAAGCGTATAATTCAACTGTCCAAAATATAATCGAAGCCAATCAAATTCCAGAACCTGATCAATTGGCAGTAGGTCAGGCAATTGTCATCCCGATAATTGGGAGTTTTTACTGGGTACAACCTGGTGATAGTTTATGGTCGATTGGACAAAGATTTGGAATTGATTACTTAAGATTGGCACAGATAAACCAAATTGACCCAACTAATGGTTTATGGATCGGTCTCAGATTGTATATACCACCACAACCTAAAACACCGGCTGAAACAAATGCTTATATTGAACCACGAGGGACAACCGTTAGTCCAGAACTATTAGCTGATGCACGCCAGGCGGGGCCATTTTTAACTTACCTAGCTCCGTTTAGCTATGAGGTAAGAAGAGATGGTACATTGAAAGCCCAACCATTACAAGGGATTCCAGAGATAGCAGCCGAAACAGGGGCTTCTCTAATGATGGTCGTCACCAACTTAGAAGGAGGCGAATTTAGCGGTGAGCTAGGCAAGGAAATACTTCAAAGTACAGCTGTTCAAGAATTGCTATTAGACAATATCATTGCTGAAGCAAGACGGGTGGGTAGGTTTACTGATGTTCATTTTGATTTCGAATTCTTACCTGGAGATCAACGCGTTGCGTATAATAACTTTTTAAGAAGAGCCGCTGAGCGATTACGGGCAGAAGGGTTATTAATTTCAAGTGCGCTAGCTCCGAAAACGAGAAGAGATCAACCGGGACAATGGTATGAAGCTCATGATTATCAAGCACACGGGGAAATCGTTGACTTCGTTGTTCTTATGACCTATGAGTGGGGTTATTCTGGAGGGCCACCAATGGCCGTGTCACCAATTGGCCCAGTTGAGGAAGTCATCCAGTATGCCTTAACTGAAATGCCTGCTTCAAAAATTATGATGGGACAAAATTTATATGGCTATGATTGGACATTGCCGTTTGTTCCTGGTGGCGAGTATGCACGTGCTCTGAGCCCGCAACAAGCCATTGAACTTGCTAAACAATACAATGTTCCAATTCAATATGACATAGAAGCTCAAGCACCTCACTTTGACTATGTAGACGAAGAAGGTAGAAGTCACAAAGTATGGTTTGAAGATGCAAGATCAATTCAAGCCAAGTTTGATCTCATAAAGCGCTTAGGGTTAAGGGGAATTAGCTATTGGAAACTAGGTTTACCATTTCCACAAAATTGGTTGTTAATTGATGCGAATTTTGATGTAGTGAAAAGATAAGAGAATGATTATAAAGAGTGGACGAAAAGCTTGCTTTGCTTTTTGAGCCACTTTTTTTTCGCTGAGCAGTAGAAACCATCATGGACATAGTTGGGGACAATATCCTTAGTTTAGCAGGTTAATTGGCGTTGCAAATGCCTATACGGATCTTAAATTACTAATAATGGAAAAACATGTATACATTAGAGCATTTTTGGAATAATAAGATGAAATGACTATAAAGGAGTATACATAATAATGACAATAGAAGCGGGCACAGAATACCAACTATCAGAATGCATTCAAAAAAACTTTAACTCTGCTAAGGCGATAACTGTTATCAGACAGACTGGAAATATCATTCAATTTACCCTTAACGACCTAAATGGTCACGGTTCGATGCCACTACAACACTTACAATATTTAATGAAGAAAAATCAGATTACTAAAGCCACAAATAAAAGAGATTTCTTAAACGACGAAGTTGAGAAAGACCAAATTGTGTAGTGAACCAAGCTCAAAAGCTTGGTTTTATGTTTAAGTATGGCACTTAACTGAATTATCAATTAGCTAGCAGTTGATAGCAATAAACTAGCAAAATAAAAATTCATTTCATTAGCTATTTTTTTTGTTAAAAAATAATGAATTATTTTCTGTATGATAGACGATGGATGTGATACAATTTACAAGTATTACAATATAACAAATGTTCAGTTCTGGAGGGGAAAAAATGAGTGAATTTGATTTTAAACCATTTTTTGAAGGGAAAATTGCCGCAGCAAAAACCCAGTTTGAACGAACCATTGATTGTAAGCATACGGAATTTGATACTCTCTATCCATACATGAGTGAGCAACCACAGTTTTTCTGGTATAAGCGTTATGTTGCTTGGCAAGAGTTACTGACAATTATTAAACTGTCTAGTGAACTTGAAGTCTCATGGGAAAAACTATTTACTGACATGCAAACAGACTATATTAAAAGCAAAGTATTAGATGCAAAAGTTCTTGATAATTGGTACGACGAGCAGGAACAAGCTGACCACGAAGAAAAATCATCCATTAACGAGCACTAGGGTCTAGCCTTAGTGTTTTTTTCTTTTTTATGATATAAGAAAGTTATGACAAATTCAGATGAAAATAAATAGACATAAAGGGCGGGACAAACATGGATAAAGAAAAACTAAGAGAGCAGTTTGAACATGCATTAAACACCCATCAAGAAGGGACAGGCCAGTTATTTTTATATTCTTTGTTAAACTTTACATTTGATTATGATGAAGAACATGAAGTCGTTCGTATTGAGGCACCTATCTCTGAGATGATGTACAATCCTATCGGTTACATTCATGGAGGCATCATTACATATATGGCTGATACTGCGATGGGGCATTTATGCGCTGCATTTGCTTATCGACCTGGTGTCTCTTTAGAACTAAAAACTCAATTTTTACGTGCTGCAAAAACTGGGACTTTAAAGGCTGAAGCATTCTTTGTGAAAAAGGGAAAACAAGTTCAGTTTGTTGAATGTGATATTAAAGATGATAAAGATCAACTCCTTGCAAAAACGACTGCAACATTTTATTCGCTACCTGAATAAATTAAAGACCACCACATTTTACAAAAAACAATTGTGAGATGTGGTATTTTTTATTTTAAAAATCTGTTCATATACCGTTCATATGGAAGTGATATAGTTAAAAATAATATAGACTCTCGGAATAAATGATGAGTTTATCGAAGATTTGTAAAAAATTTACTGGGAATTTCATTAACAGGACAGCAAAGTGATGTGTTTTCATAGTGTTTTCAAAAAAGTGTATACCAAATAAGCCTACGGCTGCTATTTTTTAAAAATGACTAGGCGCTCTTAGAAAAGATGATTTCTTGGATGTTCAAAGTCTCTTTCTGACTACTGTACCAAGCATCTATGTGTTGACACATCATGATTGAATATAAGCGGACATACCACATTTTTGTAGAGCGATGACGCCCAGATTCTAAGTGATAGTCGACTTTTTCTCTTTTGTTCGAACGTTCAACTGAAGTTCTTCGTTTATAAATCAGTTTCCACTTTTCAGAAGACCTCGGTGTTTTAGTGAACAGACGAAGATTATCTTGCTTAAACGTATGAAATGTCCGGCCATACTTCGCTTTAGAACACGGAGTGGAACATGTATTTTTTGTTCCGCAAGCTAGTGGACAACGCCACTTTTGGCGGTTTTGAGATTTGTCAAACCCATTGGGTTTCATTTCCATTCCAATTGGACAAATAGGAACGCCTAGGGGAGAAATCTGAATATCACTTTGCGTACTGAAGTTTTTCTTTGTTCGAACATTAAGATCAATAAATGGTTCCACATTATGATGGTCCAGTAATTCGTAAATCGGTTCTGCATCATGTGCGGCATCGAGAAGGATTTTATCAATTGTGCCCAAGGTGTACCGTTGCGAAAATTCAATTGAACCAACCACTAGGCTGACTGAATCATGCCGGGAAGCAGGATGCAGCCGTGGATATAGCGGCAAGTCGTATTGGCTATCGCTAGTGGATATCATGTAGAGATGATATCCGTTGAAGTACCTCTCCCTTGAACTATCCCAACCTGAGTCGATGTCAGGTTGAGAATATCGACGAGGATGAGTACAATTCGTTAGTCCTTGGGCACTACAATCACAAATAGGTTTGCTTCTTGGGTATCTCGCTGTTTCCACGGGTGTCCCATCTCCAACAACACCAAGGGAATGGGGATCCCCAAGCAAACCCAATCTCGCTGAAACTTCAAGAAATTGAGATTGAAAAAACGCGTATAATTGATCTCCCGGCAATTGTTTTTGTTTTGAGCCATTGCGTAAATGACGATCCACTAATTTTCTAATAATACCAGGGTTTCTAGGAGTTGCTTTTTCACCCTTTTTCGGTTTTTTCTTCTTCTTCTTTTTTCGTTTGAGCTTAATAAAAGGTTTTACATTAGCCTTCTCAAAACCTGATAGCCGTCTGAAGAAGTCATAAAAAGTACCGACACCTGGAACATCCCCAGGTTCAAAGCCGCTAAGGATCGTGTAAAGAGGAACACGATGGAGTTGGTTCACCCATTCTGTAATACTCAGGGTCGGACTTGTCAATAAACACAAAAGATAAGAGCGAAGCATGGAAGCAGGATCACGTGGCTCAGGACCTTTAACTGAATATGAATCATGAAGCCACGTAGTGGTAAACGAAAGATCCGTGATCCATAACTTCGAGATAATAGTCCAATCTTTTTGTACGAGAGTCAGTATACCGCCTGAGTAATGAGTATTTAATTGGTCTAAAACGAAGTTTTGATATGAGATATGTGGTATTAGCGCAGGTTTCATTTAAATCCCCCATTTCACCGTATTGTTAGGAAGTCAATTCCTCCTCGGCGATTATTGGGGTTCCACTAAAAAGTCAAGTGTTTTTTTAGTTTTTTTATGATATTTTTCAACAATTAATTTCCAATTGAAGAAGAAAACTAAAGTAAAAATCCCACCTAGAAATAGGAGGGATACAAATAAATTGGTTCAAGAAAACCTTGAGCCACAAGGCTCGGCAAATGCCGAGAGTCTATATAATGAATAAGGAGGAGGTTTTCCGTTGAAAATTAGATGGGTACAAATAATCGGTATTTTTGGTAGTATCTTTTGTGTCCTATGGTTAGTCGGGCTTGGAATGACGTTTAAGCACTATTTTTATAAAGGAGCTACTGAAGTGAATCAATCTGTAAAAACAGAGATTATAGAAACGTTAGAAGAGCCTATCAATGAAACTAAGAAATCAGGCTACCATATTGTTGCCTTAGGTGATTCTCTTACCGTAGGGGCCGGTGATCCAAACGGAAAAGGCTATGTCGGAAATGTATTAGAGCAGTTAAAGGATAGAACAACTGAAGAAGTTTCACTACAAAACTTTGCGATTAATGGACTGACTTCAGAAGGTCTCGTCAAGGTTATCGAAGAAAGGGATGTACAACAAGGAATAAAAGATGCTGACCTGATTTTCCTTACTATTGGTGGCAATGACTTATTTCAGGGTGGGCAAACGCTTGTCGAGCTTAATTTAGAAGAAATTGCCCAGATCGAACAACATTTTTTAGAAAACTTATCGCAAATTATGAGTGATATCCGTCAACTAAATGGAAATGCAACTATATATTTTAGCGGATTGTATCATCCTTTTACACATTTACCGAACGCTGAGATTACAACGAAAATTATTTTGGATTGGAACCATCACACTGCATTGGAAATTGCAAGATATAAACAAGCTGTATTCGTTCCAACGTTTGATATGTTTCAAAACAATCTAACTACGCATTTGTCTCACGATCGCTTTCATCCTAGTACAGAAGGTTATCAGCAAATGGCAAACCGAATTGCCGCACTCATTACGTGGGATGGTGAGAAAAATGAGTAATGTTACGCTTTCAGTAAAAGGACTTAAAAAAGAGATAAAAGGTAAGAAAATTATTAAAGGGATCGATTTCGAACTTAAAGAGGGAGAAGTGTTTGGATTTCTAGGCCCAAACGGTTCAGGAAAAACGACGACGATTCGAATGATCGTTGGGCTCATTAAACCTACTGCTGGTTCTGTTGAAATTTGTGGGTATGATATTCAAAAAAATTTTACAAGAGCGATGGAAAATCTCGGTTGTATCGTTGAAAACCCAGAACTGTACCCATATTTAACTGGTTGGGAAAATTTGAAACTATTTTCAGGGATGATGAAAGAGATTAAGGAACGTAGATTACAAGAAGTTGTACAGCTTGTTGGCTTAACAAAAAGAATTAACGACAAAGTCAGTACGTATTCGTTAGGAATGAAACAACGTCTTGGAATTGCCCAAGCTCTGTTAGGAAAACCAAAAATATTAATTTTAGATGAACCAACAAATGGGTTAGACCCGTCCGGCATAAGAGAAATGCGAGAATTAATTAAATTTCTAGCTACAAGTGAAAATTTAAGCGTCTTTGTTTCTAGTCATCTATTGAGTGAAATTCAATTGATGTGTGACCGGGTCGCGATTATTTCAAATGGAGCTGTTTTGAAGGTTGGGGAAGTTCGCTCATTAATGTCTGAGCAAGAAGAGCTATTATGGCGAGTCTCTCCAATCGAAGAGGCGATGACAGTTTTTACCCTGTTAGAAGTTGAAGCGCGAGTTTTTGGTGAGTACATTTCAACACCATATCGCGAGGAAGACGTTGGTGAGTGGAATCGTAAACTAGTAGAACGGGGAGTTACAGTGACAGAAATAACGAGAAAAGTTCCCGCCTTGGAAGAGTTATTTTTACAACTGACTGGAGGAGAGTCGATTGATTAGTTTAATCCAAAATGAGTTGCTAAAGCTTATTAGTAAAAAGAAACTAATAGTCATCACTCTGATCATCGCAACGTTAATCTCACTCTTTACGTACGCCCAATTTAAAGAAGCAGAACGAATGGCAGATCGCTACAACACGACGGACTGGCGGACGACACTTGAATTACAAATTGCTGATACACGCAATCGATTAGACGGTAATCGGATTACATCTGAAGAATGGCGTCAACAGCTAGAGATCCGAATCCAGCAGCAACAGTATTATCTTGATCATGATATAAATCCACTTGAACCTGGTGCACCAACCTTTGTTCGACGATTTTTAGAAAGCTCTGTAAGTTTGTTGCTTCCATTGTTAATTATGATCATTGCTGCAGATCTCGTATCCTCTGAATTTAGTTTAGGAACTGTAAAACTACTTTTAACAAGACCTGTGAAACGGTGGAAAGTGCTATTAAGTAAATATATAACCTTAGTTTTGACCGTATCATTAACCGTTTTCATCTTTGGTGTTTTGTCTTACTTAATCTCAGGGCTTGTCTTTGGCTATCAAGGCTGGTCTGCACCAATTTTACTTGGGTTCCAAACAGACGGGGGGGTCTTAAATGTAACCAATGTCACCCTCTTGCCCCAATGGCAGTATTTATTAATGGCTTTTGGGTTAGCATGGTTTGTTACCTTAGTTGTCGGAACGTTATCATTTATGTTGTCTGTTCTTGTCAAAAGTACAGCGGCTGGCATGGGCATTATGTTGTCATGTCTCATCTCAGGAACAATTTTAAGTAGCATGGTTTCCTCATGGGAATCAGCAAAGTATTTCTTTATGGTAAATTTAAACTTAATTCATTACTTGAGTGGCTCAGCACCACCAATTGAAGGAATGTCATTACTATTTTCATTCACGATCTTACTATTATGGGGCATCGCCGCCCTTGTCATATCGTTTACAACCTTTGTTAGAAGAGATGTTTTCTAGGTGGTGTCAGACACCTAAAAAAGACAAAAAGCGCATAAAGTCCATTTGAGGTGGACATTATGCGCTTTTTGTCTACTAGATGACTTTTTTCAGCAACAACCATCTTTCTATAGCATATTTCTCGTTGTCAAAGCGAACTCCTAAGTAAGAAGAATTAGACTCGACAAAATTGAATACATATGGATATAAACAATTATGAACAATCAGATAATATTTTGATGTATAATGAATAAATACCTTACGATAAAACGATAAAGGTGGGATTTGCATGTCTGAGTTAACGAACATACAAAAAAAACCAAACGTCAAGTACCCAGACGGAATGCTCCTTTTTCAAATTGGAAAAACAGATTGGGAACTTGAAGTGAGAAATGAAACAACCACACAAAAAAAATCATTTCTTGATCGCATCATCGGTTTTGATCCAAATGAACCAATCAAACGCATGAGTTTTTTTGATATTGTCGCAGAAGAAGAAGAGTACTTCCATTGTGTCATCGGCTTTCGTGATAAAACCTCTGGTGAATTTACTTATACAAGAGTGCGAAAAGGCAGTGATTGCGTCATTAGCGACGGAATGATGCTCGTTTCAAAAAAAGCTTTCCTTGAAGGACAAAATCCTAGTCATGAAGAAGCCTTCATCATGGAAGTCGTGCTAGAAAGCGCTCTACATCAAGGGGCTATAATTGTTCGGGAAGACCTTGTAGACCGAGGCGACTTAAAAAATAAGTACAAAATTACATTAACAAGAAATCGGCAATTAATCGTCAATGGTTACCATTATGCATTTATTGCCTCTAGCTTTGTAGTTCTTCATGTTTTTGATGGATATGATGAATTTATGGAAAGTGGAGACGGTATCGACCTTGAAATGGGTGGCATTTTATAAGTAAAAAGCAGTAATTAGACTTATTCTCTAATTACTGCTTTATCTTATGATTAATTTAATTATTCTGAAAAAACGAAATAGTATTGCATTATAAAAAATATTGTATACAATGAGGGTACATTTGTTTTTCTAAAAAACACATACTTCAAGGAGGTAACATTATGAAACTCGTACTAAAGCTAATTGCAGGAATTGTAATTGGGATCATCGTAGGATTAATTGCACCTGAGTTTATCGTTCGATTACTTATTACAATTAAAACTGTTTTTGGTAGTTTTATTGGATTTATTATTCCTTTTATTATTCTATTCTTCATTGCTAGTGGTGTTGCAAACTTAGGGCAAAAATCTGGGAGATTAGTTGGTACGACAGTAGGTATCGCTTATGTTTCAACTATTATTGCTGGTTTATTAGCGTTCTTTGTCGCAATTACTTTTGTTCCCATGTTTTCACCTGAACAATCATCAATTTCTGAAGGATCTGCACTAACTCCATTTTTAAAACTGGAAATAGCTCCAGTCATGGGTGTTGTTACAGCACTTGTAGCTGCGTTCTTATTCGGAATTGGTATGACAAAAATCAAAAGCAAAATCTTAAAAGATGTTTTTGATGAAGGGAAAAGAATTATTGATCTCGTAATAAGTTACATTATTATTCCTTTTTTACCAATTTACATTGCAAGTATTTTTGCTCAACTTGCAGCAGAAGGCACCGTTTTTGATACATTAAAAGTATTTGGAGTCGTTCTTCTTCTAGCCATTGCTACTCATTGGATTTGGCTACTTATTCAATACGTAACAGCAGGATCGATTAGTGGTAAAAATCCGTTTACCTTACTAAAAAATATGTTACCAGCATACTTTACAGCAATTGGAACAATGAGTAGTGCAGCAACAATTCCTGTAACATTGCGATCAGTAAAAAATAATAAGGTCAAAGATGAGATCGCTGATTTTGGTGTACCACTTTGTGCAACCATTCATTTATCAGGAAGTATCATCACGATTGTGACAACAGCTGTTGCAGTTATGCTTTTAACTCCAGAATTAGCTTCTCCAACTTTTGCAACGATGTTACCAGTTATATTTATGCTTGGTCTAATCATGATTGCAGCTCCTGGTGTTCCTGGTGGCGCGATCATGGCAGCATTAGGGATATTAACAACAATGCTTGGCTTTAGCGAAGCGGCAATAGGTTTAATGATTGCTCTTTATATGGCACAAGATAGCTTTGGTACTGCAACTAATGTTACAGGTGATGGAGCTATTAATGTGATTATCGATAAAGTAAATTCAAAAAATTAGTTAGTAAATTTGTGCTTCTCTTTTTAGAGAGGCACATTTTTTTATTTCTAAAAAATGTAATTGTTGGGGATAGTAACTGAGAAGGAGGGAAGAGAATGGAATCATTTTCTCACTATCGGTTAACCCCAACAGATGATGGTAGCTATGAAATTATTTTATATCTAAATGAACACATGGCCGAATTTTCGACCGAGTTAGGAACAAAAGAAGGTCAAGAGTCAAAATCCATAGAAGAACAAGCGGAATGCTACACAAAGAAACATCTACCAAATTTAAAAGTCAAAGCGATTAAAATTGTCGCTGGGACGTTACTTATCACAACACTAGGGTTTACTAATCTCACAACAAAAGCTGAGGCATCGACCCATAACGGAACAGAACAAACTGTTTCCAGAACATATACAGTTGTTCAGGGAGATACACTTTCACAGATTGCAGTAAGGTTTGGAACAACGGTTAATGCAATTCGTACAAGTAATAACCTTAATTCAGATATCATTCGAGTTGGACAGACATTAACGATTCCAAACGGAACTATTGGAACTCCAACAAATTATATTGTTGTTTCTGGAGATAGTTTATTTCAACTTGCCAACCGTTTTGGAACAACAGTTGATGCCATTAGACAAGCAAACAACTTAACAACTGATTTTTTACGGGTCGGGCAATCATTAACGATTCCAAATGGGGCAACGCAAACACAAGCACCAACCCAGCAATCGACCTATACAGTTGTTTCAGGGGACACCCTATCTCAAATTGCCTCTAGGAATGGGACTACCGTTGATGCCATTAAAAGAAGTAACAACTTAACCTCTGATTTTCTACGAATTGGACAAACCTTAGTCATCCCATCAGAAGCGAGAACAACAACACCTGAGCAGCAAACAACCTATACCGTTGTTTCTGGTGACACCTTGTCTCAAATTGCGGCTAGAAATGGGACTACCGTTGATGCCATTAAAAGAAGCAACAATTTAACCTCTGACTTTCTACGAATTGGACAAGTACTTACGCTACCAACGAGTGGGGAAGCACGCTCGGTACCAACGACACAAGTCCAAACCAATATTAACCAAGCTGAACTAGATCTGTTAGCCAGAATAATCTTTGCAGAAGCTCGGGGAGAATCTCTAGAAGGACAAATTGCTGTGGCCGCTGTTATTTTAAATCGAGTGAAACATAATCAGTTTCCGAACACGGTTAGAAATGTCATTTATGAACGAAGTCATGGCCACTTTCAATTTTCTCCAGCAGGAAATGGAGAACTTGATCGCGCTAACCCGAATACTACGAATTACGAGGCGGCCCGCCGTGCATTAGCCGGTGAAGACCCGACAAATGGCTCGTTGTACTTTTACAACCCTAGTAAAACGAGTGACCAATGGGTTAGAAGTCGAACAGTTTCAACCGTCATTGGTAATCATGTTTTTGCGTTTTAAACTACACATTTTTATAGTCTTAATCTATAAAAAATTTAGGTTCGGTCGCCCTTGCTGAAAATTAGGCTATCAGTTTGAAAACGATTACACCGTTTACTCTATTTAAACGAATGACTTCCTCAATTCATATTTTTCATTGCCGGTTTATGCCTATAAGGTATAAAATGGGTTAGTGATTACATTTCATGGGGGAGTTTTCGTTGAAGGACGCTATTTTAACATTTTTATTTATCGTCATAAGCCTAGCGTTCGCCGCTATTTTTGAAATCCCATTAGTGATTGGCTTTGCTGTTGCTTTAATATTAGTCATTTCACTTGTTTTACGAAAAGGGTTTACGACCAAAGACGTTGCTCTAGCAAGTCTAGACGGGATTAAGCGAATTAAACCAGTTTTATATATTTTGGCACTCATCACACTACTCATTCCAGCGTGGATTATGAGTGGTACGGTACCAACAATGATCTTTTATATCGTAAATTGGATTGAGCCTACATGGATTTTATTATTTGCTTTTATGATTGCTGCCTTAACTTCATTTGTGTTAGGAACAGCGATTGGCACACTCGGTTCGCTAGGCATTATTATTATCGGGGTAGCAATCACTGTGCAGGTTCCCATTGCCCTTGTAGCAGGAGCACTTGTTTCAGGGGCATTTGTTGGCGACCGCAGTTCACCACTATCATCTGCGTTCCACTTAGCGGCTAATTCCGTTGAAGTAGACCCTAAGAGTTTATTTAAAAAAATGATCCCAACTACCCTATTAATGCTTTCGTTTTCTACTATTTTTTACTTTATTATTGGATTTTTCATTGAACCACAAGGTGTAGTAGAGAATGTCGAGGTAACGAGCCTTTTAAACGAATTCTTTCAAATTTCATTCATTAGCTTACTACCAATTGTCGTCTTATTCGGTAGTATCCTTTTAAAAATTCGCACGATTTATTCATTAGGTTTAGGGGTGCTCACAGGAGTTGTACTCGCTATATTCTTTCAAAAGCTACCAGGTGTCGATATCCTTGAAAACTTAGCTTTCGGTTACCACCATTCCAATGAAGGACTAGAAGCGATATTAAGAGGTGGCGGGATTATAACGATGTGGCAGTTGTTCATTTTTATTACACTAGCAAGTATGATGAACGGTATTTTAGATAAGACACAACTATTTAAAGTATTTATGAAAAAAATGTTTGAAAAAGCATTCTCTTTAACAAATTACACAGCCAAAACTGTTGTCATTGGGATCATCTTTGCCATTGTCGGTTGTAACCAAGCTTTTCCTGTCATGCTTACTGGCCGCTCACTAAAAGACACGTGGGTTGACGCAGGCTTTACAAAAGAAGATCTTGGCAGAGTCGTCTGTGATTCCGCCCTTGTTACATCTGGATTAGTTCCATGGAATATGGTGGCGATTTTATCTGCCGCAGCCATCGGTGTTTCCACATTAGATTATGCTTTGTTTGCTGCCTTCTTATGGGTTGGACCAGTGATGACAATCCTCGTCAGTTACTTTTACAAACCAAAGCAACAAATCGAGCTTCAACAAAAAATCGCTACGTAACATCTTTGAGCCCAACCTGAAATGGTTAGGCTCTTTTTGTATCAACTCATATCACTCTTGGAAAATAACAAATAATCGTACATTCTCCACTAACCAAAATATGGTATGATTACCATGTTCACCATAAACGATTTTTTTAGTCTACTAGACCATACGCCTCAAGGCTTAGAGGAAAATATATCTAAGGTTGATTATGGAAACCAGCTAAATAACCTACAATTAATACATAGATTAATGAATTTCATAATTCCATATTCTCGCTATTAAGATACTATATGTAGTTGCGTAAAACCGCTCGCAACTACATATAGTTTGATATAGCTCATTTTTGGTAATTATGAAATTCACTTTAAGAAGGACACAAAATAAATTTCTTATAAAAAAATTAGGAGGAAATAAGATGAATAAAGGAGCTCTTTTAGGTTTAGCACTTATTGCGATTGGTATTTTCGCTTTAGTATTCAATTCAACTCAACAACAATCATCATCTGTATTTAACTTTTTTTCTAGCGGTAACGTGGAGATAAATGAAAGTAAAGTAGTAGACGGTGATAAAATCACTTCCATTGACATTCATTCATCATCACCAAATGTGTACCTAATTCCATCTGACAGCGATGAAATAATCATTGAGTTAACAGGTGAGGTAAGCAGTAAATTAAAAAACTCATTTTCATTAGATGTTGATACTAGTAGGGACAAATTAAGTGTCAAAGTTAATAGAAAAAGTGAGACGATTAGAAACATTTTTGGAACGATCGTCATTCGGACAAAACTTGAAATCTATGTACCAGAAAAAATGTATGACTCAATTAGTATTAATACATCTTCTGGGAAGATTGAAATCGAAGACCTTCACGCAAAAAGTTTTGATTTAAGAGCAAGCTCTGGAAAAATCGACATCGGTAATATCATTGCCGAAAAAAATTTCAATGCTCGAACATCTAGTGGCCGAATTGAAGTATCAAATAGTGAGGCAGCTTCCTTGAATACTAGTGCAAGCAGTGGTTCGATAACATTGAAAAACATTCAAACCTCTACAATGAATATCGCTACTTCATCAGGAAGTATAGAATTGAGCGATAGTATGGGGGAGATTACAGCAGCAGCAAGTTCTGGAAGAATTACAATTAATAACAAACAATTAAACGGAAACATTAGCGTTGCGACGTCCAGCGGTCGAGTCGAAATTAATGTCCAAGACCTTTCATCAGCCATCGTCGACTTCAAAGCAAGCTCCGGTAGAGGCAATGTATCCGTTCCAGGCATGACCATTGAAGAAAAATCAAATAACCTTATTTACGGAAAAATTGGCTCTGGGGACTATAAAATTAAAGTTCGTACTTCTTCAGGCGGATTTAACTTAAACTAATTCTTAAACTATGCTATATTAATATAACTAAGTTCGCCGAGTCGTTTCTAGATTGGGCGTTCTTTTATCTTTACTTAAAGGATGTTTAAAAATGGACTACATGAATGAGTGGCAAGAAGCACTCTCAGTTGAAATTAATCACTTAAAGAAATATGGAAGTACAAAATATACTGTTAGACACGGTCATTTAATTACGGCTAATCATAATGATTTTACGTACTATTTCGAAACGGCTGTACAAGTCTCTATTCCTGTTGGCTCAAGCATTCGTATCCTATGGGGAAACCAAAAGCTTGAAGGGAGAATGAGGTCTTCTGAAGGTAGAAGCCTATTACTATCATTAGAAAAGTCGATAGGGGATCTCATTAATGAAGCGTTTCTCTTTCACGACCCCTGGGAACTGTTAGAAGAACTTAGCCAACGTTTATACGATTCAAATAAAAGTAAAAAAAAACGAAACCGCATTAAACAACTTTTAGAGCCAACAATACCACCAAAACACCCGATTGAAAAAAACAAAACAAATTTCCACGAATTATTTTACAGGTCAAAATATAATCCAGCTACGTTTGTCTGGGGGCCACCTGGAACCGGAAAGACATACACATTAGCTCGAGTTGCGGCAAACAAGTATTTTCAAGGAAAAAAGGTTCTGATCTTGTCACATAGTAATCAAGCCGTTGATGTCTTACTTTTGGAGATCGTTCAATTCCTTACAAAAAAAGCTCGTTTTCAAGAAGGGGATGTCCTTCGTTATGGGACAGGATCAAAGCAAGTGATTGAAAAGCCCGTAACAACACAAAAGTTACTAGAAACACGCGAACCGAAATTAGCGAAAGAAAAAGAGAGCATAACCGTAGAAAAGCGGTTAATAAAACATGATTTAGCCCATTCATTTAGTAAGCGAGACAGTGAAAGCCTTCTTGTGATGGAGAAAAAGTTAGCGACTTTACTTGAAAAAGTTCGTCAAAAAGAATTGACCTTTTTAAAAGAAGCTAAAATTGTCGGCACTACATTAGCCAAGGCCGCAACAGACGCAGCTATCTATGAAAAAGAGTTTGATATCGTCATTGTTGATGAAGCGAGTATGGCTTATGTTCCGCAAATAGCTTTTGCTGCATCATTAGGGAAGCGGGTTATTGTCTCAGGTGATTTTAAACAATTGCCTCCCATTGCCGCTGCTAGACATTCTTTAGTTGAAAAATGGCTGAAGGAAGATATTTTTCATCGCTCTGGTGTCGTAGATTCGATGGAAAACGGTACGTTACACCCCCATTTAATGCTGTTAAAGGAGCAACGGCGGATGCATCCTCAAATCTCAGCATTTACAAATCAGTATATATACGCTGGAAAAGTGTTTGATCATTCAAGTATGATTAGCAAACGAAATGAATTAATCGCTCAAAGGCCATTTCCAAATTTAGCTTCGATTTTAATCGATACAAGCTTTACAGGGCAGCATTGCATTCAAGAAAAATCGTCCAATTCAAGACTAAATTTGTGGCAATTGTTTCTTTCGTTTCAACTTATTCACGAAGCATATCACGGTGGAGCGAAATCAATTGGTTATGTCACCCCTTACCGAGCTCAAGCACTTCTAATGGAACAACTTCTCCAAAGTCTCTATGAACAAGAAAAAGCCGTTGCTGACATCATTTCTGCAACTGTCCATAGATTTCAAGGAAGCGAACGAGATGTGATGATTTTTGATACCGTGGACAGTTATCCAACCGAGAGATCAAGTATGCTCCTAACAGGAAAAGATAGCGAGCGCCTCGTTAATGTGGCCATTACACGAACAAAAGGTAAGTTTATTCAAGTAAGTGACCGAACATTTATTAAAAATAATGTATACAAAGGGAAAACGATCCGCCAGCTTGTGGAACATCAAGAACAAGCTAAACAAGTTATCACTCACCAACAAATCGGAACATGGATTAAACACCAACACCCTAAGCTTCAATGGATACACGCCTTAAAATTAGAACAAGTGTTTCGTGACCTGAAATCGGCAACAAAATCGATCACTATTTCGTGCCCATCTCCGTTACCAAACGAATGGCTAGATGTTTTAGCGACAAAAGGGGAGCGCGTTAAGCTAACGATCATTTCAGAGCAAACACGAACATCTAAATTGAAAGCATCATTCAATGACCAAGAAGTCCCATTTCCATTTGTGATTATTGATGAACAGATACTTTGGCTTGGCCTGCCACTTGAAGGAGTAAAAAACAATCATCCTCCTTATGTAGCAGCAAGACTGGTTTCACCAACCTTTGTTGAATATTTATTATCAGTTCTTTCTTTGAATCAAATACGAACTTAGTTTTACAGTATAAATAGTTGGAAATACAGCATTTCTAGAAAACTCAAGTAGTTACGTCATAGTACGAACAAATCCGAACTAGTTTGTTCGTACTTAATTTCCAGAAACTTTTTTTGAAACCTAAATGACCGTAATACGTAAATAATACTTATCAGCAGTCGAAGAAAGGGATGAAGGATTATTAGTATGAAAACTATAAGATTAATTTTTTTAACCATCATGATTAGTATTCTCGTTAGTTGCAATGGGAAACAAGTGATGGACTCTGGACTAGAAACTCCAGGTTCAAAAGGAGTATTTTATGAAGTCAATTATAAAGACAATACCGTTTATTTGTTTGGTTCAATTCATATAGGTGTTCCAAAATTGTATCCGCTCCATGAAAAAATTGATGCTGCATACAATTCCTCTGAGTATTTAGTAGTGGAGATGGACATCAATGATTTAAAACCAGAAGAAATGATTGCACAAATAAGTGAAATTGGTGTCTACAATGATGGAACAACCATCCGAGATCACATCAGTACCGAGTTGTATGATGAATTAATAAGCACTATTAAAGATTTTAGTTTACAAGAAGAAGGAGTCATTATTTTCAAGCCATGGCTTGTCTCGGATATGCTAGAATCACTCATTCTAGAAAAGGCAGGCTACGATTTAGAGCTAGGAATCGATCAATATTTTCTTAAAAAAGCAGCGATAGAAAAGAAAGAGATTATTAGTTTAGAAACAATCGAAGATCAGTTAGGCCATTATACAATCTTAACGCCTGAATCTCAGGAAAAAGCACTCCACTCCACTTTGTTTGAACAAGAAGAAAATCATGAGAAGATTGCAGAATTAATGGAGATGTGGATAGCAGGTGACATTAATCGTCTTGCTGAGTTACGTAGTTTAGAAGAGGAAGAAAGTGAAGATTTCAAAGCCTACTATGAAGCGTTAACAGTTGATCGAGACTTGAAAATGACTGCAAAAATTGAAGAATTCTTAAAAAATGGGCAGTATGAAACTTATTTTGTTGTCGTAGGCGCACTTCATTTAGTTGGCGAAAATAGCATTGTGGATCTATAAAATTCTAAAGGCTACGATGTAAAAATGGTGATTGAATAGTACATTGTTTACTAATAGAGCCAACTGTTACTAGTATCCAAACCCTTTGAAATATGTTACAAAATAGATAAAGATTAATTTTGTGGTAGGAGAGACTTAAGTGAAAAAGATCGTAATTATTGCTTCCATTCTTGTCATGATCGCCTTTTTAGGTAACTATACGTACAACTACATGGTAGGCTTTGCTTCTGATAAGGTGATTGAACATGTTGTCAATGACTTACTAGATGAACAACTAATTGAAGAACTGTTAAGCGATCCAGCAATTGAAGAAATGGTCCAATCCCTTGTCAACGAAAAAGGAAACACAAATACAAACAAAAGTCAGGTGAACTTACCCTTTACAACAAAGGAAGAAGGCGTGAAAGTTGTTTTAACTAAATTTTCATTAGGAGAAATGAAAGAAATTGCTACACAAGTTCAGGGAGGCTTGTCTACTGCTGAACAATATGAACTGGCTAATCAATTAAAAGAGCGACTAACAGAAGCAGAGCTAGAAGCGCTGATGATTATTGGTGTAGCTGAATTACAAAAAGAGATTTTGAAAAAAAAACAATAATCATTTCTAATTGTTACGACGCATAAGTGAGTTACTAAATATAGAAAATACTAAAGATCAGTACGCAAATGAAAGATTCGTAGCGTACTGGTTTTTTAATTTATAAATTTTTCTTTTTAAATTTTGAGAAAATTGATAGAATTAGAATTAGTGGCAATTATTGTCGATAATTGTTGAGGAAATGTATTTTTAAAGTAGAAAGGAGGGAATCCTTAGGCAAATTGGCTAAGGAAAATCGTTGGCTACTAAAAGAACATGGACCGTAATTCTATCTTCAGGACCCCAGACACCAATTAAACAATTTCGTCTTTCAAAATTAGTTTTTTACCTTAGTCTTTGTATCATTCCGACGTTGATTGTTTTAATAGGGGGACTCATGCATTTACTTTCTGAATCCGAAAATGAAAGAGCTTTTTAGTTGTGCAACTAGAGGAACAAACAGAAGAAGTAGAAAAAATGAAACAAGACTATGCTATTTTGCAGCAAGAAACCAAAACCGTTCAACAAACAATTGAAGAGTTTAAACTATTCGAAGAACAGATAAGTAATTTAAACCTACAAATGCCAAGAAACCTAAATTCAAACGAAAATGATGGCAGTGGTGGAATTCCATTTCCTGAATTATCATCATTGGAACCTAATGAAACTTCTCTAAAAATAATAGAGATGAAAGAAGAGTTACCTGACCTCATCGAAAAATTTGAAGAATCATTAAAACGGCTACAAGAGTACGAGAATGAGTTAAAAACAATTCCAACACTTTTTCCAGCAACAGAAGGTCGCCTCACTTCTAAATATGGTAATCGAAAAGACCCTTTTAATTGGAAACGTACATTTCATTCAGGAATTGATATTGCAGCCCCATTAAACACACCAATCCTTGCCGCAGCTGATGGGAAGGTGATCCATGCCGGAAGAAATGGCGGCTACGGGTTAACGGTGATCATTGAACATGGTGATACATACGAAACACTTTATGCCCATTTAAATAAAATCGATGTTCAAGTTGGGGAAACGGTAAAAAAAGGTGATGTCATTGGTGGAATGGGAACGACTGGGCGAAGTACAGGTGTTCACTTACACTATGAGATCAAGAGAGACGGAGATCGGATTGATCCTTATCTTTATATGACTTTCCATGAACGAGCAAATTCTAACTAATCGTGTTTTATCCACTTTCAGGAGGTGAACCAGCAAATAGCTGGTATAGCATGTTTTCTAAGCAAAAAAATGATAAAAAATTAAATGAAATATCAACAATTATCGGTGAAGAAACAACCGTTGAAGGAACATTAAATGTTCAATCAAGCATCCGTATTGAAGGTAAAGTTTATGGGGAAATAAAGTGTAGCGGTGATGTAACAGTTGGGAAAGACGGCTACGTCGAAAATTCGATTACTGCTAGAAATTTATTTATTGCAGGAAAAGTTAAAGGAAATGTCATTGTGGAACATAAAATTCATATTTATGATACTGGGAAATTGGATGGAAAAGCAGAAATGAGTGTGATCGTCATTGACGAAAACGGCTACTTCCACGGTGAAAGTTTAATGAAGGGTAATAGCCCAATCGAAATTTCGGAAGTAAACCCAGAAAAAAAGAAAACAAAAGCTGTAAACTAAGAAAAAGAAGATCACATATAAAAACAGGCTGCTCCAAGGATATCTATTTTGGGACAACCTGTTTTTTCATTATTCCTCTTTTTCGTCCTCATACTCATTTAAGTACTTATTATCAGTTGTTGCAAATTTAACATTTTGGAGACTCATCTCTGGCTCTAACCCATAATTCTCGACTAAGTTACTTTTCTTTTCGTTTTCACATTTAACCTTTTCACCTTTCATTACTTACTCCTCCTTGCTTTAAGACCATTAGTTTTACTCGTCTTGTTGCCAGTTGTAAATTCATAAGTTGCTGAAATCCCACTATCCTTGGCATTCCCCCGTGTAACTTTATATTGCTTCATAGCCTCTTTTGCCATATAACTTCCTCCTTTGTAAGTTCACTGTTATTTTTCCAACTTTTCAATTGTTTCATTCAGAATGGGCAAACTACATAAATAGACTCTCGGAATAAATGATGAGTTTATCGAAGATTTGTAAAAAATTTACTGGGAATTTCATTAACAGGACAGCAAAGTGATGTGTTTTCATAGTGTTTTCAAAAAAGTGTATACCAAATAAGCCTACGGCTGCTATTTTTTAAAAATGACTAGGCGCTCTTAGAAAAGATGATTTCTTGGATGTTCAAAGTCTCTTTCTGACTACTGTACCAAGCATCTATGTGTTGACACATCATGATTGAATATAAGCGGACATACCACATTTTTGTAGAGCGATGACGCCCAGATTCTAAGTGATAGTCGACTTTTTCTCTTTTGTTCGAACGTTCAACTGAAGTTCTTCGTTTATAAATCAGTTTCCACTTTTCAGAAGACCTCGGTGTTTTAGTGAACAGACGAAGATTATCTTGCTTAAACGTATGAAATGTCCGGCCATACTTCGCTTTAGAACACGGAGTGGAACATGTATTTTTTGTTCCGCAAGCTAGTGGACAACGCCACTTTTGGCGGTTTTGAGATTTGTCAAACCCATTGGGTTTCATTTCCATTCCAATTGGACAAATAGGAACGCCTAGGGGAGAAATCTGAATATCACTTTGCGTACTGAAGTTTTTCTTTGTTCGAACATTAAGATCAATAAATGGTTCCACATTATGATGGTCCAGTAATTCGTAAATCGGTTCTGCATCATGTGCGGCATCGAGAAGGATTTTATCAATTGTGCCCAAGGTGTACCGTTGCGAAAATTCAATTGAACCAACCACTAGGCTGACTGAATCATGCCGGGAAGCAGGATGCAGCCGTGGATATAGCGGCAAGTCGTATTGGCTATCGCTAGTGGATATCATGTAGAGATGATATCCGTTGAAGTACCTCTCCCTTGAACTATCCCAACCTGAGTCGATGTCAGGTTGAGAATATCGACGAGGATGAGTACAATTCGTTAGTCCTTGGGCACTACAATCACAAATAGGTTTGCTCCTTGGGTATCTCGCTGTTTCCACGGGTGTCCCATCTCCAACAACACCAAGGGAATGGGGATCCCCAAGCAAACCCAATCTCGCTGAAACTTCAAGAAATTGAGATTGAAAAAACGCGTATAATTGATCTCCCGGCAATTGTTTTTGTTTTGAGCCATTGCGTAAATGACGATCCACTAATTTTCTAATAATACCAGGGTTTCTAGGAGTTGCTTTTTCACCCTTTTTCGGTTTTTTCTTCTTCTTCTTTTTTCGTTTGAGCTTAATAAAAGGTTTTACATTAGCCTTCTCAAAACCTGATAGCCGTCTGAAGAAGTCATAAAAAGTACCGACACCTGGAACATCCCCAGGTTCAAAGCCGCTAAGGATCGTGTAAAGAGGAACACGATGGAGTTGGTTCACCCATTCTGTAATACTCAGGGTCGGACTTGTCAATAAACACAAAAGATAAGAGCGAAGCATGGAAGCAGGATCACGTGGCTCAGGACCTTTAACTGAATATGAATCATGAAGCCACGTAGTGGTAAACGAAAGATCCGTGATCCATAACTTCGAGATAATAGTCCAATCTTTTTGTACGAGAGTCAGTATACCGCCTGAGTAATGAGTATTTAATTGGTCTAAAACGAAGTTTTGATATGAGATATGTGGTATTAGCGCAGGTTTCATTTAAATCCCCCATTTCACCGTATTGTTAGGAAGTCAATTCCTCCTCGGCGATTATTGGGGTTCCACTAAAAAGTCAAGTGTTTTTTTAGTTTTTTTATGATATTTTTCAACAATTAATTTCCAATTGAAGAAGAAAACTAAAGTAAAAATCCCACCTAGAAATAGGAGGGATACAAATAAATTGGTTCAAGAAAACCTTGAGCCACAAGGCTCGGCAAATGCCGAGAGTCTATATAACAGAAAGGAGGGGAAATGATGAGTAAACTGAACAACGAAGCGGCTCCTAATAATAATTTAGCACCTGGAGATATTAAAGCATCAAAATTCGTATCAAAAAAAGAAGAGCATGAATTTTCCGAAGAGCTGTCAGATGGTGGCGAACGTAATGAGAACATTGAAAAGCTAGACAAACCGACTAGGGGCGTCCGGTTAATTTAAAGAAAAAACAGGGCTATCTACATGTTTAGATGGCCCTGTCTTTTCTATAAGATGACATGAATTTCATCATCCATTATTATCTTGATTAAGTTACTAAATGTAGTTACGTATGACTCATTAATTATGAAATTCACTCATTTACATGAATTCTCATTGGTGGTAAATTTAAACAAAGAGCATGCGCGAAAAAATGGGTTAGGGGGAACGAAAATGAAAACGGCAATTATTTACGCATCTTCACATGGGACTACCGCAAAAGCCGCAACCCTTCTTAGTGAAAAACTTACTGGGGACGTTACCGTCATCGATTTAAAGAAAACAAAATTACCAGAAATCAATCATTACGAAGCGATTATTTTAGGTGGCTCTATTCACGCCGGGATGATGCAAAGAAAAGTTACCAAGTTTATAAAGCTTAATGAAAACGTACTAATGACCAAGAAAATCGGACTTTTTCTTTGTTGCATGCACGAAGGCGATCAGGCGAAAGCCCAATTTGAACTGGCATATCCTGATAAACTTAGGAGCCACTCAATATCCAATAGCTTATTTGGTGGTGAATTTATATTTGGCAAAATGAATTTTTTAGAAAAGACAATTATCAAAAAAATGAAAGGCGATACAGTAGATGCATCAACTTTCAATGAAGAGGCCCTTAGCGAGTTTGTACAAAAATTTCAACAAAATAGTTTAACAGTTTAGGAGAGTAAGATGAATTCACTAACATTTATAAAAGATTACCGAGATAACGACACATTTAGAGCTAGCTTTAATGAATTAGCCAAAACAACGTTTAATATAGACTTTGAACCATGGTATCAAAAAGGATTTTGGAATGACCGTTATGTATGTTATTCGTTCCTAGATGGCGGTAAAATCGTTGCCAATGTTTCCGTTAGTAAAATGGAAATGATGATTAAAGGAGAATTGAAACAAGCTATTCAAATCGGAACAGTGATGACACATCCTGACTACAGAAAACAAGGTCTAAGCGGTCGTTTAATGACCAATGTCATAGAAGAATACGAACTAGGGTACGATTTATTTTTCTTATTTTCCGATGAGGATGTTAGTCCTTTTTATCAAAAGTTCGGATTTACTCAAATAACTGAAACACAGTTTAGCGTCGCTGTACAATCCTCTAGACAGATCTATCAACCTCGACAACTCGACCTACAGAAAGACAAACAAATGATCTTAGATTACTACGGGAATACGCAACCATCATATAGGTTTGACATTCAAAAAGGTGAGCATGTTTTAGGATTTTACGGAGTGCATGGATTTGGAAATCACTTTTATTATCTAGATGCGTTAGATACGGTCGTTTTGTACCAGACAAAGGAAAATACCCTCCACTTATATGGGGTATTCACTGATCAGGACATCTTATTTAAGGATTTAATGGATTATTTTGCAACTGAAAAAATCACAGAAGTCGTATTTCATTTCACACCAAATTTCAAAGATTTACTACCCGAAGCTCAACCGTTACTAACAACTGATGACATCTTTCATGTTCGGACGGCAGGCGTTTCATTTCCAAATCAATTTAAGTTTCCACTTATTGCCCATGCGTAATATAAGCAAATGAGGAGTTCTAAATGAAAAAACTATACTTAGCCGAAGTAAATAAAGAAATTATAAAATTCAAAGATAAACCAAATGAAGTTTTAACAGAAAAGGATATATCACACCTGCCCACACTAGTTCAAAATTATTTCCGTTACTGCGGTTATATCGGCAAAGAAAAAATAAATAATGCCTTGGTCGAATGGGAAGATGTCTATCTAAAAATGTCTCCAACAAAAGATTGGATCCCTTTGAAATGTTATCAGTTTAATTCCGTCACTGAACCAACAAGGATCGTTTATATGACTAGTAAGATGTTTGGAATTTTTCCTTTTGAAGGAAGAGATAAATATCATGAAGGCCACGGCAATATGCGGATCAAGCTATTAAAGATGTTTACTGTGGCTGACGCAAAAGGGAAGGAAATGGACGAAGCAGCACTAGTAACAGTTTTAGCAGAAGCTCTCTTCGTACCAGGCTATGCGCTTCAAGACTATTTAACTTGGACAACTATAGATGATACGTCTGTTAAAGGAACGATTAGTTTTAATAATACAGAGGTTAGTGGCGTATTTTACTTTAATGGCCTCGGGGAATATATTCGTTTTGAAACCTTTGACCGACATTACTCAGAAAACGGAAAAGAATATAAAAATGTGAAGTGGACTGGAATTTGCGGTGAACACAAAGAAAAAAACGGGATAAAGTA
Source organism: Anaerobacillus isosaccharinicus (assembly GCF_001866075.3). Lineage (GTDB taxonomy): Bacteria > Bacillota > Bacilli > Bacillales > Anaerobacillaceae > Anaerobacillus > Anaerobacillus isosaccharinicus. The sequence goes on along the minus strand of NZ_CP063356.1, from coordinate 3,955,578 downwards.
TATTTCAGGCTTTTCTGGTGTTTGGAACTTAGAGGACAGCGACTTTGAGTATTTTAAGGGAAAAGTCACCAACATCACTTACAATGCTAAAGAACTGATAGATTAATTCCTGTCCTCGATCATACAACATTGAAGAAGGGTTTGAATGATTGACGGATTTACAACGAAATAAATGTAAAGGCGCAGAGACTAATCTCTACGCCTTTTTGATGTGATTTTTCAGCTAGTTTAATTTATGCTCAACATTGTTTTCTTGTTTCATTTTTAATTCAATCCGAGCAACTTCTTCTTTTGCTTTTTTATCAGCTTTTTTCAACTTAGATAACGTAACTTTTGCAACTATAAACAGAAACGCCATCATGATATACGCATATCCAAAGCCACCTGCAGCTTTATCTGGGAATGTAAAGATATCCATAGGTAACACTACCTTTCCGTCTTATCTAACATAAGTATACTAGGAATAGTGTTATATATCTACAATGAAGTTCTGGGTTAAATAGGCGAGTGTGTACTTGCTCAATAAATGAGACAAATACATAGGATAAAACAAATAACTTCAAGGGGGAAATACCAATGTATAATTACTACCAGCATGCCACTAGCATGAATCCTTATATGTACGATATGAGATCTGAACAATACGATCCAAATGACCAAAGGTTCTTCCCTGTATTAGGTGCAGCAGCACTTCCACTATTTTTAGGCGGTGCGCTAGGAGGAGCTTTAGGAGGAACAATAGGTGGTGCCTTTGGAGCTAAAGCTGGCACACCATATGGTTTTTATGGTGCTCCAGGTTACCCTTATGGGGCTGTTCCACAGTATCCTCAATATGGTCATTATCCAGGTTATGGGTATTATGGTAGACCGCCATATGGCTATAGACCTTTTTAAGGTTTTGGGCAAGAGTTGATAAACAAATCTAGTAGGACAATAGCCCAAACACTTTCACCTAGTTTGAATATAGTAACCTCGAAGGTGGATATATATTCCACCAAATTAAAAACAAAGGAGTAGATCACACATGGGTGCAGGATTTGCGTTAATCGTAGTATTGTTTATTCTTTTAGTTATCATCGGAGCTTCTTACGTAGGCTACGGCTGTTAATTAATTGAGACTAGAACTAGGCTGCCACTGTGAAATTATCCCATCTTAGAAGCGTATGTACCAACACATTAGTGGACGGATCATACTTCGCTACCTTAATGGGATAATATCCTTTGGTAGCTTTTTTTAATGTTTAACTGTAGTGTTTAAATATGAAAAAACAGCATCGAGATTTTCATATCCCCTTGAATCGCCTTCTTCGCATTCGATTACCCAACTTTGTTCAGATGGCTTTAAATTACCTTGCTCATCTTTTCTAAACTTTTGATGGATCATGTACACTTCACCATTTTTTCTAACGGTATAACCTAAATAATAGTCATTTCCTTCGCCTTCTTCTTGAAAAATACCAACATCTTCAAGGTCGTATTTTTCTAGCATAGTATGGAGCGAATGATTCATCTCAGTCAAAATCGCTTCTCTTTCGATAAATTCCATCAATTATCCCCCCTAAATTTCTTGACAGTTTTAATATGCATTACTTTTGAACGAAATATTTAGTTAATGCAAAAAACACTTTATCCAATTCAATAAAATTAATAGAAGTGAGTCATACTAACGATGGTAAGACTTTTGAAATTAAGGAGTGGTTTTTTATGGGGGCCATTGATCGAAACGGGTATCGATTTGAACCAGAGTTTAGTGTCATAAATCAAGCAGGGGCGATTCATGTCTCAAAAAATGGCGAGTTTATCGAGGAAATTGTTTTTAATTTTTCAGGCGACTTTCCGGAGTTAAGAAAAATTGAAGAAATTGTTGATACATATTGTGAAAAACATGATATTTAGGAGGCTGATAAGATGGATGTAACATTAGGTTATTTACGGGAGTCATTATCAAATTATACAGAGAAGTACCCAAGTTGCCAGAGAATTTATAATATGCTAAAAGAAAATCACTATCAAAACGAGGGAGAATTCGTTAACGACCTAAACGAAGCTGAAATTGCTGTACTAGACCTCGTATTAAAAAATGAAATCAATTATGCCAAAAAAGAACAAGACGAGAAGCGCGCCCATGAACTAAGCGAAGTATATGAATTATTATTTTAAGATGGTATCCTAAAAAAGGCAGTTTAAAAACTGCTTTTTTCTATTTAACATAACAGTGGTGGTGCTATAATGAAAGATGTTATTAGACAGCAACTTCGAAAAATTGAAGTTGAACATAATGTGAAAATAATCTATGCGTGTGAAGCAGGTAGCAGGGCAACAGGACTTGAAACGATCAGTAGTGACTATGATGTTCGTTTTCTTTACATTCACCCAATAAAATGGTATTTGTCGATTGAGAAAAAAAACGATGTGATTTCTAAACCAATTTACGAGCAGCTTGACCTTCATGGATGGGATTTGCATAAAGCGTTATTTTTATTTAAAAAGTCAAATCCAACACTGTTAGAATGGTTACATTCACCGCATATTTACCAAATAAATGAAGAGATCTTACTTAAAATTAAGGAATCAATTCCCGTAGTGTTTTCTGCTAAAGCTTGTTTTTACCATTACTTGAAGATGGCAAGTGGCAACTTTCAAGAAGTTCTTCAGCAACTAAACACTTCAGTTAAGCAGTACCTTAATGTCGTTCGTCCACTTCTTATTTGCCTGTGGTTGGAAAAAAATAAATCCTATCCACCCATTCAATTTCATACTCTTGTTCATGGATGTCACCCCTACATAAAAGAAGATTTAAACAATTTAGCTCTTTTGAAAAAAGGGCATACCGCCACAGTAAATTTTTCTACAATAACTACATTCATCGAAATCGAACTAGACCGTCTTAGTACCGTGACAAAAACAATGCTGGAGCATAAAGATAAAGGTAGTGCACCGTTAGACGAAATCTTTACACTTGCCCTAGAAAACATGTGGGGGATAAAACTATAAAAAGGGGTGGGGAACCCGAATGTTAAAATATATTATTTTTGATTTTGATGGAACATTAGTTGATTCGAAAGAGCATTCAATTGAAGTGATCAATAAATTAGCCCAGAAATATCAGTTTCAAAATTTAACGAAGGAACAAATTGCAAAATTAAGTCGCTATTCAATAGCAGAACGCTGTCGGATGATGAACTTTCCCTTGTATAAAATCCCGTTTGCTTTTATTGAATTTTTACTTTTATATAAAGAGGGAACTGATCAATTACAATTGTTCCCAGGCATTAAGGAGTTATTAACGAACCTTGAAGATGCAAACTATAAATTAGCCGTCATTTCATCAAACACTGAGGAAAATATTAAACAATCACTTCATAAAAATAAGATTGAGAATGTAGATGATATTTTAGTTGCGTCTATTTTTGGAAAAGATAAAGTCATAAAGAAATTCCTAAAGAAACATAGATTAAAAGCTTCTGAGGTTCTTTATGTAGGAGATGAACTCCGTGATATTTTAGCCTGCGAACGGGCTGGGATTAAAATCGCTTGGGTAAGTTGGGGCTTTGATTCCATTGAAGTAACGAAGGAAAATAAACCTGATTTTTATGCTCATCAACCGCAAGACATCTTTTCAATTGCTCAGTCAATAGGGGGCTAACAGATGGGAGAAGCAGTAAAACCAATTGAAAAACGGACAGTCATTGAACGTTTTGGTTTAGAAGCGGTTCCAAAAGAACTGAGGACCACAACTTCATTAGAATACGCGATGATCCAAATGGCTGTCTCAGTAAATGCAGGAAACTTTCTAGTACCTGCTTTGGCCGTCTTGGAAGGTGGCCTTTCCTTTTTTTATGCAGTCTTATCAACGGTCATTGGCGCGGCTGTTGCATTTTTATTTGTCTCATTCTTAGCGCTACCAGGGGCAAAATATGGCATTCCAGCTCAATATGCCATGCGCTCGATAATGGGGATTAGGGGTGCAAGGTTTGTTGCTTCTCCAGTTCGGACACTAACATCGTTGTATTGGTTCAGTGTGCAAACCATCGGTGGTACTTACCTTTTAAAAGAGCTTTTTGATAGATTTTTAGGTTTTCAAGTGCCGTTTATCCTGTTAGCGTTAACAATGGCATCTATTATGGCAATACTTGCCTTAATTGGATTTGAAGCTGTAAAAAAGATCACAAAATATTTTCTGCCTGTTTTATTTTTAGGCGGTATTGTCATGCTTTACATTTTTATAACCTCAGCAGAAGCTGGATTAACTTTTACCGATGTATGGGAAATGAAAGGGACTAATCAACTAAGCACGATGCTGTTCTTTGCTAGTTTAGCATTTGTTCAATATGTCTCTGGGGTTAGCTCAGCCTCTGACATGGCTCGTTATGGAAAAACACCGAAACAAGCATTTTTCGGATTGTATATCGGTAATGTTTTTGGCTTTTTCATGACAGCAGTATTAGGTGCATATACCGCCACTTTAGCAGGCAGTTGGAACCCATATGTCATCGCTACACAAATGACTAATTCTACGTTGTTTATTTTTATTATTTTTGTAGCAGCAATTTTTTCAATGATCTCGATCAATTTAAGTAACGCTTACACAGGAGGATATAGCCTATTAAACAGTATCCCTCGCTTAGGAAGAGTTCGCAGTGCGATCGCCTTTGGGATAGCCGCGATTACGTTAAGCTCATTCCCTGCATTAGTAAATGATGCCAAAGTGTTTATATCCTTTTTAGGTGCCTTTATTATTCCTTTGTCAGCAGTTGTTGTTAGTGATTTTCTATTCATAAAAAAACGTAATCTAACAGATGACGACTTTGAACGGTTAGGAAACGAAAGCTACCAGTATAATAAACTGGGGTTTCTTTGTGTAGTCATCGGAATGGCCTGTTATTTCATATTACCTGAGGCGTACTCTCCAGGATTTATTACATTTATTACTACCGGGACTCTCTATTATCTACTGACAAGAAGAGTTTCTGTAGTCACATAGAAGAGTTCTATGTGACCCAAAAAGAGTACAGCCCTGCTACACGGTCACATAGAAGAGTTCTATGTAACCCAAAAAGAGCAGCACCGTTCTTCACGGTCACATAGAGTGGTTCTATGTGACCCAAAAAGGGCACAGCCGTTCTTCACGGTCACATAGAATGGTTCTATGTAACCCAAAAAGAGCAGCACCGTTCTTCAAGGTCACATAGAGTGGTTCTATGTGACCCAAAAAGGGCACAGACGTTCTTCACGGTCACATAGAATGGTTCTATGTGACCCAAAAAGGGCACAGACGTTCTTCACGGTCAAATAGAGTGGTTCTATGTGACCCAAAAAGAGCAGCACCGTTCTTCACGGTCACATAGAATGGTTCTATGTGACCCAAAAAGAGCACAGCCTTTCTTCACGGTCACATTGAAGATTTCTATGTGACCCAAAAAGAGCACAGCCTAGCTACACGGTCACATAGAAGAGTTCTATGTATCCCCCAAAAAAACAACACCAAGCTACAAAGTACCAATGAAAGGTTCTGTCTCGAATAAGAAACCAATAAGAAACCACATACTTTTAAAGATTAATTACTTCAAAACTTGGTGAGGTGCACCTATGCAAGTAAAACCATTACCAGAAACATTTTACCAACAACCGACTCTTAAATTGGCCAAATCTCTTTTAGGAAAACTACTAGTGAAGGAAACTCCTGAAGGGATAGCTTCAGGATGGATTGTGGAAACTGAGGCTTATGTTGGACCAGGAGATAGAGCAGCACATAGTTTTAACAATCGCCGCACACCTCGGACAGAAGTAATGTTCGGTCCTCCTGGGCTCACGTATACGTACGTCATGCATACACATTGTCTAGTAAATGTCGTTAGCGGTGAAATAGGGCAACCGGAAGCTGTTTTAATTCGAGCAGTTGAACCTTGTCATGGCACCCGACTCATGTTTGAACGGAGAGGAACAGACAAAGGAGTCCGTGACCTAACAAGCGGGCCAGGAAAACTAACGAAAGCCCTTGGCATTACCAAAGAAGATTATGGTCATCCGCTAACAGAACCACCATTGTATATTGCCTCTGGAAAAGACCCGGATGTTATTTCAAGTGGCCCAAGAATTGGCATAAATAATAGCGGTGAAGCGAAAGACTATCCATGGCGATTTTGGATAACTGATAATATCTATGTATCAAGGTGATGCGCCTTGATCTGCTAACGAAAAGAAATGTAAAGCTGCCCGAGTTAATGGGCAGCTCTTTTACTAACTATTGTTGTGAATAGTTACTTGATTGGAAAGTAGAAGGTTGTTGTTGCTGCTGTTGGTGCATATTCATTTGGTTCATCATTTGGTGTGTTTGTTGTTGCATCGGTTGATATGAGGCTGTAGCACTTTGTCCGTAAGTCATAGAGTGGCTACTTTGGTTTCTAATTTCTTGCTCTAATTGGTTACATGTTTGAATAATTTGCTGACATTGCTGGATTGCTTGATCATGGCCTTGAAGAGTGTGCTGAATGATTTGAGTAGCTTGACGCTCACGTTGAATCATTTGTTCCAACATTTGAACATTTTGTTGCTCCTGCTGCAACATTTGCTTGTACTGTTGAGTTCCTTGTTGTGTTTGTTGAATTAATTGCTGAGCATATTGACGGCATTCGTTAATTTGCTGCATCCCTTGGTTATATGTGTTCATAGATAATGACCTCCACGTATTTGTTTTTTGGAACAAAGGTATTGTGTGCTTTTGTAGAGTAGGCAATCCTTATTAAATATTTTATAAAAAGACAATATATAACGATTCTTTTCTGGTGTTTTTCTTGATTTTATAGGGGATATATAGTGCTATAGGAACGAAGTCAATGCTTTTTTTTGCTACTATTTCTTCACTAATGAACCTACCGTCCTTCAAAAAAAAAACGAGTATTAACCTTTCATTGGTCAATACTCGATCACGAACAAGTTTTTCTAGTCTGAAATGATATTCGGGTCACGGTCAGCTTCTACCGCCAGGGCATACGCTGATAAGATTGATGCTTTTTCCTCTGGATTAGTAACTCCAACCAATGTTTGTTCATCTTCATACTCTTCAATCCTCATCAAAATCACTTCTTCATTAGAAGAAAGGAGCGCATATGACTCATCAGCCATGTCAAATAAAGCCTCAACATTATATTCCTTTTCATTTCCATCATCATCTTCAATTATAATTTGGTCACGAATTTCATGCATTTCCATTTAATACCCCACCTTTTTATTAAGACTTACCCTTAATTTCCCCCTGAAAAAATTAAAATATTTTCACCAAAAATCCAAAAATCCTATATTTACTAATAAAGAAAGACACTTTTATTTATTTTTTAACCCAGTTACCAACAGGAAGTGATAAAATTGTAAAAGACTTGAAACCTTCCTAAAGAATGTTTCGTATTAGAACTGGAGGTGTTGAAATGAGAAAGCCAAAGACTGATAAATTACTAAAAGGAATCGTTGGAACAAGTTTGGCCCTTGCTACTTTATCAGGGTGTGGAGTAAACAGACATGAGCTAACAGCAGTCCCTGAATATAGGAATGCAAATACTGAAGTTACGGAAGTACCTGCATTACCTTCTCCAAGTGAAGCAGATTGTGACACGTGGAAGTGGGATGAAGAAGCAGAAGGTTACCAATGTGCCCAAGTTGGCTCCGAGCGACATGGCCATTATTACCATGGAGGTAGTTGGTTTCCAACAATGGCAGCATTTATGGCTGGCCGTATGACAGCAGGAAGCGGTGGATCGGGTAGTGCTGGAGTTACAAATCGTAATAATACTCCAACAAATCAACAAGTAACGCAACCTAAGACGAACACGAATACGAACACTGGTAGTAGTGTAAATTCAAGTTCTCGTTCTGGTATGGGAAGTGGTGGCTCATTCGGTGGATAATCATAGCCAAAACCGGAATGAATTTTATGCGAAAATCCCAGCATTTTGGGATCGTCTTTACGGTACAGAGTATGCCCTTTATGACTGCTATGAACTTGCCCAGACAGAGATTGATCAGATTAAAAAGGCTACACAAGATGCTTATTTGATCTTTAAAAAAACCAATTATTTAGTCCGAAGTGTAGCTGACGAAACATTGCTTGATCTTGGTTTTCCTGAAAAGGGATTACCTTTTCTACGAATGACTTCACTTCCATATGAAACGGTCATCGGTCGATTTGATTTTGTGATGACACCCGTTGGCCCAAAGATCATTGAATTTAATTCTGACACACCGACGTTCATTCGTGAATTATTTGATGTAAACGAACTCGTTTGCAAAAAATTCAATCTCGAAAATCCGAATTCCTTACAAGCAGAAGAACTAGGAAAAGCGGTTCGTAATAGTGTGTTTCATTGTGCTAATTCAATTGGGATCCAAGGACATCCGTATGTTGTTTTTACGGCTCACGAAGAAGACATTGAAGACCGCGAAACGATGAGATACTTGATGAACACTGCAAAAATTAAAGCCTCCATTTTTGTACCTTTGCGTGACCTAAAAGTCGTTTCTGATGGAGTTCATCAAGGTGTTTATGACCCAGATGGCAAAAAAATCGATATAGTTTATCGCCATACGTATCCATTGGAAGCACTTTTAGAAGATGTGACAGTTGATAACTATCCGATTGGAATTGAATTTTTGAAGCTCGTTAACCAGAAAAAAGTGGGGATGTTAAATCCAGTGTCTGCATTTTTAATGCAAAGTAAAGCTGTGATGGCCTTAATCTGGGGTATGTATGAACAACGTGACTCTTTTTTTGATGACGAAGAATTAGAAGTTATCGAACGGTATTTTTTACCGACTTATTTAGATGAAGAACCATTTCATGAAACAGGGGAGAAGTACGTTTCAAAACCTGCATTCGGACGTGAAGGCGATACTGTCGAAGTAAAACTGCAAGGAGAAGTACTTTTTTCACAACAAGAAAAAACATACGATCAATATGTGAAAGTGTATCAAAAATATGTAGAATTACCAGCAACAACGATCAAAACTGAGCATGGCGAAAAAGATGCCCATCTCTTAATTGGTAGTTTTATCGTCAATGAAAAACCCAGCGCTTTTGGTCTTCGAGCCGGTGCTAAAATTACAGATAATTTATCATATTTCCTACCTTGTGGTGTGAGAGGAGAACAAAAATGAATTTAACTTATTATTTACAAACATTTGACCATTTCTTAATTTACTTAGGAACGTCTTTAGTCTTATTTTTAATCGGGACTTTTATCTTTAAAATGATTACTCCATATTCAGAGCGCGCGTTGATTAAAAACGGAAATGTTGCCGTTTCTTTAAAATTACTAGGAAAAATGGCAGGGCTTGTAGTAGTCTTGCAATCAGCTATCCGCAGCTCAATTAACCTTGTAGACTTAGCATTATGGGCTTTCATTGCCATTATCGTTCAGATAATCCTTCACCTCGTGATTGAGTACGTCTTTACACGCAACACGAACTTAGCGAAGGAAGTTGAGAAAGGAAATGTCGCTGTCGGTCTTTTCCTAGGTGGGGTATCTGTTTTAGTAGGATTAATTGTTGCAGCAAGTATTAGTTATTAATATTAAGAGGAAACTAAAGGCTTGCACCAGCTAAGGCGCTAGCCAAATTTTCATATTAGGAGGTACATGCTTAGAATGCTTCCATACAAATCATTAACCGAACCGTTTGACCCTAATACGTATTTAAAAAATTGGGAGACCGTTGAACTGAAGGCCAGAGAGAAAGGGTTTACATGGGCAACTCTTTATGAAAATTACGAAGACAACCAATACATGAGCGATTCCTTACTACTAGTTCCCAGGCAAATGGCTTATGAAATCGAAAATGCCTCAAGAGCTGTTCATGATATTTTCAAAAAAACATATGAACAGATCGGAAAAAATCCTTCTGCGCTACACCAATTAGGTTTACCAATTATGCTTTGGGATTTATTTTTAAAAGAAAGCAAAACAAAGTTTTCATATTTTGTTCGATATGATTTTATTGCTTCTAGCGACGGCTTGAAAGTTATTGAGGCAAATACAGACACACCCGTGGGCATTGTCGAAGCTGCCATAGCTCAAGAAGTTCTTTGTAATGAGCATAATAGCCAAAATCCCAATAGTGAAATTGATAAAAGGATTCGCGACACTTGGTATCAGGTGATTAAGGATTACTATATTAGAAGTACAGATACGTTATACTTCACTTGTGCAGATTGGCATACAGAAGATAAACAAACCGTCCAATACCTAATGAGCCACTATCCGCAAAAAGCAAAATACGTACCTTTAGAAGAGATCGTTGTGCAAAAAGACGGGCTTAAGACTCCAGATGGTGAACCGATTGAATATTTATATCGCCTTTACCCCTTAGAATATTTTTTAGAAGAACGAAGCGGGACAGGTGAAGCGATTGGCGAACAATTTCTCGTTCATGTGATGGAGGATAAAGTCAAAATTATTAACCCACCATCAGCATTACTAATGCAGTCAAAAGCTATTTTAGCTTTGATTACCGAGAAAAAAAGTGAATGGTATACTCGCATTGAGCAGGACGCGATTGATAAATATTTTCTGCCTACGTACACCTCACCAAATTCACTAAACTCTTATGTAAAAAAACCAGTGCTTGGGCGTGAAGGTGGTGGCATTCAAATTGTGGCAAATGGCGCAGTCCTCGAAGAAGATGTCGATCATTACCAAAGCCAACAAACGATCTATCAGCTATATTATCAAATGCCAGATCAAACGATTGACACATGGGATGGCCCATATACCGGTAAGCTTCTCATTGGTTCACACGTCATGGACGGGCAACCTAGTGGTCTGTTCTTTCGAGTTGGTGGGTTAATTACAGGGAACTTGTCTATGTTTGTGCCGTATACAACGATTTAAAGTTCAAAACGGGGAAATTTTTTCCCCGTTTACATATGGAGGAAACACGATGCACTTTTTTTTGAAATTTAGTTTAACTTTAATTAAAATGAAAAATATCACCTTAGCCATTGCTACGATTTCCTTTATCTTGTTATGTACCTTCGTCATGTATTTCCTTGAACCAGATAATTTTGAATCGTTACCAAATACTTTGTATTTTGTGATGACAACCTTTTCAACCGTCGGTTATGGTGATTATTCACCGGTTACGATGGGCGGAAAAAATATTTTCTATCTTTATGTATTTAATTGGGATCGGTTTATTAGGTGTTGTGATTGGTAAAATCATCGACTCGTTCACGATTTTAAGGCGGAAGAGGGAGGAAGGCAGAATGAATTATATGAAAGATCAACATATACTGATTGTCGGCTGGAGTAAAAAAACGGATATTGCCGTAAAAGAAATTTTAGATTCTGATTCAACAACGGAAATCGTCATTGTCGATCAACTACGACAATCACCAATTGACTTAACGTATAATCGAGTCTATTATATCCAAGGAGATCCGACGGAAGCCGAAACATTTGAAAAGGCGAATATCAAAAAGGCAAAGGCAGTCATTATCTTTTCCGATGATACAATTCAAGATCCATCGTTAAAAGATGCTAAAACATTACTGGTAGCCATTACGGCTGAGAGGTTAGCACCTGACATTCATACGACCGTTGAAGTGGCTACAGAGAAGCATGTCTCTAACTTTTCTCATGTGAAAGTAGATGAATTTATTTTATCTCAGGAGACCATTTCCCATTTAGCTGTCCGCTCCGCACTCTATAAAGGAGTCAATCAAGTATACTCCCAACTTATTAGTAGACAGCATGGTGAAGATTTATATAAAATTTCTAAAAAGAGTGACTGGGTAACCTATAATGATGCCTTTCAAAGCTTACTGCAAAATGGGGCAACATTAATCGCTGACCGTCACCTCTTAGATATTAATCGACGACTAAATGAAAAAATTCCAGAAGATGCTGTTCTTTATATTATTTGCAACCGAGAAACATTTGAAAAATTAAAACATTAGCTTGAGGAGGATTTCCCATTAAAAAATTTATGTTTTTACTCATCGCATTCGCCATTTTCATCAGTGGTTGTTCAGAACCAGTGGAACCGACAGAACCAGCAGCATCGGCCAATATTGATGGCGAACTTGTAGCAACTGTCGCAGGAACAGAAATTAGCAAAAAAGATGTTTTACTTCAATACCCGTTTGAGGAAGGGTACATTGAAATGTACCTTAAGGAAGAGATTATAAAGCTTGAGGCTCAAAAACTTGGGGTCTTAATAACCCAAGATTCTGTCGATTATTTGAAAGCTGCCTATTATCCAGGGCTTGACCAAGAAGAAGATAAGGATTTCTTTGAAACGCAGGCTCTTGAACTGGGTATGGAAGCTGAAGATTACTATAACGTATGGGCAACTACCTATATTGAAAGAAATGCTTACCTACAAGAATATATTCAGATAAATTTCGATGAACCTACATCTGATGCTGAAGCTGACATTTGGAGAGAGAACATTACGAATCATTTTAACGAACTTGTTGCCGAATATAAAAGCACAGGCCAATTAGTAATCAACTAGTTAAGTTAAAGCGAAAAGTAGATTAGTAAAAGTTGGTGTTATCAAAAGGGAGGGAGAGGGAGATTTATGAGTACTTTTATTATTTTTTTATATCACTATTTCGACTTTACCCTCATGGCTATTTTTATAGTATTGTTAGCATTGTTTCTAAGTTTATTTGTCAAAACGAAAAGTAAATTGATTGCCGCAGTCATGGTTGTACTCGTTGCCGTTTTCTTCTTGGTTAACCACATGCAGTATACGACCTTTCCTAAGCTTGTTTCAAATCAACTAAATGAAAAAAGTCAAATAAGAGACATGACCATTACCATTAATGATAATTCGAATGGTTACCGAGACATAGAAGCGAGTGTCACAATTGAAGATGAAGAGATTATTGAACAGATCCTAACTGATTTTGAGTCTCTAAAACTAAAAAGAGACATTAATCATAGATTTAGAGAGCATAACTTTACTCTTAGTATTCTCGTTACTAATGAGACAAAGAAGCATGTTTACAATACTAGCAGTCAGACCTTGTACATTGATGATGATTACATTAATAATTATCGTATTCTCAGTGCTACGAACCATTTAAAAACGATTGAAGCCCTTATTGAAAACGAGGAGATTGAGTGGCAATACTACAATGACTAATTTAAAAAAGTTGGAACCTGATGCTTAGGAAAAATTTCCTAAGCATTTTTTCACGTCATTATTATGAGAATTTTCACGATTTTTTCTATCTTGAATTGAATAAGGGATCTAAATTAGCACAAACTAACTGAAAACTCCTGGAGGCTAAAAAATGGAACAACAACCTTTAACCTACTTCGAAAAATTAGAAAAGCTCTATGTATTAACAGAGACACGAAAAATGTTAAAAATTCAGATGGATGAACTGACGAATAGTAACCATTCCACTGAGCACATTTCAGATGATCTAAACAAAATAGAGCAGGAAATCAATTACTATGCAAACGGTCATGACATTGAAGAGCTTGATTTCACTAATTCCTCGTTACTTAACCCTGTATTTTATACAGATTTTGAAGGAGTTGAATAATCATGGCGAGAAAGAGACGTTTACTTGTCCCTGAAGCTTCTCAAGGCGTAAATCGCTTAAAAGCTGATGTCATGGCTAAAGAAGGATATAAAGTAGATCCAGCCTCACCTGACAACGTCAAATATGAAGTAGCAAAAGAATTAAATGTTCCTTTACAAAAAGGCAATAACGGTACACTTACTTCCAAACAAGCTGGACAGGTTGGCGGGAAAATCGGTGGAAGTATGGTGAAAGAAATGATTAAAATGGCAAAAAACAATTTAAACGATTAACCTCTCCATATGTTAAGATAAAAAGATATTAGTTTTTAGAGGGGAAATGATTAAGCAAATGAATGTATTTATTACAGGTGCAACTGGTTTTTTAGGGACTGAACTAGTAAAAGGCTTAGTGGGAGAGGGCCATCAAGTTTACTTATTAATTCGCAGTATGAAAAAAGCTAATGCATTACTGGAACATTTACCAATCACACAAAGACACCAAGTCCATTTTTGTGAAGGAAATTTAGAAACAACGAAATTAGGTCTGACTGAGCAAACTTTGCAAAACCTTGTTGGTAAAATAGATATCGTCTTTCATACCGCCGCTTTTCTTTCCTTTGACGAAGCGCATAGAGATGTTATTTTCAAAACAAATCTAAACGGTACAAACTTTTGTTTAGAATTTGCAAAAGAAATTAACGTTAAAAAATTTATCTACGTGAGCACTGCTTACACGTTAGGTAATCAAACGACAGGACAAGAGGAATTATACTCTTTAAATACTACATTTGTTAACAGTTATGAAGAAAGCAAGTGTCATAGTGAGCATGCTGTGATCGGGTATAGTGATAGGTTTTCTGTCGCAATTATGCGTCCTTCAATCATCGTTGGAAACTCCATTACCGGAAAAGCAAATACAACGTTTGGAATGTATGGGATCTTAAAAGCAGTTCAGCTATTAAAAAAACGATCAATTAAAATGAACAAGGAAATAGCTGTGAGATTACTAGTAGATAAAAATACGGTCTCCAACATTGTCCCAGTTGATTATGTTGTACAAGCTCTTTTGTTAGCCATGAAGTATAGCAAAAACGAGACAGTATATCATCTAACAAACCCAAATCCGCCAACAAATGAATTCGTTATTGAAATGATTAAAGATGTGTTTGACTACCAAAGCTTAAGCCTAGCTTCCATTGAAGAAGCACCTCATTTAACAGATTTTGAACTCTCTATTAATAAACCACTAGAAGTTTTTAAAGAGTATTTGAACAGATCGATTTATTTCCCAACCGAAAATACAAATGAACTATTTTCTCGAAATGGTCAAGCACTGCTAAAAATGGATGGTGACATGCTATACCGGATTATTAGCGGTTTCTCAAAAGAAGCAATGGTCAGTAATAAATAGCAAAATGAGAAAGTTACAACTTTAACTGGTTGTAGCTTTTTTATTTTAAACAGTAAAAACAGTTTTTTAGTAGGAATTTCTATTCGAATGTCGAAATAGTATTAATAGTTTGATAAAATAGTAGTTGTACATTTTTTAAAAAATCGGTTAAAACATAGGAGAGTCATATGGAACGAACATTGAGAGGACACCACTTACTATGTGTCCATGGATTTCAAGGAATGGGATACAGCCCTGAATTTGTTGTGAAAATGGGCTCGATTGTTGAAGATATTCGCGATCATGAAAAGGATTTTCCTATCCGTGTTGTCGCCACTTTAGACGATGCATGTACAGCTTGCCCTCATAATGGAGGAACGATCTGTATTGCTAGTGCTGGCTCAGACGAACATGTAAAGACGATGGATGAAAAAGTCATCGAGCACTTAAAACTTGAAAAAAATAAAATGTACCGAAAAAGCAAACTCATTGAATGGACCAAAAAGATGGTCAAATCAGATGATTTAGATTACTTATGTAAAGATTGCAGTTGGTTACCCTATGGTGTTTGTAAGGCTGGTATTGAAAAACTAAAAACTAATACGAGGTGAAGAAAATGAAACAAAAAGATCTAGTAGCGACGTTTTCAATCGTTGGGTTTGACCCCAAAACAGAAGAGTTAGGGATTGCAGTTCAATCGAAATTTTTAGGAGTTGGAGCTGTTGTCCCTTGGGCAAAAGCTGGTATTGGTGCAGTTGCAACGCAGTCTTACGCAAATACTACATACGGACCAAAAGGCCTTGAGCTTATGTCAGAAGGGAAAACAGCTCAAGAAGCATTGGATCTCCTAACTTCTGACGATGAGGACAAAGCTTTGCGCCAAGTAGGTATCGTTGATGGCAACGGAAATTCAGCGACTTTTACAGGAGAGAAGTGTTTTGATTGGGCAGGTGGGATTGCCGGAACCCATTTCGCAGCGCAAGGAAACATTTTAGTAAGTGAAGAAACGGTAAAAGCGATGGCATCAACGTTCAAAGCTTCAACGGGTTCATTAGCAGAACGTTTACTCGCGGCTTTAGATGCTGCCCAAGAAGCAGGTGGAGATTCTCGCGGAAAACAATCAGCAGCACTTTTAGTCGTCAAGGACCAAGGCGGCTACGGTGGCTTTAATGATCGCGCCATTGACCTTCGCGTAGACGATCACCCAGACCCAATTAAAGAACTAATCCGTCTTTACGATTTACAACAACTTTTCTTCAGTAAACCAAAAGAAGAGGATGTCATCTTCATCGATGAGCCTGTTTTAGCGCAAATAAGTGGGGCACTACATGCATTAGGTTATCTGAAAACCGCAGTAACGACACAAGCTGAAATAGCTGAAGGTTTAAACGAATTTATACTGACTGAAAACTTTGAAGAACGCCAACAACCTCAAGGTAAAATTGATAAAAAAGTTCTGAACTTCTTATTAACCAAAAGTAAAATCTGAATTTCAGCTGTATGCTAAGACCAAGTCCATTGCGGATTTGGTCTTTTTGCTCATTAAGCAGAAAGTTGGAGCTTCAATTTTGATTATGTTACGATCTAAACTAAGCCATTTCAAAAAGGAGTGTTTTATTTGAGACTAATTTCGATTGAACCAACGCCTAGTCCGAATTCTATGAAATTAAATTTAGATACAAGTCTGCCCAGTAACCATTCTTATAACTTTAAAAAAGAAGATAAAGACAAGGCACCCCAATACTTAAAAATATTGTTAGAAATTGAAGGTGTGACAGGGGTTTATCAAGTTATAGACTTTATAGCCCTAGAACGCCATCCAAAGATGGATTGGAAAGTAATTTTACCCCAAGTTCGTGAAGCCTTTGGTGAGAAAGTCGAAGCTATAAATCATGAAGCTAACGATTCTACTGATACATTTGGTGAGCTAAAAGTGTTCGTTCATATGTTCCGTGGGATTCCGATCCAAATTAAAATTGAAGACGGTGATGGAGAAAAGCGATTTGGCTTACCTGATCGTTTTAAAGAAGCAATCTTAAGGGCTCAGTCTTCTGCAGACAACTTAGTTAAAGAACGGCAATGGAGGGAGTTCGGCGTTCGCTATGGAGATACAGAGGAAGTTGCCAAGGAAGTAACCGAAGAAATTTCGGCAGCATATGACCAACAACGTCTAGACGAATTAGTTGCAGCTGCATTCCAGAAAGTCGAGGAGCGTCCAATGCGTGTGCAGATATCTTCAGAAGAAGTAGCCGAAGCATTTAAAAGTGACGATTGGAAAACTCGCTATGCGGCCCTAGATAAAATGGTTCCAAAACAAAAAGACATTCCTTTATTAGCCAAGGCGTTAAAAGATGAAAATACTTCAATTCGCCGCCTTGCTATTGTCTATTTAGGAATGCTTGAGGACGAGGCAGTTCTTCCATATTTGTATGAAAGCCTAAAAGACCGCTCTGTAACAGTTAGAAGAACAGCAGGGGACTGCTTATCAGATATCGGTAATCCAAAAGCAATGTCCGCAATGGTAGAGGCACTAAAAGATAAAAATAAACTGGTTCGCTGGCGTGCAGCGATGTTTCTATACGAGGTTGGCGATGAAACTGCGCTATTTGCTTTAAAAGAAGCTGAAGATGATCCAGAATTTGAAGTAAGCTTGCAAATAAAAATGGCAATTAAACGGATTGAGAGCGGCGAGGAAGCTGCAGGTTCCGTTTGGCAACAAATGACGAACGCTAGGAAAGTAGAATAGCTGATAGGGGCATGGTGCATCCATGCTCTTTTTTATATAGCTTATCGAATAATGTAAGTAACCAGGTAAATTTCGGGACCATCTTGAGTAGTAAATAAAAAACTGCAATTTTTTAACAATAAGAGATTATTTCTAATAAAGATGGCGATAATATAAAGTGTTGAAAAAAAGAAATAGAAGGGAGAATTGCTATGCCTAAAGGAGCTCTTGAAACCAAAACATTAAAAGTTGGAGATCAAGCACCTGACTTTACGTTATTAGCTCACGGTGACCGCAAAGTTACGTTAAGTGAATTTCGCGGCGACAAAAATGTATTTTTATGCTTTTACCCTCTAGATTGGACACCAGTCTGAGGCGCGCAAATGCCTTCCTACGAGGATGATCTTTCTCGTTTTGAGGAGTTTGATACCCAGGTCTTGGGTATAAGTGTCGATAGTGTTCATAGTCATAATGCATGGGCAAAATCAATTGGAGGACTTTCTTACCCTTTATGTGCAGATTTTTATCCGCATGGAGAGGTATCCGAAAAGTATGGTGTTCTTCGTACGAACCCTGAAGAGCCTGCATACGGGGCTTCGGAACGTGCATTAATGATCATTGATAAAGAAGGAATTATCCAATTTATTGATGTTCATCCAATTGGAATCCAACCAGACAACGAAGAATTGTTCGATGTGTTACGTAAGTTATAAAACATTAGTGAATAAGGAGAATGTGTATGGAACTTTCTCGAAAAGCAATACCATATACACCTAACGATAAACCATTGCATGAGATGACCATCATGATCGTTTCAACATCGGGCGTTCATTTAAATGAGCAAGAGCCTTATAATACTGATCCAGCAGAAGGCGATGCAACATTTCGCATTATCCCTGGCGATGTTGATCCAAAAGACTTAACAGTTACCCATTCAGCACCAAAAGACCATTATAATACAGACTATCCTAAAGAAGATATCAACTGTGTTTTTCCGATTGATCGACTAAGGGAAATGGTTGAGGATGGGGATCTTGGTGGAGTAGCTGAAAAACATTTAACGATGATGGGCTACTCAATGCGGTTAAATAAAATTAATAAAGAAACAATTCCAGCTCTCGTCAAAGAAGTTGTCCGATCAAAAGCAGACGCAGTATTATTAACTGCTGGCTGACCACTTTGTCATCGCACTGTAGTTACAGTGCAGCGTGGAATTGAAGCACAAGGAATCCCAACTTCGCTCATTACCCTTGATGTCGAACAATCAAGTTTAATGAGGCCACCACGGGCGATCCATCCAATTGGCTTTAGATTTGGTCATTCTTTAGGAAAACCAAATGATAAGAACACCCAAATGAAAGTATTGCAAGTAGCCCTAGAAGAATTAACAAAAAGACAAGAACCTGGTAATATTCATGAAGTTGATTTTCCAAGTTATAAGAAATAAATGAAGGGACGTAGCCATTTGGTTACGTTCTTTATTATGATTTCACTAGATCCTCCTCTTTAACAGTTACTTTTAATTTTAGCTAAAAAGAAATATTCAATTCTTTTATATTTTTAAAATTAAGATAATTTGATATAATAATACTATAATAATAGAGGAAAGTAGACTAACTATTAAAATAAGCCGACTAAGGAGATATATTATATAATGACAACAAAGGATAAAAAACTTTTACACTTAGTCAATGGAACGATTTCATCACTTAAAACGCTATTGCCCTTACATAATGAATTTGAACCCGTACACGTTGTAAACAAACATGGTGGATTTCAATTCGGAACAATGGTTAGCTTTACAGGTGATATTGAGGCAGAACTTATTTTACACGGAGATAGTGGTGTTTTTTCTCAAATCGGCCAACACATGTTTGGAATGCCTATTGAAGGGGAACTTCTCGAATCTTTTACAGGTGAATTTGGAAACATGGTGGCAGGAAACCTATCAACACTTATTGTTGAACAAGGCTTCCAAACAGATATTTCACCGCCCACATTAATAAATGAAACGACAAAGCTGGTTGGAAAAGCCGTTCATATTATCGTAAAGATTAAAGATGTCGGGCCACTAAATGCCTTCTTAATTATCGAAAATCGGTAAAAAGAACACTATTAGTGTATAATTAGATCGTTCATAAGAAAGGGTGATTTACTAATGAAAACCAACTTCGTACTATTTTCCATTGAAGGTGGAACCTATGGGATTGACATTAACAATATTACATCAATCGAAAAGGTGTCTGAAACTACACCAACTCCACAAATGCCAGATTACATGCTCGGTATTGTAAGCATCCGAGATCAAGTAATGCCTATCATTGATTGCAAAAAACTTACTTTTAATCAATCAAGTAACATCGATGAAAACTCAAGGTATATTATCATTGATACTGATAAAACAACAATTGCACTAATGGTCGAGAGTACTAACGAAATCATAAATTTCGATACATCCCTAATTAAGCCAATAAGCTTACTAGAATCAAATAGTAAAACTAACTTCATCCAAGGTGTAGCATTGCTTGAAAATAGAATTATATCGGTTATAAATATTAATGAACTTATATCATCTATTGATATGACTGAAATAGGGTAACGCCTATTTCCCCAAAAAATCATCCTACAATAAAATCGTAGCCATCAAGCCTAATTAACAGAAATCACTATAGACACCTTGTTTTTGTCTGTTGCATAATAGAATTATGGCTTTTGTGTACGAAATTAGGAAGTGAGGTAATTGAATGGATCCTAAAAATTCAATTAATAATTTTGCCACAGATATTAAATATGCCCTTGATGCGACTACGATTATTGCCGTAACAGATCAATCTGGCGAGATAATTTATGTGAATGATAAATTTTGTTTCATTTCTAAGTATAATCGTGAAGAATTATTAGGGCAAAACCATAGAATCCTTAATTCAGGACATCACCCGAAGCAATTCTTTTCAAATATGTATCGAACAATTTCTAAAGGGACGATTTGGACTGGAGAAATTAAAAATAAAGCGAAAGATGGAACTTATTATTGGGTTCATACGACAATAGTTCCTTTCCTAAATGAGCTTGGACAACCTTACCAATATATTTCCATTCGCACTGATATTACTGATCGAAAAACAACAGAAGAAAATTTGAAGAATACGTTAAAAGCATTAGCCACTTCAAATAAAGAATTAGCTGATATTAAATATGCATTAGACGCTTCCTCTATTTTAGCTATTACTGACAAAAAGGGAATTATCACTTATGTGAATGACACTTTTTGTCAAATTTCTAAATATAGTCGTGAGGAATTAATGGGGCAAGACCATCGGATGTTAAACTCTAAACATCATCCAAAAAGCTTTTTCCAAGATATGTGGAAAAAAATTGGAACTGGTCAAATTTGGAAAGGCGAAGTCAAAAATATAACCAAAGATGGGAAAGAGTATTGGGTAGACACGACCATCGTTCCTTTTTTAGACGATAAAGGTAAACCTTATCAATATGTAGCAATCCGTAAAGACATTACTGACAGGAAAAAAGTGGAGGAAATGATCTTAAGATCAGAGAAACTAGCCCTTATTGGTGAATTAGCAGCAGGAGTAGCTCATGAAATTCGAAATCCGTTAACATCATTAAGAGGCTATACTGAGTTTCTAAAAGATGAAACAATCGAAGAAGAGAAACAACAATACTTTGATATCCTATTAGATGAAATTCAACGCATCGACTTTATCGTTGGTGAATTTATGTTACTCGCAAAACCAAAAGTCTTAAAATTTAGTGATAAAAATGTTATCTCTACTCTTAATCATATCGTCACGTTCTTACAAACTGAGGCTAGATACAAACGTGTCTCAATTCTAACGCAATTTGATGAACCTTCTGTGATTGTTCACTGTGACGAAAACCAATTGAAGCAAGTTTTCCTTAATATTGTTAAAAATGCCATTGAAGCGATGCCTAATGGTGGCGACATTCAAATAAGAGTGAAGAAAAGAGCCGGAACAGTCTTAATTGAATTCCAAGATCAAGGTGTTGGTATTCCAAAAGAAAAAGTACAAAACTTAGGAGAACCTTTCTACTCAACAAAAGAACAAGGAAACGGATTAGGATTAATGGTTTGTTTTAAAATTATCAAGGACCATAAAGGCACTATTCAAGTTGAAAGCGAAGAAAATGTTGGTACTACTTTTAAAATTGAATTGCCTACTTCATAAATAAACAAACGAACCCCTGAAGAATGTTTCAGGGGTTTATTAAAAATCTAGAGACATCGATCCTTTTCTTATTTACCCAGTAATTAGCTTTTTCTTGATTTTTCTTAATACTTTATACATATATTTCTTAACATCGACATACGTTTTGACAGGTTCATAGGTTTTTTCAAAGGTATCGGGGTTACATGGATATTGAGCACCATCAGCTTGCGTGATTAAATAATCTCCAGCCTTGCCATTTAGTGATCCTTCAGGAGTGTCAATCGTGATTGGACTAGTAATTTTCACCGCCTCAACAACGACAGGTTTTCTTTTATATTTCGGCATACATTAATTCACCTCCTCCAAAGATGCTTTATCTCCCTAGGACAGATTATTCACATTTTGGGAAAACCGTGACAACTTCACTAAAAAGTATAACAAACACGTCTTTAGAGATAATGAGTAGAGTAACTATTTTTATGAGATGAGGGATGAACAATGGCCAAAGAGGAATATGAACAGAAGAATAGAGAGTCAGCTAGCAGCAAGAAAGATCCTCATAATATTGAAGTAAGTTCAACGGGGTATGGATATATCCCCCTTGATGCTAAGATCGAAAATAAATCTGTAGATGAACTCGAAGAAAAGAATTAAGCGGTTAAATGGAAGAGGGTGACTCAGTTTATAAGTCACCCTTCACAATTACTATATTAACTCGCCTTATAACGATTTTCCCATTTGACTCGCCATTTATTTCTTCTTTCGATCCGATTCCCCTTATAAAGGTGCTTGTACTTTTTCCAGTGTGTTTTCCAGTCGTCTCTTCGCTTTGTTCTCATTTTGCAAAACTCCTTTTATGTCAATACTAATGTCTTTATATAAATTCTTTCATCTCTTTGTCGAACCCTTTGACTTTCTTTGTCTCATTAACACTAATAATGTTGTCGAAAAGCAGGATACTAGAGAGAACCAAACCTAGATATTTGGATTTAGGAGGTACAATACATTTTAATCGAGTTTAGTTGTTTGATTTTTCGTTGCCTGGAATAGTATGATCTTAAAGTAACTTTGAATTATGGAGGTTTTTTTGTGAAGGATAGAAAAGTAAGAAATTATACTCCGGCTATCATTATTTTAACAATCGTTATAAACGGGCTTGTCATTTTATTATCAGGAATGCCAAGACTAGAGATCGATCCCGGTTTTGATGTTAAAATTCTGCCATTGATTAATGCTATCTTAAATTCATTTACATTTTTATTTTTAGTAGGTGCTTTGTGGGCAATTAAGAAAAAAAATATTTCGCTGCACACGAAATTCATTTATGCTGCATTTACGACAACTGCCTTATTTCTAGTCACATATGTCGGCCACCATGCCTTATCTGAAGCAACGACTTATGGTGGGGAAGGAATTCTAAAATCGATTTATTACTTTATTTTAATCACTCATATTTTTCTAGCTGCCGCAATAGTCCCATTAGCCTTAATAACTTTAGCAAGAGGGCTAAATCGACAAGATGAAAAGCATAAGAAAATTGCCCGTTGGACGATGCCTCTATGGTTATATGTTGCGTTAACTGGCGTACTTGTTTATCTCTTAATTTCACCTTATTATTAAGACTAAAAAGGCTGACAGATCACCGTCAGCCTTTTTTCTTCAACCTACTACCAATAGTTTTCACTTCATTTTATAAGTCTAATGAGGTATCATTCACAGTAGTAAAAAAATATCACCTAGGAGCAAGAGAATACTCATGAAAACATTCAAAAAGTTTTATGTTGAAATTACGAGCATTTGTAATCTTGCTTGCAGCTTTTGTCCACCTACTGAACGAGCCAAGCAGTTTATAGAAGTAGATCAGTTTAGAAATATATTAGATCAAATTAAACCACATACAAAATATATCTATTTTCATGTAAAAGGGGAACCGCTTCTCCATCCAAAAATTGATCAACTATTAGATATTAGCCATGAAAAAGGTTTTAAAGTAAACATTACAACAAATGGTACACTTCTAAAAAAAGCGAAGCATAAAATCTTCATGAAACCTGCACTTAGACAAATGAATTTTTCTTTGCATAGCTTTGATGGTCACGCTGGATCAACGAATAGACTTGAATACATTTCTTCTATTCTTTCTTTCGCAAAGGAAGCCGTTGCTAACAGCAATATGATTGTTTCCCTTCGACTTTGGAACCTAGATCAGGACAATGCCACTAATCTTGATAAAAGTAGAAACCGCGAAGCACTGGCAATAATAGAAAAAGAGTTTAATTTAGATTTTCAAATTGAAGAAAAGGTTGAGCCAGGTAGTGGAGTAAAAATTACCGAAAGGATTTATCTTAACCAAGACCATGAATTTAAATGGCCAGCCTTACATGAAGAAGAAGACGAGGGAAAAGGATTTTGCCATGCTTTAAGAAACCAAGCTGCTATCTTAACGAATGGTACAGTTGTCCCATGTTGCCTTGATGGCGAGGGTATCATTAACTTAGGAAACGTTTATGACACACCATTTTCTGAAATTGTTGAGGGTGAACGAGCCAATAACCTTTATAACGGTTTCTCTAGAAGAGAGGCCGTCGAAGAATTATGTAGAAAGTGCGGCTATCGCAAGCGATTTGGATAAAATTGGAACGATACCTCAACGTGGGGTATTGTTTTTTTATGCCTATAGTCCTTACTAGCGAAAATGAAAATAGAAATAGTTACAATTTCACACAGAATAATTATCACGTAGTAGAGATTAAGGTGGATTTTTTTGTTTTTCAGTCCTATTTTGTCAAAAATCGCAGAAATTTCTGGTTCAATGTGAAATAATTGCTACATTGTGCAAATATTACTGAAAATAGAGAAGGATGAAGCATCGATGTCAATACATAATCGTCTAGAGCAAAGGTCAACAACACGAAAAAAAAGACATAAAGTGAAAAAGAAAAAGTTTATTATCCCTATTATTCTTATGGTTATCATTGTTTATAGTTTAGGTGTATTTACAAGTGATTTTGTGGCTTCAATTAAACCTAACTTTGTGCCATTACAAGAGAGTCTTACAATAGAGTCTAAATCAGAAGCCTCTCCATTTGAAGAGAATTTAAATCTTGGTCAGCACTCACCAAGCACAGAGACTCTCATTTCAGTAAGTACCGTTGAAGAAATACCTGGACAAGAAACGATTGGAAAAGAAGATGAAAAGGCTTTACATAGCAAAAGTAAAAAGCCAGAAGTATCGGCAGTTCATTTAATAGAAAAAGAAACGAAAACTGAAACGGAACAAGTAGTAGTTAAAACTGAAGTTGCACCCCAAACAAATAAAGAACCAGTACCTGTACCTTTAAAACCATCCGCAAAACAAGTCGTTAGCCATGTTGTCCAGTCAAACGAAACATTGTTTAGCATTACGATGAAATATTATTTGAGTGGCAGTTTTCAAAGTAAGGTAGCGGATTATAATAATATAAAAAATCCTTCCACTGACATAAAAGCAGGGATGGTCTTAGAACTTCCAGATCCGCTTATCACTGCTTTTCATGAGGTAAAACAAGGAGAAACCCTTTTTAGCATTACAATGAACTATTATCAGGCGTCACAATATCAAGATCCTCTTGCAACGTTTAATGGGATTAAAAATCCAACGATTGATGTGAAGGCCGGAATGATTTTACAAATACCCACTCTTTCAATCATTAATAACCAACCCAAAGGAAGTTACAGCATAAAGATTAATAAAGGAACAAACCAACTTATTGTTTATTTGAATAATGAACAAGTGAGGACATTTCCGATCGCAACTGGAAAAAACTCGTCACTCACACCTGAAGGGACATTTAAGATCGTTAATAAAGTAGAAAAACCTTGGTTTAACCCAGAAAATATCCCTGGTGGTGATTCTAGGAATCCACTCGGAAGTCATTGGCTAGGATTAAATGTGCCTGGAACAAATGGCTATACATATGGAATCCATGGCACAAATAATCCAGCGTCCATTGGCAGTTATGCGAGTAAGGGCTGCATTCGCATGCACAATTCAGATATTCAATGGCTTTATCAGCATTTACCGATGCAAACAATCGTAGAAATTGTAAATTAAAGAATCGAGTGTTATGGTAAAAACATTAACATTATTCTAGTGTTGTAGAATTCGAAAATTTATCACAATCTTTGGTCGTATTTTAATTACTCCACTAATATATATTTAGAGGAAAGAAGAAAAGGGGATGAATAAGATGAAAAAATTAGTACATATGATTATTTCACTTACTGTTGTGGCAACATTAGTAGCATGTGGTGGTGACAAAGACACTGCTGCACCAGCAACAGAAACACCAGCAGCTGTTGAAACAAACGTTGAAGCTGGTGATAAAGAATTTACAATTACAGCAAAAAACTTTGAATTTGAAACAAGTCAAGATTTAGTAGTAAAAAAAGGCGATCAGGTAACGATCAAGCTTGATAATGTTGAAGGTGCCCACGGTCTAGAAATTGCTGGTTACGACATCAAAGGTGGCGTTGCAGAAACAATTACTTTTGAAGCAACAAAATCAGGTACTTTTGAAGTTGTTTGTTCTATTCAATGCGGGGCAGGCCACGACGACATGAAAATCAATTTAGTAGTAGTAGATTAATAGTTATTTCTCAAAAGCCACCATTTACTTGGTGGTTTTTTTATTATTTAGAAAATTATGGTTCAATTTAGTTAATATTAGTTCGCTATCGGTACCTGCGTTTTCTTTGTTGCTGAGAAAAACAAATATAGCTTTTTTTTTTATTTAAATTAAGGTAAAATAGTCAGTAGATGCTATGACCTAGTCATAATTGAAAGCAAGGGTGATGAAATGAAATGTGTAGGGATTATTGGAGTTGGCTCATATGTTCCAACAAACGTTGTTTCGAATCATGATTTAGAAGCAATTATGGATACAACAGCCGATTGGATCAGTTCAAGAACCGGTATCGAAGAACGACGAATTGCTCTAGAGGATATGGATACTTCTGATATGGCAATTATCGCTGCCAAGAGAGCATTAGCAAATGCCTCTATAGATGCTAGTGAGATTGATCTAATTATTGTAGCAACAGCTACTCCAGATTATGTATTTCCGTCTGTAGCTTGTATGGTTCAAGAAGCGTTAGAAATTCCTAATATCCCGGCTATGGATTTAAGTGCTGCATGTACAGGCTTTGTTTATGCAGTAGTAACTGGAAAACAATTCATTGACTCCAATACATATAAAAATGTGTTAGTCATCGGTAGTGAGAAATTTTCAAAAATTGTTGATTGGGATGATCGAAATACTTCTGTTTTATTTGGAGATGGAGCCGGTGCCGTTATTTTAAGTGAGGTTTCTGAAGGAAAAGGGATTTTAGCTTTTGAAATTGGCGCTGATGGCACTGGTGGAAAGCACTTATTAGTCGATAATAAAACAAATTTCGTCACAATGAACGGTAGAGAAGTATTTAAATTTGCAGTAAGACAAATGCCTGATTCAAGTCTAGCCGTAATTAAAAAAGCGGGTTTAAACACTGAGGATGTCGATTTTCTCATTCCACACCAAGCAAACGTCCGGATTATTGATGCAGCTAGAGAACGGCTTGGCTTAGATAAAAATAAAGTATCAACAACCGTTACAAAACATGGGAACACCTCCGCAGCATCAATTCCGTTAGCTCTGTTATCCGAAATTGAAAGCGGTAAAATTAACGACGGTGATGTTGTCGTGATTGTGGGCTTTGGTGGCGGTTTAACATGGGGTTCCATTTGTTTAAGATGGGGCAAATAAATGCTTGAGGGGAGAATGGAAAAATGAAAAAAAGAGTTGTAGTTACAGGAATTGGAGCAGTAACTCCAGTAGGAAATGATGCAGCAACAACTTGGGACAATATTAAAAATAGTGTTTCAGGAATTGCACTAATGACCCGGATTGATACAGAAAGATTCACTGTTAAAGTGGCAGGTGAAGTAAAAGACTTTCAACCTGAAGCTTTTATGGACGGCAAAGAAGCACGCCGAATGGGACGCTATACACAGCTAGCCATTGCTGCAAGTAAAATGGCCATTCTAGATGCAGGCGTTACAATTGGAGAAGATGTTAACGCAGAACGCATTGGTGTTTGGATTGGCTCTGGAATTGGCGGATTAGATTCTTTTGAAGAGCAGCATAAGAAGTTTTTAGAAAAAGGTCCAAAAAGGGTAAGTCCATTCATCATTCCAATGCTTATTCCTGACATGGCAGCTGGTCGTGTCTCCATTGAATTAGGAGCAAAAGGAATAAATAACTGTTCAGTTACAGCATGTGCATCAGGCGCCAATTCGATTGGTGATGCTTTCCGCACGATTCAAAGTGGGGAAATGGATATGATGATTACCGGCGGAACAGAATCCGCGATTACTGAAATGACAGTTGCTGGGTTCTCAAACATGACCGCTTTATCTACAAATCCAGATCCAACGACAGCGAGTCGCCCTTTTGATAAAAGTCGTGACGGATTCGTCATTGCTGAAGGTTCAGGAATTATTATTTTAGAAGAATTAGAGCATGCCTTAGCTCGTGGTGCTCAAATTTACGGTGAACTTGTCGGTTACGGAGCAACAGGTGACGCTTATCATATTACAACACCAGCTCCAAATGGAGAAGGTGGACAACGTGCCATGAAATTAGCGCTACAAGACGCAGGCGTTACACCTGACCAAGTCGATTATATTAATGCCCACGGCACAAGCACTCATTACAATGACTTATATGAAACACAAGCAATTAAAGAGGTGTTTGGCGACCACGCATATAAGCTTTCAGTTAGTTCGACTAAATCAATGACTGGTCACTTACTAGGAGCTGCCGGTGCCATTGAAGCAATTTTTTCATTGTTAGCCATCAGAGACGGAATTATTCCTGCGACGATTGGCTACGAGACACCAGACGAAGAGCTTGATTTAGATTATGTTCCAAATAAGGCAAAGAAAGCTGACGTTAATGTTGTGATCTCCAATTCTCTTGGATTTGGCGGACATAATGTTACGTTAGCGTTTAAGAAATATCAGTAATTTTCCTAAGAGGATGTTCCATTGCATCCTCTTTTTGTCATATTAGAAGATAGTAAATTACAACTTGGACATGAGTTGTAACCTTTTTTTAGTTTTCCAGAACTTCACGAAATCCGTTTAAATTGAGGATTGTTAATACTAACTTTAAATGAAATAATTGTTTTGAACGAACTCATGGTTTGTGAACTCTAGATGTATAGGCGCATGGCTCCATTAGAAGTAGACTGTTTATAGAAAGGACAACAATTGTGACTCCTTTTACCGAAAAAGTAATTCACATTATTCAAACCATCCCAGAAGGCAAGGTTATGACCTATGGGCAGATTGCAAAGCTAGCTGGAAGTCCCCGTGCAGCTCGTCAAGTTGTCCGAATCCTTCATTCAATGAGCAAGAAGTATCAACTGCCTTGGCACAGGGTAATTAACGCAAAGGGACAAATCGGCCTTCAAAATGATGAATCCTATAACGATCAAATAATGAACCTCGAAATTGAAGGCGTTGAAGTAGCCCTAAATGGAAATGTTGATTTAGAAAAATATCAGTGGCAACCCTAAACCAAAACGAAACTTTTTTATTGCCAAAATCGTACCAATAACTAGGGAGAAGGAAACTAGTATATAAAAACAAGAGGAAAGCTCAAAAGCTTATGCCATCTCAAATAAAAATTATCTTAATTTACCCATGTGTAAATTAAGATGTGCAACCACTAATGAATTAACCCCTATGAACATTTCTAGCTCCCTAATACTTAATAGGAGTGATACAACATGTTTACTGACTTAAACACACGTCTTGAAGCCATAAAAGAAGCACAGTGGAAGAAACGAAAGTATGAAGAGCATCTAGCAAGAGCAAGCGAGTATTTAAATGAGCAAAACCAGAAAACCAGCCAACTTAAAAACCAACTTTTAAAAGAACAAAAAGATGTGGAGAAGCTTGAGAAGATCTCCCTAACAAACATTTTTTATACGATTATCGGTAAGAAATTAGAGAAATTAGATCAAGAACAGCAAGAATCTTTAGCTGCTCAATTAAAATATGAAGAAGCAGTTGAAACAATGGAAGAAATGAAAACAGAAATAGCTGAACTGACAGCTAAGCTTGAGACAGTCAGACACGCCGATCGTGACTACCAACTTCTTCTCATTGAAAAAGAACGACTAATCCACGACGAACAGTCAATTTGGAGCGAACAATTATATGAGCTATCCGATAAGCAAGCAGAGTTAAAGGCATCGTTAAAAGAGTATCAAGAAGCGATCGACGCAGGGAACGGTACTTCCCGCGCTCTTTCTACAGCACTTAATTCATTAGAAAAAGCAAGAGGCTGGTCTACTTGGGATATGGTTGGTGGTGGTATGATTACAACCGCGATTAAACATGGTCATATTGACGATGCAAAAAATCATGTTCATCAAGCCCAAACTTACATACGCCATTTCCAAGAGGAGTTAAAAGATGTTGTCAATCATGGCCATATCGACCTTCAATTTAGTGGCATGTTAACGTTTGCTGATTACTTTTTTGATGGTCTGATTGTTGACTGGGTTGTTCATGGCAAAATCACCGATTCTATTAAGCAAGTTGAATCTACAAAAACAACGGTTGACGGTCTACTAAGACAGTTACGAGAACAACAAAATCACCATGAATACGAATTTAAGCAAATCGCAGCAGAAAGAAAACAGCTGCTTGAATTAGCTCAATAACTCTCAATCTAAAGGAGATTAGAAAAGATCATGAAAAATCTAATCGATAAATTACAAGATACTGAAATTGACTATATTAAAATGTTTTCTGAGGTTGTGGAAAGTGATCATACGTTGACATTTACTAACTCTGCTATACCAGACATGTACACTCATAATTTCACTTTATACAAATCTAAAGAAGGATTAGTTGAGTACATATTAAATGAACTAGATAAAGAAGAAACGAAAGCAAAAGGGTTCTTTCGAGTTGAGACGTATCATTCTGTTAGTGAAACACTACTAGAAAACCTCCCTATTAAACCCGAAATATGTATCTATAACTTCTTGTATATAAACACTAATAAATATAATGAATTAAATGGAAATCCAGAATGCAAAATTTTATGTGCGGATACGAAACAAGTCTTAGATGATGGGATCAATGTTGACATAGCTGTAAATACAGAAGGAATGGGACTTGATTTCGCCCAACGTAGGATTAATGGACAAGCAAGCGTTTATAGAAATAACGATAAGGCTGTGCAACTCTTTGTCTGTTATAGTGGTGAAACTGCAATTGGGAATATTGAGTATATGCAGTCACAGGAAATTGTTAAAATGGAAGATTTCGATATTCTAGAAGCATACCAGAGGAAAGGCTTTGGAACTTCGGTACTTAAACATCTTTTAGAGAAAGCTTTTCATAACAATATCGAACACGCTTACTTAATTACAGAAAGTGACAATACTGCCATGGAAATGTATGAAAAATGTGGTTTCGAAAAAGTCGGTGAGAAAACAGAACTATTATTTTTTCTGAAAAATTAATTTCTAGATTACTAAAATAGAATCTCTCAATTAGAAATGAGTGAATACGTGTTGAAGACAAATAATAAATTAGGGCGAATGACAAAGGTACTTTCCATGGCCTTTGTTATCTTCATTCAGATTTATTGGTATAAGATCACAAAAAAAACTGATCCCGAGTGGGAACTATTGTGGGAGAAAATCGGAAAACGATTTCGAAAAACATTATTTGAATTAGAAGGGTTACTAATCAAAGTCGGCCAAATTCTAAGTATTCGTGCCGATTTGCTTCCTAGCGCCTTTATCTCTCAAATACAAGATCTTACAGATAAAGTTCCTCCTTCTGAATGGGAAGAGATAAAGATAATTCTTGAAGCTGAGTGGGGAGGTTCCATTGAACATCATTTTCTTTCCATCGAAAAAGAGGCAATTGCCTCTGCTTCTATTGGCGAAGTTTATAAAGGTGTGCTGAAAGATGGAACAGAGGTTGCCATTAAGGTGCAGCGTCCAAATATATCTTCAATCGTACAGACTGATTTTCGTACTTTAGGTATTATTATCTGGTTTGCTCATTACTTAATTCCTCTTCCAAAAGGCTTTATCAACTTAATAGTCTTATTTAAAGAACTTAAACAGGTGATTGAACGAGAGCTTGATTTTGCAAAAGAACGAAATACGTTACTTTATTTTAAAGATCGATATAAAGATAATGAAGCCGTAAAAATTCCTGATGTGTATACGGAGCTAAGTACATCCAAGGTACTTGTGATGGAATGGGTGAGAGGAATTAGACTAACCGATGAACAAGCGTTGGATCAATTAAACTTAAGTCGGCAAGAGTTGGCAGGACGGCTTATTGAAGTATTCCTACCGCAATGGCTTGAGCCTGGCATGTTTCACGCAGATCCACATCCAGGCAATGTACTAGTCTCAACAGAAGGAAAGATCATCTTACTTGATTTTGGGATGACAGGCGAAATTTCGAAAAGAGATGCAACAAATTTTGAAGCGCTTATCGAAAGTATCCTATCTAAAAATTATCCTAAATCAGTAGACTACTTAACACAATTAGGATTTTTACAACCAGGAGCTGATTCGAGAACGATAGAAAACTTGTTGGCTGAATTAATGTCTTTCCACCCAGCTCAATTGAAGGAAATGGACCTTATCGCTTTAAAGCTAGAAATGAACGACATGCTTCAAGCCCTTCCAATTCAAGTTCCAACACGTTTTGTTTTTTTAGGACGCTCTTTTATTACAATTGAAGGGACTATCCGAAATTTAGTTCCAGAGAAAGAGTTGATTCACCTAGTAAAACCTATTTTTCTCGATTGGCTAAATAAGCAAGGCAATAAAAAATGGTCTTTTATCTGGTACTGGATACAGTCTCAACCATTATTCAAGGTCATGCATTCTGCTACAGAGTTTTTAAAAGCACCGCAAAAATTCGAACAAATCAAGGAAACAGAACAAAGAAGGCATTTTCAATTCACAATTTATGAAAACTATAAAAAGCAGCTATTTCAACTAACACTGCTTGGACTTATCGGAGTTGCAACAGGAATTTATACATCGCATTCGTTGATTATGCAGCTTTCAGCAGGAATATCCTTTGTTTCTAGTGTGGGGTATTTTGTATTCAGTATTAAGTTAAAAAAATGGCTAAAGTACATGCATGAAAAACGGAGATAAAATTGTTCTAAATCACTTGCGTCCTTCAATAATGGAGGGGCGCTTTTTACTTGGCAATATACTTTGGGATAGGTTTGTTTAGTATTAAATCCAATAAGATCACTACCCCGATAATTGTTAATGGAGCCAGAATATATTGGTCATACTAGAGACATAACAGTATTGGAATATTAAGGAGGCGATACAATGCCACGAAAAGTCACGCCTATTAACGAGGTTGCAGATTTGGAGATCGCTAACAGCGAAGATGAAAAGGAAATCGAAAAGCTTAATCGTTTGCTAGCTGCTGTATTAAATTATTTGTCAGACGATGAGATAGAGGAAATCGATATTGATTACCTACTTAAAAATACAGATGGGTTAAGAGAATGGTGGGATCAATATCGCGAAAGCAACAGAAACGAGATTGAGGAGGAAATTAAAAATTCACTAAGTGAGTTATCGTTAAAAGAATTGGAGAGTATCCGTGAAAAGATCAAAGAAAAGGAAAAATAAAGTAAACCGCTGATTACATCGCTATACCACATGTAGCAAAGAGGATAGGTTTGCAGAAATTACTTCTCTGCAAACCTATCCTCTTTACTGTTTATTACACAATAATTTTTCATTTAAATGAATTTTTGTTACGATCTTATACGATTGATTTGAATCATCATCGTTAATATCACGTTGTTTCCCTCTTGAGATATATTGCGAATGACAATTAGTGCAGGTAAGTAAGTAAAAAGAATGTTGTGAAGTTTCTTCGCCTTTTATTTTTGAATTAAACCCAGTAGATAATCTTCTTTCGATAATAAAATCACTAAGCTCTGATTGGTTTGCATTGTCAGCCAACTGGATAAATCGTTTTACATCATGTTGGTAATCTTGATTAACCTCAAATAGCAACTCCTCAGTGAAATAACCACGTTTACATGCTTTGCATTTAATTTGACCACCTATTTTAAACAGGGGAAGCACAATGCTTCCAATTAGAAAAACGAGTATTTCATACCTGAAAATGTTGACATACATTAGAGCAGAAATTGTCTCACCAAACAATTTTTTTATAACCATATATTGAATTAGCATCACTGTCAGCAAAGCAAGTATTCCAAAAGAGAAGCCAGTTAGGATATGTTGCTTATTAAAAGCCTTTTCCTTTGTATAAACAAAATAGTAATACCCAACAGAGGAGGTCAAACCTAAAATAAAATACTCGTAGGGGAAGAAGGAAATACCCGATGCTGAAACGACTGGAATTCCGAAAATAACAGCAAGAAGAACACTGCCAAATACGGATAAAAAAACATAAAGAAATACCATCACTGATCTCTCCCTTATAAGATTGATAACGATTTGAAATCATAAGCACTTATAAAGAATTCTCTGTTGACTGAAAAAATTCCTCTTCTATATTGGTATGCGTGTTCTTAACACTATTTCCCGCTGATCCAAATATGCAGTAAAAAACTAGTAGGCATACTCACGAACACTGTGAATATGATCTTAAAGACAGTCAATTTTTTATTAACTTTATATCGCTCTAGCCACTTCATAAGCTCCTGTCAAACCGCTACTAGAATTTACACCTAGCTTAAATAGGGAGAGGATGAGAATGAAATTTACTGTAAAGTATATACCTTTGAGTAAAATCAAGCCCGATCCTTCTTTAAAAATATCAGGTCATGTCAAAAAACTTCAACGTTTCATGTCGGACTGCATGTATATTTTGGTTGTAAAAAAAAGCAAAGATGGTAGCTATAGTATTTTAAATGGGCAAGATCACTTTGATCATCTTAAGAAAAGCCCAAAAAACATTTATGCACCTTGTATCGTTGATGAGTCAACTTCTTCTGGGTTAAAGTCATGGTTTTCTAAGGTGCGAAATAAGCAAAATTTGGATGATTTCCCGATGACCCCAAAAAGCTGGTCAATCGTTCGATCGTTCTTAAAACAAGAACCACGGTTCCAGAACTTATCAAGAATGGAGCAATTAAAAATCTTAGTTTTAGCATTACGATATAAGCGAACGGTCATCTCAGCAATGAAAACAAAGGTCGATCAAATGATAAAAAAATAGATGTTATTAGTTCTTGGTAGGCCTCATTTTAAAGATTGAGGCCTATTTGATTTCATTTAAGCCGCCGCAATTTTTCGTAAAAATCTTATGCTATTCCTCCAACATATCCTCCACAAACTGCGGATCATCTAATAATGAACCAAGCAGACCCGAACAGCCTTGCATACAATACTGCCATCCAAATGATCCTGGCCGGTACCCTAACGATAAACATTTTTTCCGACAACGTTGGAATGGATCGCTAACTTTAGGAAGCTCAACTTTATAAGGATCAAATGCATACGGATTCGGGTAGGGATAGTAACTAATTGGTGGTGGTTGATAATAGTTTGGAATGTAACGGTACGGATAACTATACATGGAAAACTCCTTACTTTTTTATTAGCCTATGATTTTCGAGACCGAGTGTTGCGCCTATAAATTTCCAACTAAAAAAAAGATTGATTGTTTCTCCTCACAGGAGTAAAATCCTTCTATAAACATTTCGTGTCACTAAACATAGAAGGAAGATGAAAGAGGTATGTTTTACCTACCAGAGACAATTAAAAATAATGAACGCAATAGTATATGGAATGGTGCATTTTCGATTATTGCCATGAGTTTAGTTTCCGGCTTTATTCCGTTATTCGCTATACAAGTGTTAGGAGCAAACAATCAGCAAGTTGGCTTACTTAGTTCCCTGCCTTCTTTAATGAGTATTTTAGCCATGATCCCAGGAGCGATTTGGCTGAACCGGTTAGAAACGAAGAAGAAGTTTACCGCCATTTCAATTTTCATGGCTCGTTTTTTTCTATTACTGCTTGTTTTCGTACCATTTATCCCTTACGTAAACCAAGCTTGGATTTTAGTCGTTTTAATTGCCTTAATGAATTTTCCAACAGCGCTGTCGACGTTGTCTTGGCAATCGTTTATTGGCGATCTTATCCCTGATGAACGTAGAGGTCAATTTTTTAGCGAAAGAAACCGTATCTTAACCATTGTTGGAATGATTACGACCTTTATTGTCGGTGTGATCTTAAACATGTTTGATGTAAGTGCTGCAGGGCCTTACCAAATCTTTTTTACCTTAGGCTTTTTATTTGGAGTATTAGAAGTTTATTATCTAATGAAACATATTGAGCACCGAAGAGTTATTCCAAAAAAGGCTGGAAACGTAAAAAAGCTAGATTTTAGTTTCTTGAAAAAGATGCTTAAGCATAAGCCGTACGTTTATTTTTTAATTTGCGCACTCTTATTTAACTTTGGTTGGCAAATGGCTTGGCCACTTTTTAATATTTATCAAATCAATTATGCAGGGGCTACTGCTTTTTGGGTTAGTTTATTTACAGTAGCTAACCAAGTTTCCCAGATTGCTAGTTATAAGTGGTGGGGAAGGTTAGCCGATAAAAAAGGGAACAGTGTCATGCTTTTGATAGCTGCTCTTGGAATGACAACGGCACCGGTGTTAACCATTTTATCAACAAACCTCGTTTATTTAACAATGGTAAATTTATGGTCAGGAACATTCGTTGCTGGAACAACGATGCTCTTGTTTAATCAGTTATTAAAAGTGTCACCTGAAAATGATCGGACATCCTACCTAGCAAGCTATAATGTCGTCATTGCAGGGATCGGTTTTATCGCACCACAATTAGGCGTATTATTTTTAGAGCTTTACGGAATGAATGTAGCAATGGGGATTTCATCTATTTTCCGTTTTGTTGGTGGGTTAGCCTTTTTAGTTGTTGTCCTTTACGTAGAAAGAAAACTAAGACCTTCATCTAACGTAGTAAAATCAAAAGTAGGTTAATCTAACAAATGTATTTAAAGCCATATTGACTAGGTCCTTGGAACGTTCAATATGGCTTTTTGAATTGTGGAATTTTTCAGTTATTTGATTAAACTGGTAAAACATTCATATAATAAGTAGATAACTAGTTTTTTAAGGTCCTAGCCAAAAACCAAAGGGCAGGAGGAAAAGAAAATGGAGTGGTCGAAACATTATGAATGGGTTTTAAACATCGTTCATGTTGGTGTCCATGTCGTCGATAAAAACGGAACGACAGTTTTTTATAATCAAACGATGGCTGAAATAGATGGAATGGAACGTGAAAAGGTTTTAGGGAAAACGATTTTTCACTTATATCCATCGTTAACTTCTGAAACGAGCACGCTAAATTTAGCTTTAAAGAAAGGCATTGAAACCGTTGAGGCAATGCAAACTTACGTGAACTTACAAGGAAAGCAAATAACGACCATTAATAGCACACATCCTTTGTATGAAGGTGATGAAATTATTGGTGCTGTTGAAACTGCCAAGGATATTACTAGAATTGTTCGCATGTATGATCAAACTCTCGAATTACGAAAAGAGCTTTTTGAAACGAAGAAAAAAGGGAGGGCTTCAAAGGGATCTGCGGACTTTCAATTTTGTGATTTGATTGGAACTAGCGCTAATTTTCAAAAAGCCTTAATGATTGCGAAAAAAGCCGCTAGATCGCTTTCTCCAGTGATGATTTGTGGTCCGACTGGAACTGGAAAAGAACTTGTTGCCCAAAGTATACATAACGCAAGCATTAGGCGGGAAGAACCGTTCATTGCTTTAAATTGTGCTGCTGTACCGAAAGAGCTAATGGAAGGTTTGTTGTTTGGTACAACGAGGGGGGCCTTTACTGGAGCCATTGATCGACCTGGTATCTTTGAGCAAGCAAATGGTGGGACCTTATTTTTGGATGAGTTGAATAGCTTGGACCTATTACTTCAAGCGAAATTACTTAGGGTTCTCCAAGAC
This sequence comes from Anaerobacillus isosaccharinicus, assembly GCF_001866075.3. GTDB lineage: Bacteria > Bacillota > Bacilli > Bacillales > Anaerobacillaceae > Anaerobacillus > Anaerobacillus isosaccharinicus. Next base: position 3,917,676 of record NZ_CP063356.1, on the reverse strand, counting down.
GGAAAAGTTCGTCGCCTTGGTGGCGATACAGAGAAAGAAATGGATGTTCGTATTATTACGGCGATGAATATACAGCCAGCCAAAGCTCTTGAGCAAAAGATTTTGCGCACCGATTTATTTTACCGCCTAAATGTCGTACACGTAAAACTACCAACACTTCAAGAACGAAAATCAGATATTCCTCTTCTAGTAACCTATTTTTTGAAAAAGTTTAATGAAGCATTTGGTTCAAATGTTCATGAAATAAGTGATGAAGCATTGCAGCTATTACGTCATTACCACTGGCCAGGAAATATCCGCGAACTCAGCCATGCCATAGAATCAGCATTTAATGTTATGGACATCGGTTATGAAAGACTTGAAAAGAGGCATTTACCAGAGCATTTGCTTCAAACAACGACCGTACCTGAACAAGTATCAATCGTACCCCAAGCAGGCAAGATCGACCTTCCAAATATTATGGAGGAATTTGAACGAGAAACAATCCTGCAAGCCTTCAAGGAAAACGATGGCAACATTAGTCAAACAGCGAAAGCGTTAGGCGTAAAAAGGCAAGCACTTCAGTATAAACTAAATAAATATGGCATCGAAAAATAAGGGTGCAAAAAAAATGGCAGCAAATATTTCACAAAGCTGCCATTTTTTTTGCGTTTTTACGTTTTTATTGTTGTTAATATGGTGTTCCATCTTTGGCATGAGTTTTGCATGTTTATAGGTGAGTATAAGAAAACGAGTGCTGATTGCCTGAAATTTCGATACTTAATCTTTCAAACTCAAAAAACGCCGAGGAGGCTACACTATGAACACAGAGAAAAATAATTTCAGACGTCATTACACAGAAATTGAACTTTGGAAAGATGTACCTGAGGAAAAATGGAATGATTGGATGTGGCAGTTAACGAATACTATTCGCACCCTTGACGATTTAAAAAAGGTTGTCAACCTAACTCCTGATGAAGAAGAAGGAGTTAGAATTTCAACACAAACGATACCTTTAAACATAACTCCATATTACGCATCTTTAATGAACCCTGACGATCCTCGTTGTCCAATCCGTATGCAATCGGTACCATTATCCGCAGAAATTCATAAAACCAAGTATGACCTTGAGGATCCATTATTTGAAGATGAAGACTCACCCGTACCAGGATTAACTCACCGTTATCCTGACCGAGTTTTATTTTTAGTCACAAATCAATGCTCAATGTATTGTCGCTACTGTACGAGACGCCGCTTTTCTGGTCAAGTAGGTATGGGCGTTCCAAAAAAACAGCTGGATGTTGTCATCAACTATATTCGAAACACTCCCGAAGTTCGTGACGTATTAATCTCTGGTGGCGATGGCTTACTAATTAACGACACGATTTTGGAATATATTCTGAAAAACTTACGCGCTATTCCACATGTTGAAATTATTCGGATCGGTACCAGAGCGCCTGTTGTGTTCCCACAACGAATTACCGAAAACCTTTGCAATATCTTAAAAAAGTATCATCCTGTTTGGTTAAATACACATTTCAACCACTCTCTCGAAATTACTGAAGAAGCGAAGAAGGCGTGTGACATGCTATCAATGGCAGGAGTGCCACTAGGTAATCAAGCTGTAATTTTAGCTGGGATTAATGATAGTACAGCCATTATGAAAAAATTAATGCATGACTTAGTGAAAACAAGAGTTCGCCCTTATTATATTTATCAATGTGATTTATCAGAAGGAATCGGTCATTTCCGTGCCCCAGTTTCAAAAGGGTTAGAGATTATTGAAGGGTTACGTGGTCACACTTCAGGCTATGCGGTACCTGAATTTGTCGTTGATGCTCCTGGTGGTGGTGGTAAAATCACACTGCAACCTAACTATTTAATTTCGCAAAGTCCAGACAAGGTCGTTTTACGTAATTTTGAAGGCGTAATTTCCTCATACCCAGAACCGAAAAACTATGTTCCAGGGCGTGCAGATGCTTATTTTAACGAAATCTACGGAATTACAGAAAAAGAGAAAGCAGTTGGTGTTGCGGCGTTGTTAAATGATGATAAATTCAACCTTGTACCTGAGGGACTACGCCGAAAAGAAAAACGAGAACAATACAACTCCTCAACTGAGCATTCTTCCTTAAAGGAAAGACGGGAAAAGCGGGATCAAATGAAAGAGAAGTTGATCAAGTCTCAAGAGAAAAAGAACAAAAAAAACCTAGAGACCTCATAAACGAGTAGGGAGGAATGACTTTTGGAGTGCATGTGGTGTGATAACACAGAAGTAAAAGAAACAACGAAAGACTGCTATTGGATTTTACCTGATGGGACAGATGCAGTTCACATTTTAGAAATACCTGCATTTACATGCGTAAATTGTGGATCATATTTATCAGATGAGATGAACCATGACATTGATATGTCCTTATACGCCCGTGAGCTACCTAAAGGCAAAAAGGAATTTACCTATAAAGAATTAATGTCAGCTCAATATAAAAATATATTCGCACTAAAACAGAGTGAGTCCTAATAAGGGGCTCACTTTCCTTAAAGATAGGGGGAAACATTGATGAAAGAACCTTACATTTCAATGTGGGAGACAGGTCCTGATTTTACAATGCTTGTCTATTTAGATTTTGTAAATAAACGAATTCGTATTGACGATTATCGCGGTAATATAAATTCCATCATAATAAGAATGAAAGCGCTAGCAAAGCAATATTCTTTTACAAAAGAACTAATTAAAGCACGCGAGGAAGACTGGCGAACATTTCTTTCAAATGGCTATGTATTTGAGGGCACGATCAATGGCTATTTTAACGGCAACGATGCTTTTTTCATGGTTCATTACGTAAATGTCGATCGTCGCACAAGCCCATCTTGGAAAGAAGAAGATCTCTTCTTAGAGAAAATTACCGCACTCCCAAATCCAACACAATCAAACGTTTTGCCAGCTGGCTACTCAATCCGCCTTGCGAATATGGATGATTGTAAATCTTTAGCTTCTTTATACAAACTAGTTTTTCAAACATACCCAACACCAATGGATGATGAAAGCTACATTGGGAAGGTGATGGAAGAAGGAACGATTTTTAAAATCATCGAATGGAACGGTGAAATTGTAAGCACTGCGTCAGCAGAAGTGAATGAGGCATATCATAATGCTGAAATGACTGACTGTGCCACACTACAAGAGCATCGAAAGTACGGCTTTATGCAGCTATTAATCTCGGGACTTGAGGAAGAGTTAATTAGTCGCCAAATTTACTGCTCCTATTCATTAGCAAGGGCCCAGTCATTTGGGATGAACGCCTGTTTAAAAAAATTAGGCTATTTGTACACAGGAAGATTAGGAAACAACTGTGTAATGAACGGTCAGTACGAAAACATGAACATTTGGGTAAAAAAGTTAGTGTAACTAGACAAAATTTTTTTCTATCTAAACATCTTCGCCAAACACACCACTAAATTTTGTCTGACTCTATCAGTAATCTTCCTAAGTGGCGTATGAAGGGAGAATTAAAGTGAAGCGGAGCCATTTAATTAAACCTGTTTTAGACGCGGTTTATCCCACGATTGACTACGGAAAAGGCGTCTATTTGTACGACAAAGATAAAAAAGAATATATTGATGGTTCTTCTGGAGCAGTAACCGCAAGTATCGGGCATGGTGTGCCTGAAATTATTAAGGCGATTAATGATCAAGCAAATAAAGTCTCATTCGTTTATCGCTCCCAGTTTACAAGTGAGCCTGCCGAAGCACTAGCAAGAAAATTAAGTGAAATGACACCAGGTGATTTAAATTGGTCTTTTTTTGTTAATAGTGGCTCAGAGGCAACAGAAACTGCGATGAAAATTGCCATTCAATACTGGCAGGAACGGGGGATTTTCACAAAAACTAAAGTTCTTTCCCGTTTTATAAGTTACCATGGCATTACCTTAGGTGCCTTATCGATGTCAGGTCATGTTGGCCGCAGAGAGCGTTTCATTCCATTACTAGAAGACTTCCCAACTGTTTCCGCCCCTTATTGTTATCGCTGTCCATTTAACCTTACGTATCCAAGTTGTAAACTTCTTTGCGCTAGTGAATTAGAACGAGTCATTAAGCGACTGGGCAAACAAACGATCGCTGCCTTTATTGCTGAACCTATTATCGGGGCAGCAGGAGGGGCGATTGTTCCACCTGATGATTATTACACTGAAATTAAAAAGATTTGTGATCGAAACGACATTTTATTTATCGCCGATGAAGTGATGACCGGGATCGGTCGGACTGGAAAAATGTTAGCTATCGAACATTGGAACGTTCAGCCAGATCTCGTTGCCCTTGGTAAGGGGATGACTGCCGGCTACACACCAATGGCTGCTACTTTAGTCAGTGAACGTGTCATGGATCCTATTTTAAAAGGATCAAAAATGATCATGAGTGGGCACACGTATAGTGCCAACCCCCAATCAGCAGCTGTATCTTTAGCCGTCCTTGAATATATCGAAAAAAATCAATTGGTCGACCGAGGAAAAATGATGGGCAACTATCTTATTCACAAACTATCAACACTAGCGAACGAATTTGCCTTTATCGGTGATGTGCGCGGCAAAGGACTATTAGTTGGTATTGAATTTGTCTATGACAAAGAATTAAGAACGCCAATTAAACTAGCGAACCTCGTTATTCAAAAAGCAATGGAAAATGGATTACTCGTTTATCCTTCAAGCGCTGGTGAAGAAGGGATTACCGGTGATGCGATTTTAATTTCGCCACCACTAGTCATTACAAAGGAGGAGGTCGACGAATTAGTTATTCGCTTGAAGAAAGCATTTATCAAAGTAGATGAACAGCTACGTCCAAAGGATGGAGGTCAGGTGTCATGAAAGTCGTAACTTTAGAAAAGGCTTTAGAATATATTCAAGACGGATGTACTTTAATGTACGGGGGATTTGGCGGCGTTGGCAATCCTCCGACGATCATCAATGGCATATTAGCTAAAGGGGTTAAGAACCTCCATTTAATCGGAAATGACGCAGGGTTTCCCAACATCGGTATTGGTAAGCTTGTCAGTCAAGGAAGAGCAAGTACACTGATTGCTTCCCATATTGGCTCAAACCCCGTTGCTGGAAACCAGATGACAGGAGGAAAGCTAAAAGTAGAATTTTCCCCACAAGGAACCCTGGTCGAACGGATCCGTGCTGGTGGAATGGGCTTAGGTGGCGTACTCATTGACGTTGGCATTGATAGCATAATCGCTAAAAACAAAGATACTGTTGAAGTCAGTGGTCGGAGCTTCCTAATTGAACCAGCCTTAATGGCTGACGTTTCTATTGTCTATGCAAAAAAAGCTGATAAATACGGCAATTTAATTTACGACAAAAGTGCCCGAAATACAAATCCCCTCGTTGCTATGGCAGGCCAAGTGACCATTGCCGAAGTAGAAGAGATTGTGGAGATTGGTCAGCTTGATCCGGAAGAGATCATCACACCAGGTGTATTTGTTAATTTTGTTATTAAATCTCAAGGGGTCGATTGGAAATGGGTATGGGAATAGATAACCGAGAACGTATTGCCAAACGAGCTGCAAAAAAAATTCAACAAGGAATGACTGTAAATCTAGGCATTGGCATTCCTACTTTAGTTGCAAACTATATTCCTCATGCAATGAAAGTCATGTTTCATGCTGAAAACGGAATTTTAGGTACTGGACCAAGTCCTGTTAAAGGAGATGAAGATGAAAATCTTTGTAATGCTGGTGGATACCCAATTACGATCGTTCCAGGTGGTTCTTACTTTGATAGCGCCACAGCATTTGGGATCATTCGCCGCGGTTTAGTCGATGTAACGATCTTAGGAGCACTAGAAGTCAGTGAACAGGGTGATTTAGCTAACTGGATTGTCCCGGGAAAAAAAGTGCCTGGAATGGGCGGAGCCATTGAGCTCGCACAAAAATCAAAAAAAGTAATTGTCCTTATGAATCACGTTAGTAAAAATGGAAGTCCGAAAATCTTAAAAACTTGTACACTTCCACTAACAGCACCACACTGCGTCAATCTAATCATTACCGACATGGCTGTATTTGAAGTAACGAAAGAAGGACTACTTTTGCTAGAGGTCATGGAGCCTTTTACCGTTGCTGATATTAGAAAACATACAGATGCAGACTTTATTATAAGTAAGGAACTGAAGACTATTTGATTTTTGACTAGGAGAAACAGTAGACATCCTTATAACCTAGCCTTTATACTTCCACCTTTATAGATTAGGAGGATCGTCATGAGCAATCTACAAGAAAAAATCAGTCAATGGTTACAAATTCATCGCCAAGAAGCTGTTCATTTTTTACAACAGCTAGTCCAATTCCCTAGCACACAAGGAAATGAAGCCTCTGTACAAGAGTTGATTGCTTCTAAACTTCAAAAAATGGGACTTGAAGTTGATCAGTGGGAACTAGACGGCATAGCATTAAAAAAACACCCTTACTTTTTTTCTAATCGAGAAACGTTTTTAGGAAGTCCTAACGTTGTTGGTGTGTTAAAAGGAACAGGTGGCGGCAACTCTATTGTTTTAAATGGCCATGTTGATGTCGTTCCTGCCGGTGACCTGAGACAATGGGAGAACCCGCCTTACGATGGGCTCATCAATGACGGAAAAATGTATGGCCGTGGCACAACCGATATGAAGGGCGGGAACCTTGCCCTTTACTTAGCTGTAGAAACTATTAAACAACTAAACATCCAACTGAAAGGCGATGTCATTCTTCACAGTGTTGTAGAAGAAGAAAGTGGAGGGGCAGGTACCCTAGCTGCGATCATGAAGGGTTATCATGCCGATGCCGCTATTATTCCTGAGCCAACAGACATGCGAATTTTCCCAAAACAACAAGGCTCGAAATGGTTTCGTGTTCATGTCAAAGGTCGTTCGGCCCATGGCGGTACGAGGTACCAAGGGGTTAGCGCCATCGAAAAAAGCTCTATTGTTGTCAAACATATCGAGAAATTAGAAACTTTAAGAAACAAGCGGATCAATGAGCCCTTGTATAAGAACATCCCAATCCCCGTCCCAATCAACATTGGTAGAATTGAAGGGGGCGACTGGCCATCTTCAGTCGCCGACTTAGTAAAGCTTGAAGGCAGAATTGGGATTGCTCCTAATGAAAAAATCGAGGATGTCCAACAAGAATTAGATTCATGGTTAAAAGAGCTAGCTAAAGTAGACACCTGGTTTGACGATCATCCTGTTGAACTTGAGTGGTACGGAGCTCAATGGCTCCCGGGTGCTATTGATGAAAAACATCCGTTAATGGTAATCTTACAAGCCAACTATGAAAAAGTCACAGGCAAAGCCCCAGTAATTGAAGCATCACCATGGGGAACAGATGGTGGTCTCCTCACGCAAGTTGGTAAAACGCCTTCGATTGTCTTTGGCCCTGGAACATCAAGTATGGCTCATTTTCCAAATGAATACATTGAAATAGAGCAAATTTTTAAAGCAGCCGAAATTATTGCTTTAACAGTCATTGATTGGTGTGGAACGGAAAATGGAGGTGTAAACAAATGAAATCTATTGATTTGAAAACAGAAATACCAGGACCAATTGCCAAAAAAATGCTCGAACGGCGCTACAAGCACGTGCCAAAAGGGCCTTTTAATACCGCGATGACGTTTGTTGAAAAAGGAAGGGGAGCCTTACTCACTGACGTAGATGGAAATACGTTTATTGATTTTGCTGGTGCCATTGGAACAATTAACACAGGTCATTGTCCCCCAGAAGTTGTGACTGCATTAAAAGCTCAGCTTGATCAGTATTTACACACTTCTTTTCATGTGATGATGTATGAGCCCTATATTGCCTTAGCTGAAAAATTAAATGAGATTACACCTGGAACTCATCAGAAAAAAACATTTTTTTTAAACAGTGGTGCCGAAGCTGTTGAAAACGCAGTCAAGATTGCTAGAAAATATACGAAACGAAGAGGGATCATCTCCTTTGAACGCGGCTATCACGGTCGAACATTTATGGCAATGTCACTGACAAGTAAAGTAAAACCTTACAAATATGGCTTTGGACCGTTTGCTACTGATACGTACAAACTACCGTACCCTTACTACTATCGAAAGCCTAACGGACTAACCAATGACGAGCTAGATGATTTAATCCTTGCAAAGGTTGAAGAGTTTTACTTAAGTGAAGTTTCAGCTGATGACATTGCCGCTGTTATTCTTGAACCGGTTCAAGGTGAGGGAGGCTTTGTTGTGCCTTCGGTTCGTTTTATCCAAGGTGTAAAAGCGATTTGTGAAAAATACAAGATTTTAATGATTGCTGATGAAGTCCAAACTGGCTTTGGTCGCACCGGAAAAATGTTTGCTATGGAGCACTTTGGTGTCGTTCCTGATATAATGACCTTGTCGAAATCGATTGCTGCCGGCTTACCAATAAGTGCAGTAACAGGACGCACAGAAATTATGGACGCTCCTAATATTGGTGAGATCGGAGGCACATATGGTGGAAGTCCACTTGGCTGCGTGGCTGCACTACAGGTAATCGAAATGCTTGAAAAAGAACAACTTTGCGAACGCGCAGAAACAATTGGCAATCAAATTGTTAAGTGCTTCAAGAAACTTCAAATGAAGGTACCACAAATCGGTGACATCCGTTCTTTAGGCGCAATGACTGCGGTTGAATTTGTGGAGGATAATCAGACAAAAACACCGAATAAAGAATTAGTGGCGAACATCGTCCAAGAAGTAAATAGACGGGGCGTCATTATTTTAGGTGCTGGCCTCTATGGGAACGTCCTTCGTTTTTTATGCCCATTAGTGATCACAGACGAACAACTCCAAGAAGGACTTACCGTCATTGAAGATGTGATCGTTGAATTAGTGAATTGAAAAGGAGTTTAATAGGATGACAAAAACGTACGACCTTTATATTGATGGTCAATTTATAAAAGCAAAAACATATGTATCACTGTATTCCCCTTATACGAATGAAAAAATTGCTGATGTTGCTTTTGCTAATGAGGAAGAAACAGACTTAGCAATCGCTGCAGCGGTGCGAGCTAGTAAAATCATCGCAAAAGTGCCCGCCTACGAGCGAGCTGACATTTTAGAAAAAGTTGTTACTCTATTAAAAGAAAAAGCAGAAGAATGCGCGAAACTAATCTCCATAGAATCTGCCAAACCAATCACCGCAGCAAAAGGGGAAGTCACTCGTACAATTATGACTTACAAATTTGCTGCAGAAGAAGCACGTCGCATAACTGGAGAAATGATACCCATGGACGCAGCACCAGGTGGGGAAGGAAGAATTGCCTTTACAGTTCGTGAACCGATTGGCGTAGTTGGTGCCATTACGCCGTTTAATTTCCCAATGAATTTAGTCGCTCACAAAGTTGGCCCAGCCATTGCTGCTGGAAATGCCATCATTCTAAAACCAGCAGAACAAACACCACTTACAGCATTATTTTTAGCTGATGTATTTGAAAAAGCTGGATTGCCTTCAGGTGTCCTCAATATCATTCCAGGCCACGGTCATATTGCTGGAGACAAACTTATTCGAGACGAACGAGTCAAAGGAATTACCTTTACCGGAAGCCCTCAAGTAGGAAAGCTCATTAAAGAAAAAGCCGGTTTAAAGAAAGTTACGTTAGAACTTGGCTCTAACTCTGCGTTAATTATCGATGATGGGGTAGATCTTGAAACAGTTATTGACAGAGCCGTATTTGGTGCTTTTGCAAATGCTGGCCAAGTATGTATCTCTGTGCAACGCATTTATGTTCATGAAAATCTATTTGATCAATTCCTTGAAAAATTTGTAAAAAAAGCTGAGAAACTAGTATGTGGGGATCCCCTAGATGAAAAAACAGATATCTCAGCTTTAATTAGACCAAAAGAAGTAGAACGTGCACTAGTATGGATTGATGAAGCAGTTAAAGAAGATGCCAAAATTCTCATTGGTGCAAAACGAGAGGGGAATATTCTATACCCAACCGTTTTAACGAATGTGACAAGCCATTCAAAAGTTTCTTGCCAAGAAGCATTTGCGCCATTAGTCATTATTAATAAAGTTCATTCAGTCGAAGAAGCCGTTGATTACGTCAATGATTCTAAATATGGTCTCCAAGCTGGTATTTATACGAATAACGTGCATACAGCATTTGAGACAGCCTCTAATTTAGAGGTGGGTGGAGTAATGATTAACGACATCCCAACTTTTCGGGTAGATCATATGCCTTATGGGGGTGTAAAGGAAAGTGGTTATGGTCGCGAAGGATTAAAATATGCCATTGAAGAAATGACGGAAATGAAGCTTATTTGCTTCAAAAAATAAATCGAAAAACTAAGGTACTGGTAATATGACCTAACCTTAGTTTTTCGATTTTTATAGTCAAAAGCCCTTTTCTTCTAGACAAGATGTTCGCCCGGTTACCCATGCATATGATGATGTAAACCTAGACGAAAAGGAGTGCATCTTATGTATCCAAATTATTATGAAGATCCCAATTACGGCTATGCTACTCATGGAGATGGGGGAGGATATGATTATTCGCATCATATTCAACCGACTCACTACCAAGGCACAGCCCAAGACGAGAGAATTTTTGGTGGTTCATGGTTTCCTTTCCCAGGCGGACTATTTGGCCCTCCAGGACCTCCACCAGGAAGACCTCCAGGGCCAGGTGGTCCACCGTGGCAGCCAGGGCCTCCACCAGGACCTCCGGGAATACCTCCGGGACCTGGTCAACAAGTAGGACCACCTACAGGACCACCGCCAGCCTTCACACCACAACAACAACAAGTGGGAGTTTTTGCAGTTGATCCAGGTGCGATTAGAGGCTGCTTGTATCGGTACACTTATGTTTGGTTGACAAACCGTCAACAATTCTGGTTCTACCCAACCTTTATTGGTAGAAGATCGATTTCAGGCTATCGCTGGAATGGCTGGATGTGGGTCTACTTTGGTACGGATTTACGGAGAATTGAATCTTTCCAATGCACGTAAAATGATAAAACCTTATAATTAGTGGCTGATTTAAAAGCATAGTATCCGTCACCTCAAGCAAAAAACTGTATATGAATGCCTTTCTTTTTCTATTTACAGTAACAACTTGAGGTGAGCAGCCACTTATGAGTCAGCCGCTTTCTATTTGATGAAATTTTTATTAGAAAAGAATAGTAATATACATACAAAACGAAAATTTGCACACTTTATAACATTATTACACTCTTAATGTTATAATAGAAAAAAAGCAAAAGTGAGGGAAAATAATGTCTGAAATTGAAAAATTACCACCAAAAACATGTGAAATAGATAGGCTAGTAACAGGTGCTGCAGATATCGAAAAAATCTTAGAAGGTAAAAAAACTGCAGTAAGAAGAAATGGACGCTACGCAGATATCGGAGAAATCATGGTCTTAAACGGCAAATCATTTAGAATAAACAATGTTTATCGCCAAACACTAGGTGATTTAACAGATGAAATCGCTAATGACGAAGGATACCCAACACTTGAGGAGTATAAAAACTCCATCCTATCTTTACATAAAGGAATGCCATGGGTTCCAACAATGAAAGTTTGGGCACATGAGTTTAGTCCAGTAGAAGAATAGAGAACGAAAGCGACTTGGTTAAGCCAAGTCGTTTTTTTCTTTGAGTAACAACAACTTTTAAAGGGCACATTGAAATGTTCAATGTGCCCTTTAGGTAATTCCCAATCCGTGAGGAGGGTGTATATTATATTACTGGAGATAACAATTTGCCTCTCATAGCGCCATTAACTATCTCTAATTCTGTTTCTGTCAGTGGGACTAGAGGTAAACGGACTGAACCTACGTTTTGTCCAATCATTTCTAGAGCTGCTTTTACAGGCGTCGGATTAGGAGCAATAAACATTGTCTTCATAATCGGTAAAAGCTTTCGATGAAGTGAAGCAGCTTTTTTCGAGTCGCCGTTTTGGAAAGTCGTAATCATTTCCTTCATTTCCTTGCCAATTACATGAGCCGATACCGAAACAACACCATGTCCACCAATAGCTAATACCGGTAGAGTAAGACCATCATCACCACTATATACCAAGAAATCATCCGCAGTATTTTCAATAATATCAGCCATAGCATCTAAGTCTCCACTAGCTTCTTTTACACAGACGATATTGGTAACTTGTGAGAGACGAACGATTGTTTCCACTTGGATATTAACTGCACTACGACCTGGAATGTTGTAGAGCATAACAGGTAAATGAGTAGAATCTGCAATTGTTTTGAAATGGAGGTAAAGACCTTCTTGATTTGGTTTATTATAATATGGTGCGACAAGCATAATTCCATCAACACCTGATTTAGTTGCAATCTCTGTTAATTCAATGGATGAGGCTGTACTATTTGTTCCTGTACCCGCAATAACAGAAACACGACCAGCAACAACCTCAACAACAAATTTAAACAACTCTGCTTTTTCTGTTGTAGTTAGGGTAGGGGATTCACCCGTAGTTCCTGCAACAACAATCCCATCATTACCGTTATCAATTAAATGATTCACTAAGCTTTGAGTAGCTTCAAAGTCAATTTTTCCATTTTGGTCAAATGGTGTCACCATTGCCGTTAATAAATGTCCAAAATTCATGGAACACACCTCTATTCAGTAAGTTTTGTTCGCCATTCAAAAATAAGACGACGTAAGTTCGTGAATAGAGCTAAATCACAAGATCCAACCGAGTTAAAAACAAAAAGCAACAACGAAGGAATCGTTGTTGCTAGGAATTCGTTCTCAGTTATTCCAGCGTAAGATAGCCCTCCATATAGTCTTATAACTATACGACAGTCCTGCATTTATTCAATACAGGCCCAGTAACAAGTTTTATGAGTAACAAGTTACTTCGGCAAATTCCCCTTTCCAAACTATCAACGGAGCTCACTCTCCTCAAAATTTGTACTAATGGTTTTTGCACCTCTATCACTTCAAATATAATTGAAGTTAAGAAATATGAACTTTGATCAAACATATCAAATTACAGCTATAATTGCAAGAAAATCACTAAAAATCCTTAAAAATTGAATTACTTTTCAAATTAATTTTATTCAACTTTAAATTAATGTATGTCAAAATTAAAAAATAGTCAAAGAAAAATAGCACGAAAAATAAATTAAGACGCTAACCTAATAGGTAACGCCTTAATTTTATGTAAGTATCTTTTTACTTAATAAAGCCTTTTTCTTTTAGAACTTCTAAAGCTTGACTCTCATTTTCATCTTTAATTTGATAGATCAATTGCGATCCATCAACTTTGGCACATCTACCACCAAAAGGTTTTAATAATTCTTTTATTTCTTTAATATCAAATGCGTTTTTAATTTCATATGAGACCTTCATTTAGATCACCTCCGACAATAATTATACATATATCACAACAAGATTTGACTTTATTTGAGAAAAAAACAAAATTTTATCACATTTTACTAGGATACTGGGAGCTAAATCGGTTACCATTTAAGAAGGAAATTTTAATAAAAATGTCGAATAGTGACGTAACATCACTTTTAAAACGCAAAGAGAGGAAGAAGAACATGCGTTTAATTACACTTGATCGCTGTCAGCCTGGAATTAAACTGGGGAAAACGATTTATAATGCAAATGGCAAAGTATTGTTGTCAGAAGGAACTGAGCTATCGAGTAATTTACTTACTGGTTTAAAAAAATACAATATTTTTACGATTTATATAGAGGATGAAGAATCTGAGGGAATTGAAATTATTGAGTCTATTCCTGAAGAACTTCGCATTGAAGCCGTTAACCTTATAACAGAAGGACTAGATACAATTGCTGACTTAAAAACAGCAAAAATTCGTGGCATGATGAAATCAGAGAGGGCGATCCGTAGCTTTCAAAAGATATTTAGAGATATTTTAAACTGTTTAACAGAGACCCAAACTGCTTTAAACCTTCTTGCAACAACAAAGATTCATGAAAATTATTTATATAGCCATAGTCTAAACGTGACGATATACGCTTGTCAGCTAGCCATTGCTAACGGCCTACCGCTAAAGAATATAGAAGAAATTGGTTTAGGTGCGATGCTGCATGATTTAGGTAAAGTCTACATTTCAAAAGAGGTATTAAATAAACCAGGAAAACTTACTATAGAGGAATTCAACCATGTAAAATCTCACACTGAACTAGGTTTTGAAGTATTAAGAAAAATCCATGAAATACCGCTAACCGTCGCTCATTGTGCCTTTCAGCACCACGAAAGAATGGATGGTTCTGGATATCCCCGTGGCTTAAAAGGGGAAGAAATCCACAAATATGCAAAAATCATTAGTGTTGTCGATGTATTCGATGCGGTTACAAGTCATCGAGTATACCGCCCATCAATGTTACCCCATCAAGGACTTGAATTACTTTATACTGGGAGCGGCACACATTTTGATTCAAGACAAATTGAACTTTTTAGAAATTGCATCGCCATCTACCCGCAAGGACTAACCGTAAAGCTAAGCGATGGCCGAATCGGAATCGTATCAAACTATAATTTCGATGCATTCGGAAGACCTGAAATTAGGGTCATCAGGGATGAAGATAACCAAGAAGTACAACCATATGAAATTAATTTGGCAAGTAAAGACCATTTAAAAATAGAGATTGTTGCTGCTGACGCCTTATTGTAAACTTAATAATTATGATTATAGGTGCAATACTATGGACGTTAGATATTCCTTTGAACTCTATTGTTATGACATTTATATACTAGGAGTGTTTATCCATTGTTATTTTCAATTCCCTTTGTAACTGAATTCATACATTTTTTTTACGACGAAAATGTATTAAAGCTTGTTTTTGCTGCGATTATTGGAAGCATCATTGGACTAGAAAGATCTTTAAAACACAAACCTGCAGGTCTAAAGACTGCGATGATTTTAACAGTTGGAAGTTGCTTGTTAACAATTGTCTCTATCTATTCAGCAGAACTTTATAGCGAGGCCTACACAAAACCAATGGATCCACTACGTCTTGCTGCCCAAGTTATTAGTGGGATCGGCTTTATTGGCGGGGGTGTCATTCTTGTTCGAAAAAATGATGTCATCTCAGGAATTACAACAGCAGTTATGCTCTGGGTGTGTGGTGCTATTGGGATTGCTGTAGGTGCAAGTTTTTATAAAGAAGCACTAGTCACACTCGGTTTACTCATTCTCGCTGTTCAAATTCTTCCTTATTTAATCAACAAAATTGGTCCTAAAGGGTTAAAAGAAAAGGAAATCAAAGTAAGGATGTATACGAGTAAAGAAATACAACTAACGGACCTGATTAAACACATCAAAGCATTTGACTATAAAATTAGTAGTGTAAAAGTAAAGGAAGAAGCTACACAATATTTACTAACCTTTATTGTTATGACTCATAAAGAAATGTTCACAACAGATGTTTTCTATCAGTTAAAAACCTTAGAAGGTATTGAAAAAGTTGAGGTTGAAAATTTATCATAATGAAGAGGTTGTCCCATAAGGTATTAGATGCCTATTGGTACAGCCTTTTTGTTTTTAAAAGTTATCTTTGCCAAACTATTCCTTCTTTCCTTCCCGAAATGCTATTATAAAGAGGTCAAGACTGATAAGGAACCAAAATGAAGGAGTATGACGATGAGGCTATTAATTGCTGCAATACTATCAACAATTTTCTTTATTAGTGTGCTTCTCTTTCATTTTGAGGAAGTAAATCCGATTATTATAAAAGCAGCCGCATTTTTTGAAAAAAGACAAGATGCTGTCCAAATAAATCCATCTCCAACGATTATTTTATCTGAACACGAGCAGAAAAGTGAGGAAAAAAAAATATATGACAAATATGAAGTAACTGCCTACACAGCAGGGCCAGAAAGCACAGGAAAATCACCTGGTCACCCCGCTTACAGGATCACTGCTTCCGGAAAGTTCGTTCAGGAAAACTACACGATTGCTTGTCCTCCTGAACTTTCATTTGGAACAATAATCTACATTCCATTTTTTAACGAGACCTTTATTTGTGAAGATCGTGGTGGTGCAATTAAAGGGAAGACATTAGATATTTATATGGAAAATGTGGACGATGCTCGCCAGTTTGGCAGAAGGGTGCTAGATATTGTCATCATTGATCAAAGTGATTAAATAATGAGACTCAACGGTTTTAACCATTGAAGTCTCATTTTAACGTTTAGGAAGTAACGCCTATCATTCTTTATTTTTAGTTAACGTCCAACCTTTGTGAAAATGCTTGAGGATATCTTTTCGATATTTTTTTATGACATAATAGATAAAAAAATAGAGGACTGCACCGAACAAAATCATATTAACAATCATTCCTACTAAAAAAGCCTTACCAATTTTTAAGCTGGCTGTAATTACTTGTTCTGGTTCTTCCAAACCTTCTTCAAATTCAACGATAATGATTTCGATTTTTGTTTCGATTTTTATTGGCAATAACGCTTCACCAACAATAATGTTTAAGTAGAAAAAAAACGGAAATGCCCAAATAAAGAAGATACCCCCAATGAATCCAGCAACTACATTTCCTCTAACTAACTTTGGCCCTAAAGTTGAGAGAAAAGGACCTAAACCAAAAGATGGAATAAAATTCATTAAGAAACCTATAGTAAAGCCTCGGGCAATACTATGTGCGTTATCTTTTATTCTAAGTAGCCTTATACAAAGATATTTAAGCTTTCGTAGTTGTCTTTTAAACATAGTTCACCAGCCATAATAGGGATTAAAAAATTATTTTTCAAAAACTACATCAATTTGGATGATCTCTGAACGACTTCCTATTCGAATTGCTGGGCCCCAAAAACCAAAGCCAGACGAAACAAAAGCATGAAGCTGCTGTTTCTTTTTATAGCCCCAATCTAGTTCATAGATCTTTTTTGTTATGAAGTGATTTGGTACCATTTGTCCACGATGCGTGTGTCCGGCAAGACTTATATCAATATTGTTCCTCATTGCTTGTCCTAATTCATAAGGTTGGTGATCCATTAAGACGATGGGTAAAGAATGATCAATATTTTCTACAAGCTTTTCAATCGATAGCCGGTTTCGATCTGTTTTATCTTTTCTTCCAACGATATAAAAACTATCTTCAATTAGGATGACCTCATCTAACAAAATTTTCATATTATTTTTTTATTTCATCAACGAATAGGGGAATAGCCCTCCCGTAATACTCATGATTTCCCAAAACTCCGAAAATCCCTAATGGCGCATACATCTCGCTCATCATTTTGCTCCTATTGTACCTACCAAGATAATTAAATTCTCTAATTTAAATGTAGTCGTATAAACAACATTGGCGTCACAATTTATTCTCCTTTTGAAACAATTCTACTAAACATCATAAACGTTTCTTTAAGCTACGTCGACATATTTTCTCATAAAATGATACCTATACCTATTTAATACTAGGTAAAAATTCATTTAAGCCTATCTATGATTTTTTTCAAAATGAAATAAACGCACTCTAATCTAAGTTAAATTGGACATTAAGGTTCTAGTCATTTTCTGGTAGGGATTATTATAGAAATTAAACAACCGCTAACAATTAGATAGTAAATTGCTAGCAGTTGATATATCATGGGTATAAATAACAATTTAGGAGATGAAAGCTTATGAGTGATGAAAGCAGGTTACAACTAAACGTTCGTGTAAGTAAGGAAACGATCCTCCAATTAGATGCGATCGTTGAGTACTACCAAGAAAACACAAAAGTTGGCCGGATTTATAAAGGCGATGTTTTATCAGATATTATCGATAAATCGTATCAAATTATGCTAAAGCAAAAAGCGATGAATAGACGGTAGGAAATCCACAACCCAATCTATTGCTCCAAATGGTGAATTTCAAATGCAGCACGTATTCCCGACTCAATCGCTCCTTCAATCCAACCTGGGTATGTGGAAGCATGATCACCAGCAAAATGAATTCGATGTTCTGGATTCGAGATAAACGGTGCTGTTTGTGCAAGATCTCCTGCCTTTAAGATAGGCACAGCACCTCCAGCAATATCCGCATTCTGTCTCCAGCTAATTGAAACAGACGAGACAAATTCTTGATAAACTACTTTTCCAAATATATAGGCTAAGTCTCGTAGCAGATAGTTTGAACGCTCATAATCTGTAAGACTATCCCATGCAAGTGTATCTGCACCTAGTGTGTAGCTTGCAGTAAGAATTGCAGGTCCAATGCTACCGATACCGCTACTTGGGTAATAAATAAATCTATTCGGAAGATCAGTAACGGTTTGCCCACCAAATATTCCATGCTTTTCCCAAAATCTGCTCTTGAACTCCATTCCTATTCTTGTGGCAGGAATATATCGCAAATTACGTATCGCTTGCCGTTTCTGTTGTGAAAAAGCCCAGCTAGGTTCAACACGGATTAA
Source organism: Anaerobacillus isosaccharinicus (assembly GCF_001866075.3). Lineage (GTDB taxonomy): Bacteria > Bacillota > Bacilli > Bacillales > Anaerobacillaceae > Anaerobacillus > Anaerobacillus isosaccharinicus. Next base: position 3,899,316 of record NZ_CP063356.1, on the reverse strand, counting down.
ATTCAAAGCAGAAAACGGAATAGCTATCACCGCAAAGTCAGCTTTTGTTATTGATTCTTTCAAGCTAAGTTTATCGGTAGAGGTAAGAAAGACTTCATCATTTCGAACTTCAATACGAGTAACCTTTCGATTTAAATGAACCTCGTTTTTTAATTGCTCATAAAATTGAAACGGAAGTCGGTCGTTACCACCAACAATTTCATGAAAACTTGGCTTTTCCTCAAACCATGGAAGGAAAATTTGGATAATACTATAAACACTGTATTCAGAAAACCCTTGAAGACCTAAGAGTACTTTTATTTTCTCTATCGAACCAGAGGATAATGAAGGACCAAAAGGGTTAAATTGAAGGAACGTATCAAGAGTATACTGGTCTAACATTTCCGGTACATCTTTAAAATGAATTGGAGTGTATCGGCGGACAAATGGAGAAAGCGAATTAACGACAAAATCAAACAGCTCATTCGCTGTTTTTCCTTTTTCCTTGGCAGTTAAGTTGAACCCTAACATATTAGGATTTAAATTGTATAACCATCTTCGTGTTTTAATTCCATTCACAAAGAATAAATCATCTGGAGTACTGTTAATGAAAGGGCGAGTTCCTAACTTGAATTTTTTTACATATTCCCAAAAAAGAAAATGGTTTTCTGGAAATCGAGAGGCGCCAGCTTCAAAATGAAGGCCACGAGAAAATGGGTGTCTAACGGTTAAAACACGACCGCCAACTCTATGATTAGCTTCTAAAACGATCACATTGTGTCCTGCATCCTTTAAAAGTGATGCCGTGACTAATCCGGCTAATCCGGCCCCAATAACTACTACTTTTTTGGGAATCACAGACTTACCTAACCCCTTTTGAATAATGGATATCATATCATTGAGCGCCAATTGTTCAACCATATCGACACACCCCTTTAGAATATCGTATTTTTTTTGATATTCTATACTAAGAAGAAATTAACCCAGTTATAACTGTTTTATTGAGGGAACAAAGTCCTTTATTTTAATGCGCTGTTTAAAACATAGGAAATCAAATACTTACCATAGAAAAGGAGGTCTCTCATTGGATTCGAAATCTAAATGGAATAATAAATACAAAGATCGCTTAAATGACCATGTGCACCAAGCTCCAAACGAAAGACTAAAAAGCTTATCATCATACCTTAATGGAGGTTTAGCTCTTGACCTTGCTTGTGGTCTTGGTGCAAATAGTTTTTTCCTTGCAGATCTTAACTACCAAGTCCAGGCATTTGATATTTCTGACGTTGCTATTGATTTTGTGACAGAACAAGTCGAAAAGGAGGGGCTTACGGTTCAGCCTCGTTTATGTGATCTGACTGAATTAAGTAAGCTACATATAGAAAAGCAATCATTAGACCTAGTAGTAATCACTTATTATCTTGATCGATTGACTTTCCCATTTGTTAAATCAATTATTAAGGAAAACGGTTATTTTTTTATGGAAACCTTTTATACATCTCCACTGAATGAAGAACAGAGAATATCTGATCAGTTCAAACTGAAGCAACAAGAATTGCTTTCTGAATTTAAAGACTGGCACGTTCTTTTTTATGAAGAAAATGAACGAGAGGGAAGACAAACCATTTTTGCAAGAAAAACTATCAATAATTAATCTGAAAAAACGCAGACATTTGACTGCGTTTTTTACTTGTCGATCTAACTTTACTGTTCACCTATTAAAGTCTCTATTCACATTTCTTTCCTTGCCTTTTCAGAAAGGGTATAATAATCATAATTTCGATTATCGAAATACCTAACTAAAATGAACACTGGGAGATGAGAAAAAGATGTCAAAACGATTAACTCGTAGTGAGGTACCTAGTGAACAAACGTGGAATTTAGATGAACTCTTCACTTCCAATGAAGCTTGGGAAGAAGAATTAGCTCTATTAGGGAACGACATAAATGAAGTAACAACATATAGAGGTCGTCTAGCTGAAGGTGCAGAGGTTTTATTAGCTTGTCTTGCAGCCTATGAAAAACTTCAACTAAGGACGGTTCGGGTCAGTACATACGTATACTTACGTTCTTCAGAAGATGGAACGAACTCACTTTATCAAGCAAATTTAAGTAATCTAACCGCTGTTGTTGCGAGGATGAATGCTGACGTCTCTTTCATTCATGCTGAAATTTTAGCATTACCAGAAGGTAGGATAGCTGAATACCTTCTTATGGAAAAAGCTTTAGAAACATACCGCAAAACCTTACTAGAATTGATGGAAGCAAAAGCTCATCAACTATCACAAGAAACGGAAACAGTACTCGCTTCGTTAGGTGAAGTTTTGGAGAGTCCGTTCATGATTTACTCTCGAAGTAAAACATCTGATATGGAATTTGAGCCAATTATTGATGAAAACGGTGAGGAAGCACCGGTATCATTTGCTTTATATGAAACTCGTTATGAGCAATCTTCCCATACTAATGAGAGAAGACAGGCATACGCTTCATTCACCAAAACATTAAATAAATATAAAAATACATTTGCTGCAACATATGCAACAGAAGTAAAAAAACAAGTCGTATTGTCACGTCTACGTAACTACAACTCTGTTGAAGAAATGCTATTGCAGCCTCAACAAGTTACATCTGAAATGTATAACAATATTTTAAATATTATTCAAACTGAATTAGCACCACATATGAGACGCCTTGCCAAATTAAAAAAGCGAGTTCTGGGTTTAGACGAAATGTTGTTATGTGACTTAAAAGCACCGATTGACCCAGATTATAACCAAACGGTTACTTTTGAAGAAGCTTCTACTGCAGTACTGGAAGCTCTAGAAGTAATGGGACCCGAATATATGGAAGCGATGGAAACAGCTATCAACGATCGTTGGGTTGATTACGCTGACACAATTGGTAAACGAAGTGGTGCATTTTGTTCAAGTCCATACGGAGTCCATCCATATATTTTAATGACTTGGTCTGGAAAAATGCGTTCTGCTTTTACATTAGCCCATGAACTTGGTCATGCTGGTCACTTTGTCCTTGCAAATCGTTATCAGCGAATCCATAATACAAGACCATCAAAGTACTTCATTGAAGCTCCTTCCACATTGAATGAAATGCTATTAAGCCATTCCTTGTTAGCTAAGGCTACTGATGTTCGAATGAGACGTGCCGTGATTGTCCAAGTATTAGGAACATATTATCATAATTTTGTTACCCACCTTTTAGAAGCAGAAATGCAAAGACGTGTATATCATCATGCTGAGGCTAAAAAGCCAATAACAGCTCATGTGTTATCGACTTTAAAAGGAGAGGTTCTAAGTAACTTCTGGGGTGACACTGTTAGAATTGATGAAGGGGCACGCCTTACGTGGATGCGTCAACCGCACTATTACATGGGTTTATATCCATATACTTATGCGGCTGGTTTAACAGCATCGACAACTGTTGCACAAATGATCCTAGAAAAAGGAAAGCCAGCAGCAGACCGTTGGATTGAAGTACTTAAAGCAGGAGGCACGAAGAAGCCACTAGAATTAATGAAAATGGCAGGAGTTGACATGTCTAACCCCGAACCGATTCGAAAAGCGGTCGCCTATGTTGGCTCACTAGTAGACGAATTGGAAAAGAGCTTTTTAGAAGAATAGAAGAATTGACAATAGTATAGAAGAAGGAGCTTTCAGATGAACAAAAAAATTCGAGTTGGTATAATTGGTGGAGGATTTGGTGCAAAAGTACATGCGCCGATGATGAAATCTCATCATGGCTTTGAAGTTGTTTCCTTAGCAAGTGTCGGGAGAGGTCGAATAAACGAACTGAAAGAAGAAACTGGTATAGAACGTGTTTATAGTGACTGGAAAGAGATGCTAGAAACCGAAGATCTAGACTTAGTTTCCATAGCCTCAGCTCCATTATTACATCATGAAATGGTCTTAGAAGCATATGAGCATGGACTTGATGTACTGTGCGAGAAACCATTTGCTTATCATGCAAAAGAAGCAGCTGAAATGATTGAAGCTCGCGATAGGGCAAAAAAACTTGGTTTGATCAATTTTGAATTTCGATTTTTACCAGCTAGACAAAAGATAAAGGAAATTGTCTCAAGTGGACAGCTCGGTAAACTGCTTCATGTCAATTATACAACGAGCTTTCCAGGCTATGAAAGGGCGGTTACTAGTAGGCGAGGTTGGCTTGGTCAAAAAGATCAGGCTGGAGGTATGCTTGGTGCGATTGGGTCCCACATGTTTGATTCGCTTTTATGGTGGGTTGATGACGAAATAAAATCAATTAGCGGTCAATTATCTACTCATTGCCCTGAGTATGTTGACGAGACTGGAGAAAAAGACATCCGAACAGCCGATGATGCGTTTCAAACATTCGGGACATTCGCCGGTAAAACAACATTTTCCCTAGGTCTAACTAGTACGACTAGACATTCTCAAGGCTGGCAGTTTGAAATTTTTGGAACAGAAGGTAGTTTAATTATGACGGATGATAAAAAAGTCTTTGTTGGAATTGGCAATCATCCCCTTAACGAGATTGATTTGCTACCAGACCTAGTAATTCCAGTTGGAATGAGTGATGTAGCTGCACGTTACTACAACGCTTTTTATCGTTCATTAGACGCAGTTTATCATGCGGTAGACGAGCACGAAGTTTCAGATTATCTTCCTTCATTTGAAACCGGCTACAAGGTGCAAGTGATCCTCGATGCAGTTAGAGAGTCTAGTGAAAAAGGTCGTGTGATCGATCTTTAAGTTTTGTATTTAACTAGGAAGGTTGTGGTTTGATGAGCAGAAAAATTATTCTTGCAGGTGGATCAGGCTTTTTAGGAACAGCTTTGGCTGAATTTTTATCAAACAAGGGCTATCAAGTAGTCATTTTATCGAGAACCGTTAAGCATTCTGATCTTCCAATAAAATATATTCAATGGGATGGAGTTTGTTTAGGTGAGTGGGCGAATGAAATTGATGGCAGTTATGCGATTGTGAATTTCACTGGCAAAAGTGTCAATTGTATTTACACGAAGAAAAATAAAAAAGAAATTATCTCTTCTAGGTTAAATTCGGTGAAAGTTTTAGATGAAGCAATTCGCAAATGTGAACACCCTCCTGAAGTAATTGTACAAGCGGGTTCATTAGCCATTTTTGGTGACACAAAGGAAGTTTGCCATGAAGAAGCTCCCCATGGATCAGGGTTCTCTGTAGATGTTTGCCAGCAGTGGGAAGAGGAATTTTTCAGACAAACATTTTCTTCTACACGCCAAGTTCTCTTAAGAATTGGGTTTGCCTTAGGTAAAAATGGAGGTGCCCTCGAGCCACTGAAAAAACTAACTAAGCTTAACCTTGGAGGTACGGTAGGGTCTGGAAAACAATATATTAGTTGGTTACATATTGACGACCTAAACGAAATGTTTCTAACTGCAATTGAGAACAACAAATACGAAGGAATTTTTAATGCAACAAGTCCCACGCCTATTACAAATAAAGAGTTTATGAAAACACTAAGAGATGTAATGGGTAAGGGGTGGACGCTACCGGCACCAACTCCATTTGTCTGGTTAGGCGCTTATGCATTTATGCAAACTGAACCAAGTTTAGCTCTAACAGGAAGAAACTGCATTCCAAAGAAATTACAAGCCAGTGGTTTTACGTTCAAATATACTGATTTAGAAACGGCATTAAAAGATTTGATACACTATTCGTCCTAGTTAAAAAGATTGCATTTTCAAAATTAGCTAGATAAAATAGATTTTATCTTATAACAATTAGAAATGAGGACTTCATATGATCCAACGTACCGTACTGATAAAATTTGCTGAAACAACTACACAAGAACAATTGCAGGAAGTAGTTACTAGATTTAAAACTTTAAATAAGCTTCCAGGCATTGTTGACCTTCAAGCAGGGATTAACATTGGCGATCGAAATAAAGAATTTCAAGTGATGCTACTAGTTCGCTTTGAAGACCTAGCAGCTTTAGATGCATATGTTGTAAATGAAGAACACCAAGCAATTGCAGCTTACATTAAAGAAGTTGGGCGATTAGACAGTGTTGGTGTCGATATTGAAATTTAAGGATTACAAAAAGGAACTCTTTGAAGAGTTTCTTTTTTTTTGTAAGCAAAATCAAAAAATAAGTTAGTTATTCACTTTAAAATTCACGCTATAATAACAAAAAAAGGAGGTGATATTTGTGGAAGAGTTACTTATTAAAATACTAGAAGGACAAGCAAAAGCGGATATTCAGTTAAATGATATTAAGTTTGAATTGAAAGATATGAGAAAAGATATAAGTACCATGAAGGTAGACATCGAAAACCTAAAAGAGGATATGAGTAATGTAAAAGCTGACATCCATAACCTGAAAGAGGATATTAGTAATGTAAAAATAGACATTTAACATTTAAGGTTTGATGTGAATGAAATTAAAAGTACAGTACTACGAATTGAACATCACCAAGAAGAAACCATTGTTGGGATGTTACTTCATGTAAAAAGGCAAGGAGAGCAAAAGGACAGTCAAATAAAAGTCTTAAATCAAAGATTATTTGATGTTGAAGCTAGAACAGAAGCATCATCTCAGTAAACGTTCATTTCACGAGTTTATTTTTAGCTTGAATTTAATTTGAAAGTCATAATGAGTGCAGATTATGATCACCACGATTAAGCCCAATCTCCTCTTCTTTACCTATCTTTCTACCTATTTGAGGTAGATAACAAAAACCTCCACTACTATTAATTTATCATATGAAAATTTATATGTTAGTACCAATTTTTAATTTATATAGTAAAAAACCGTACAAATTGTTGATCCCAATGAGATAAAAAAATATTTAAGTTGGCGTACCACTGAAACGCTAAGGTACGTCTTTTTTGTCTTAAAAAAATTAGTTTTATGATAGAATATAATGACAAATTAGATTGATAAAAGGAAAAGGAGAGTGAAAAAATGGAGATAGCAAATATTGTAGTTGTGAGTCCTATGTACAAAGAAATTCAAAAACTTATCGAAAGTAATGGTTTACAAAAAAACTTCCGCTACTTAGTAGAGGATGAGGTAACTCCTGATGATCTAGTTTGGGCTGATGCTTTTTTAGCCTTTAATATGAAATCTAACTTTGATTATAGTCGTTTAAAATGGGTTCACTCTCTTGGTGCAGGTGTTGATAAGTTCCTATTTAAAAAAGAATGGGATGAGAGGGTATTATTAACAAGAACGATTTGTTCTTTTGGGCAGAGAATTGCTGAATATTGCATAAGTTACATATTAAAAGATTTACAGTTTCACGATCAGTTTCAAGAACTACAGACACAACACAATTGGAAACAAATAACGCCAAGATTGTTAAGCGAACAAAAAGTACTGATTTATGGAACTGGAGAAATTGGTCAGAAAACGGCTAAAGTACTTTCTTCGTTTGGAGTAGACGTTTATGGGGTGTCATTAAGCGGGCAAGAAAAAGAGTTCTTTAAAGAGGTAATACGTGTTGATGATCATCTATCACAGCTAAGTCAAATGAATTATGTCATTAATACCTTACCTTTAACCGAACAAACAGAAGGAATGTTTAATCATAACTTCTTTAACGAGTTATCAAATGTAGGCTTTATTAATGTTGGAAGAGGAGCTTCATTGGATGAGGAAGCTTTGCTAAAAGCTTTAAATGAAGCCCGAGTAAAATTTGCAGTACTTGATGTCTTTACATATGAGCCACTCCCAGAGGATAACCCATTATGGAATCATTCAAAAGTTTCCATTACCCCTCATATTTCAGCGGTTACTACACCGAATGAAGCTGTTGATTGCTTTATCGAAACCCTTAAAAACATCGAAGAAAATAAGCCTCTTAATAATAAAGTAGATGTAAAAAAAGGTTTTTAAAAGCTAATTAAAAAATAGCCCTTGAATGGGCTATTTTTATTTTCACCGGAAAATTCATGCTTCTACAAACATATTAAGAAATGCTCTAACCTGTGGTAGCTCTTTTGCAGCATCTGTATAACAGAGCCATGTTTTCCTAGTTAAAGGTTGATTTTCTACTATAAGAGGTTGAAGCGAATATTGCTCTGGATCTAGATCGTTTATGGCAATTTCGGGTAACACCGCCATACCAATCCCATGTGACATCAGTTGCTTACATGTTTCAATTTGATCAACCTTTAATTTACGAGATGGCTTCATGTCAGGGTGTTGAATAAACCATTCGTCAACCATGGAATGGAGACTCGGGTCACTTTGAAATTCAACTAATATTTTTTCTTTCGTTTGTTTATTTACCGTTTTTTTATCAATTAAAAATAGCCGATCAGAAAAAAGCTCTATACAGTGCATCCCATTTATCTTTTCTCCACGAACGATTAATAAATGAAAATTGGTCATAGAATTCCTTAAAGTTTGGCTTAAACTAGTAAATAACTCGATTTTAACATCAGGAAAATGATTAATATAATTTTCAAGAATTTTTGGTAATAAATATTGACCTACTACAGAAGACACTCCGAGTGAAAGCCTGCCAGTTACAGCAGTTGAGATTTTTGAAATATCGTCTAGTAACTTTTCTTCCCCTTTAATCAATTGTTCTCCAAAGGCAATAATTTTTTCTCCAACTGGTGTCACAATAACGTTTTTGTGGGTTCTAATAAATATCGTATCATCCCACTGTTCCTCAATTTGTTTTAACCGTTGACTTATTGCAGGCTGTGAAATCAGTAGTTCTTTTGCAGCTCCTCGAATCGTGCCCACATTTTTAATCGTTACTAACAATTTATAATCATCAACTTTCATATAAACCTCCGTATATAAGTTTTACTTATCATTTCATATAAAAAATCAGTATTATCCTTATAGATCTATATTTAATATACTTAAATTGACCATACAAGTAAATTAAATTGGAGTGATGATCATGTCATTTAGCTTTAAAACAATTGATCACGTTCAGCTTGCAGCACCAAAGGGATCAGAAGAAAAAGCAAGGGAGTTTTTTCAAGGAATTCTCTGTTTAACAGAAATCGAAAAACCTGAGGAACTTAAAAAACGTGGCGGTGTTTGGTTCCAATTTGCAAATAGCCAAATCCACATTGGCATAGAAGAGCCTTTTACCCCAGCTAAAAAAGCACATCCTGCATTTGAGATTGAAAACATTGAGGAATTGAAGAGGCATCTAAATGTAAATGGAATCGACTATATTGTCGATCGAAATCTTCCTGGCGTTAATAGGATTTATATTAATGATCCTTTTGGAAATAGAATTGAGCTATTAGAGTGGGAGAAGTAGGAATGGAGAAGTTTATTTCTTGCATAAAATTATTTGATTCACACTTACACATTATTGATAGGGGCTTTCCGTTAATTCCTAATGATGGATATGTACCTGATTATTATCCGTGTGAAGACTATTTAAAAAGCATTACAAACTTAAATGTAATTGGTGGAGCAATTGTATCGGGTTCTTTTCAAGGCTTTGATCAAACCTATTTAATGAATGCATTAAAAATTCTAGGAGACAGTTTTGTCGGGGTTACCCAGTTACCATACAATACACCAGACGATGTCATTATTACACTTGATAAGGTAGGGGTTAGAGCACTTCGGTTTAATGTTAATAGAGGAGGTTCGGAATCTATTTCTCGTTTGGACTATTTCGCGAGAAGAGTCCACGAATTAGTGAACTGGCATTCGGAACTATACATTGATTCAAAAAATTTAGCGGAGATCACAACAACAGTTGAAAAACTCCCTGCAGTTTCAATAGATCATCTCGGCCTATCAAAGACAGGCTTTTCTCAACTTTTATCTTTAGTAGATAAAGGAGTAAAGGTGAAGGCAACTGGATTTGGAAGAATTGATTTTGATGCTGGTGAGGCAATTAGGAGTATCTATGCTGCAAACCCAGATGCACTTATGTTTGGAACAGACTTACCTTCAACTAGGGCGAAAAGACCCTTTCAGTATTCAGATATTGAGTTGATTTTTAATACTGTTGATGAAATAGCTGCCGAAAAAATTCTATTTAAAAATGCAGTCAACTGGTATCTCTCTAAAGAGAGGAAGGCGAACAAAAATGATTGAACTAAAACCAATTGGAATTGTTTATAATGATAGATGCAAAATTGAAGACGATAACTGGGGAGACGTAATTTCTAAGATAATCCTCGATGTCTCACTTCCAGTGGAGGCTTTAAGCGAAATAGACTCATTTTCTCATTTAGATATTATATTTTATTTTCATAAGGTAGAAAAAACAAAAATCATTTCAGGAGCAAGACACCCTAGGAATAACGAAACCCTTCCAAAAGTAGGGATCTTTGCTCAACGCGGCAAAAACAGACCCAATCAATTAGGTTTAACGACAGTTAGATTACTCAAAAGAGAGGGAAGAGAACTAGTTGTGCTTGGCCTTGACTGTATTAATGAAACACCAATATTAGATATAAAGCCCGTGATGAAAGAGTTTCTACCAAAAGAAAAAGTAATACAACCTGATTGGTCCCTTGAAATTATGAAAAACTATTGGGATTAAGCTAGATTGTTAGAGGAGGAGAAATGAAATATGAACACAAATCTTATTTTCTATAGAAAAGCTACCAAAGAAGATCTTGTTACTATTGTACAAATGCTCTCTGATGATGATTTAGGGAAGAATAGGGAACAGTTTGAATACCCCCTTCCCGAAAGCTATTATGACGCTTTTCGCTCAATAGACTCAGATCCTAATATCGAACTAACTCTTGCGTACTATGAGGATAAAATCGTCGGTGTTTTGCAAATCGTTTTTACACCCTATATTACTTATCAAGGTGGTTGGAGAGCAACGATCGAAGGAGTTCGAACAGCTTCATTCCTTCGAGGTAAAGGGATAGGAAAGCAACTTATTCAATGGGCAATAACCCGGGCAAAAGAGCGCAATTGTCACATCGTGCAATTAACAACAGATAAAAATCGGAAGGATGCAATACGGTTTTATGAGCAACTAGGATTTAAACCGACTCATGAAGGATTTAAAATGCATTTGTAATCACCTAACTTATTGCAGAAGTAATCGTTTAAATTATTTTTCTAATAAAAAAATAGTAAAGAAACTAAATGAGCCATCATGTAAATTATGGTTCTTTTAGTAAATTAAAAGGAAAAATTAGTAGAAAATAGAACGTATGATTGCTATAATACAGAAAGCAACTACATATAGCAGGGTGGCGGCTGATCCCCTTTTGGAAAGGGGGTGAGGCTTATGACGACATTCGAGGCATTTAGTCTTATAGCACAGTTCGGTTTATTGCTAATAGCAGCTTTTACACTGATTGTAACTATTGTCGTCTACTTAAACAAAGAGAAATAGCCACCCTGACCGCCAAGTAAGGGTGGCTATTTCTTATAGTAGTTCTACCTAATGGGTGCGCCGCTATCTCTGCGGCTGTAGTTGTTCGACCGGGTGTTCCAGCACTCGGTCATTTTTATTCTAGGAAGTTTGTAAATTTATTATACATTAATTTCTTTTGATTTCCAAGAGTAGCTTAATTTACTGGTGCATATTAACATCTAATAACCTTTATAATTACATATACAAACTAGCCAAGAAGATCCCTAAGTTATCTTGATAAATCTCATCAAACTGGGAGATTGGTAAGGGATTTATACCTCTACCTAATTCTACAGTATACCCAGGCTTTCTCCACTCTTGAATGAACCAATCTTTATAGCCTGCGAAGCTATCAACATAACGTACAGCACGGAAGCCACTCACCCTAGCAAATTCATTAACAATGGTTTCAGCCTCTGGCGGCTCCATTCCTTGAAATCCCCAAAAAATAACCTTTCCCTGGGTATGATACGCCAAAACTCGGTCGAAATTTTCTTCTCTTGTTAAATTAGCCATAGCAATGGCTTCTGGTTCTGACAATGGCTGAAACCCGGGAAAGTCTCGCCTCGCTGGTTGACTCGGCTTTCTTGCTGCTTCCACATCCCAAAGGGCAGGGTATTGGTTATTTAGGTCAACACCGTGTATATTCGCTTTCCAACCAGAAAAATTAGTACTTCCTCTATTTATGGCTAAAACGTCACTACGATATGGTTCCTCTTCAGGTACTCCTCTTATAACTAAATCTACACCATCAGGATTAACCATTGGGACGATCGATAAAAGAACAGCATCATAATATGGGGGCATAAAAATCTCTCTCACTGACCCCATATTTGTTAAGGCCAATAAATATTCATTAAGTGTTTGCATTAATATGGGTGTTGTAATCCACTCGTGAGCATGAAAAGATCCATTCATATGAACTTTTTTACTACCTCGCCCAACTTGAAGCTCAACAATGTCTTTCCCCATTACCGAGTTTCCTATTGTACGCCGTTTAATGAACGGATATATCTCAACTAGTTGTCGAATTTCATTAAGTAATGTGGCATATTCATACGACCTTTTTCCGCGAACGATGGGAGTTTGAACGCGAACCGGTACATTAATCCGCTGACCGATTTGTAGTCCATATGGATTTAGGGTAAGATTTAACAGCTGCAGCATGTCAAAGTTAAAACCAAGTCGGTTCGAAACACTCCAAAAAGTATCACCAGCCTGGATTGTATAAAAATTCACAAAATATCCTGGGATCCTAACAATTTGACCAACTTGTAAACTAACAGGATTTACGTTAGGGTTCGAATCCAAAATTAAAGGTAAAGGAATAGTAAACAGTCGACTATAGTACCAAAAATTATCGCCTTGCCTCACTCTTATGTTCACTGTTCATACCACCTTTCTTTTTGCTCATCTATTCAATTTATGAAGAAGAGGAGAGGATTAAGAACTTCTTTTTCCGAGTGAAAATAAGTTAAAATTAAGGGTTTTAGTTTTATTCTGAAGAATAATTAGAAAATATAGTTCAAGGAGCAGGAGAAATTTGTTTGGGGCTTGAAATCAACCTAGAAGAGCTTTTTATGAGTTACATTAGCCCCATATAAAAGATTAGTAGAAAACAGAACGTATGATTGCTATAATACAAATAGCAACTACATAAAGCAGGGTGGCGGCTGAACCCCTTTGGAAAGGGGGTGACGCTTTTGACGACATTTGAGGCATTTAGTCTTATAGCTCAATTTGGCATATTACAAATAGCAGCTTTTACACTGATCGTAACTATTGTCGTCTATTTAAACAAAAAGAAATAGCCACCCTGACAGCCAAGTAAGGGGGCTATTTCTATAGTTTTCCATTGGTCAGCCGCTATCGCTGCGGCATGTGGTTGTACGACTGAGTGTACCAGCACTCGGTCATTTTTTATTCTAGGAAGTTTGTAAATATATTATACATTAAATTCTTTTGTTTTCCAAGAGTAGCGCAACTTACTTTTGGATATTTAACCATAGAAAACAGCATCCACTATGTAATAAATGGATTACTTTTTACGAAATCTGCCACTTTTTTTGTTGTTCTAACGTGGTTTAAGTGAAAGGGGGAACGAGGTATGCAGCTCGAAGAAGCTTATAAACTATATATGAATGATTTGTACCGATATTTGTTTTCTCTTTCAAGAAACCACTTTGTTGCGGATGATCTCGTCCAAGATGCTTTTTACCGTGCATTTTTAACGTTAGAAGATTATGATATTCTAGTCTTAAGGATTGTTCATAAACTTCATTACTACACTTCTCTAGCTAGACATCATATCATTTAAGGAGTGAGTTAGAAAATGAGACAAATCATTGCACTTGGTGGTGGTGGCTTTTCTATGGAGCCAGATAACCCATTATTAGACTCGTACATATTAAAACAAGCAAGGAAAACAAACCCTAAAGTATGCTTTATCCCTACCGCAAGTGGAGATGCCGAAAACTATATTACAAGATTTTATGATTCCTTTAATGAACAAACCTGTCAGCCATCACATTTATCTTTATTCAGACCTCCGACAAGGGATTTAGAAGCGTTTATCTTAGAGAAAGATATCATTTATGTTGGTGGTGGAAACACGAAAAATTTATTGGTTTTGTGGAAAGAATGGGGTTTAGATCAAATCCTAAGGAAAACCTGGGATCAAGGAATTGTTTTAGCAGGAATAAGCGCTGGTTCAATTTGTTGGTTTGAAGAAGGAGTCACGGACTCGTATGGTGATAAACTTGAGCCATTAACTTGCTTAGGTTTCTTACAAGGAAGTAATTGTCCCCATTATGATGGTGAACTTGATAGAAGACCCACCTATCAAAATCTTGTTCGAACTAAACAAATCCAATCTGGGATTGCTACAGATGATGGAGTTGCCCTTCATTACATTGAGCAGGAGCTATCTAAAATCGTTAGTTCAAGACCAACAGCGAAGGCGTACAGAGTTTCTATTGATAACGATGTGAAAGAAACTGAACTGGAAACAGAATTTTTAGGTTAGCAGTAGCATTACAACCTGTCTAACATGGAGGAATGTAAATTTATGACTTTGATAAAAGATAAGATTGCTATTATTACAGGTGCAAGTCGCCTAAAAGGTATCGGGGCTGCTATTTGTAGAGAATTAGCTGAAGCTGGATATCACATCTTTTTTACGTATTGGACGGATTATGACAAAGAAATGCCTTGGCGTATTGAATTGGATGAGCCAATGAAATTAAAGGAAGAGTTATTACAGAAAGGGGTTAAGGTGTCATTTATGGAGCTAGACTTATCTATCCATAATGCTGCCCAACAGCTTTTCAATGCCGTAATTGAGCAACTCGGATTTCCAGACATCTTAATTAATAATGCAGCCTACTCTACGAATAACGACTTTTCTAGTCTAACAGCAGAAGAACTAGATAAACATTATATGGTTAATGTTCGAGCTACGACACTTTTAAGTATACATTTTGCTCAATTATTCAGTAAGAAATCTGGTGGGAGGATTGTTAATCTCACTTCCGGTCAATTTCAAGGACCCATGCCAGGAGAGTTGGCATATGCAACTACTAAAGGGGCAGTTGACGCTCTGACAATTACTTTATCTGCCGAACTTGCTTCTTTAGGAATTACTGTTAATGCCATTAACCCCGGTCCAACAGACACGGGGTGGATGACAGAAACAATAAAAAAAGACCTCTTACCATTATTCCCTGCAGGGAGAATAGGCGAACCAAAAGATGTTGCAAAAACAATCAAATTTCTAGTGAGTGATGAAGCTGAATGGATCACAGGTCAAATTATTCATTCAGAAGGTGGATTTAGAAGATAATAATTAGTTACAAATTAATCAATATCGGGTATAGCTAAAATATCTAATTGAAAAAAATAGGTGATTTTTTTGAAAAAACTCATTTTATTATTTATTTTCATTCTTTTCATGTCGGCCTGTTCCACTGATGTTCCAAGTGAACAGGTAACAAGTGAAGAGACTTTTCTTGAAGAGGTAATTACAACAGATCTCGATATTCCTTGGAATCTTAATAAGGTGGAGAATACTTTTTATGTAAGCGAGCGTTCAGGAATAATTATTGAAATTCACGGTTCCAACGGCTTAAAGATAGATCAAACGATAAACGTTACTAAAGAAATTCTTCATGAGGGTGAAGGAGGACTTTTAGGTTTTATTGTTGCACCAGATTTCGAACAATCAAAGGTAGCGTTTGCCTACCATACTTATACACAGTCAGGATTAGTTTTAAACCGAATTATCGCTCTCGAACTAGAAGAGAATACATGGAAGGAAGTAGCCGTTTTACTTGAAGAAATTCCTGGAGGGAGAACACATAACGGTGGGCGAATTGCCATTGGCCCAGATGGGAAATTATACGCAACTACTGGGGATGCAGGACAACCGGATTACTCACAAGATACCGAAAATTTAGCAGGAAAAATATTAAGAATGGAATTAGATGGTACCATACCAAATGATAATCCATTTGATTATTCCTATGTTTACTCATACGGACATCGAAATCCCCAAGGTTTAGCATGGGATGAGAATGGAACATTGTATAGCTCTGAACATGGCCCAACAGGGCATGATGAAATTAACCTAATCGAACCTGGAAACAACTACGGTTGGCCAATTATTAAAGGAGATCAGCAAGAAACCAACATGGTTACACCTTTATTCCATTCAGGAGATGAAACTTGGGCTCCTTCAGGAATTGCGATTAAAGACAATAAGATATATGTTGCCAATTTACGTGGATTACACATACGAATGTTCAATTTGACTGACCGAACTGAGTCTATATTTTATGAGTATGGAGGAAGACTGCGTGATGTATTAATCGAAGAGAACACATTGTATACAATAACCAATAATCGGGATGGGCGAGGCACCCCACAAGATGATGATGATAAATTAATCAAAATCAAATTAAGTGAGTAGATTCATGTAAAAAACCGAATAACAAACTATTTATAGTAAATTCTATTATTATTAAAGTTCAAAAAGGGGATTGTAACGTGAAATCATATGAGATAAAAGAGATGATTATCGACGAAGAATTTCATGGTGAAGAATACGTAACAACAACTTTCACTCAAAATAATAAAGATTACAAGGTTACTTTTCAAAAAGGCGATTTGGAACTGATGAATGCCTGGATCTTTGAAAACGGTACATCACTTCCAGCAAACTTATCAGAGGACCTAATTGATTCCTTAAGAGAAGATGTTAAAAAGAAAATTTAGTCTTTTCAAAACCTAAAAATCACTTTGCAATCTCAATCAGAGATTGCTTTTTTTGTTTTTTAAAGCTGAAATTCCTAAATGAATAATGAAAAAAACATTGGGAACTTTAACAACTAAAGGAGGTTGCCATATGGAAAGAGCAGGCTTTTGGATACGATTTGTGGCAATGTTTATTGATGGAATTATTATTGGGATCATCCAATTTGCTTTATCAGCAATCATTGGAGGTGGCTTTGATCCTGAAACAGCAAATACTGGTCTAGATATACTCATTAGCTTTTTGTTAATTTTTGTTTATTATGTTTGGTTTCAAAGTAAAAATCATGGCCAAACTTTTGGAAAGAAAATAACTGGCATCCGTGTTACTACCATTGATGGTGAACCAGTGACAATAGGCAAAATGTTTTTGAGAGAAATTATAGGTAAAGCAATCTCTACATTTATATTGTTTATTGGGTACTTGATGGCAGCTGGAAAAGCAAAACGTGCATTACATGACTATTTGGCAAAGACGATCGTTATTAGAGTCGAATAGTTTAAGAAGTAGAGGCTGGCTTTGATCAGTCTCTCTATTTTTATTAGTAATTTAAATGTAAGGCCGACAAAGGATGTGAAATGATGAATAACGAACCATTTTTAGTACATAAACATGAAAACTTATTGTATGGATTATGTGTCATCACAAGTATCATGGTGCTTATTTATTTACTACTTTCAGTCATCGGTATCTTTATATTAATCTTTTTCGCTTTGATTTCTTACTTTTCACATATTATTTCAATGTCCCACATCCAAATAAATGGTGTTCGTTTACGTGAAACACAATTTCCAGAACTATACAAAAAAGTAATAGAATTTAGCGAAAAAATGGAACTTTCGAAAGTACCAGAAGTTTATGTAGTTGAATCTGGAGGGCTTTTGAACGCTTTTGCCACTAAGGTTTTTGGTCTTTTTGGTAAGAATATGGTGGTTTTATACTCAGACTTTATTGATATTTCTATAGATTCTGGTGGAAATGAGATTGATTATGTCATTGCCCATGAGCTCGCACACATTAAAAGAAACCATATAGTTAAATCTTTACTCGTTTTTCCTGCGATCTGGATCCCATTCATTGGTGGTAGTTATTTACGAATGGCAGAATATACGTGTGATCGTATGGCTGCTTATTATATCGGTCAACCTGAGACAGCCATTAATGGCCTTTTAATTTTAGCAGCAGGGAGGCGGTTATATAAAAGTGTTAACCTTGAACAATATATGCAACAGTATAACGATAAAAAGGGGATATTTGTTACACTAACAGAGCTACTTTCAACCCATCCACCTATTCCAAAAAGAATTCAAGAAATCGAACTATTGATGTTTGATAAACCAACTGTCCTCTTAAAGAACAGAACGAAACAAGTAATAGCAATTGTTTTTATTTTATTTTTTATACTTCCTGCATTAACGGTCGGTTTATTTGTGGCTGGTTTTAAAGCAATAGAAGGGTTAGATTTCTTTGATCAGTTGTTTTTTGAATACACACCGTTGATGGACGCAACTATAGAAGGTAATATCGTTGAAGTAGAAGAGCTACTTTTGAACGGTGCGGACCCTAACGAATTAAACGAATACGGGGAAAGTGCGCTTTTACTAGCTGTTGTTTACGAAAACCCAGAAGTTGTCCAAATTCTCATTGAATACGGTGCCGATCCAAATATTCAAGATGAATATGGTTGGACTCCACTCATGTCAGCAGTGATGTACGAAGATCTAGAGGTAGGAAAACTATTACTTGTAGCGGGTGCTGATCCGTTTTTAGCCGACGAAGACGGAATGTCTGCTATCGACCATGCAGAGGATATAGGGGATAGTGAGTTTGTTGAGTTATTAAAACAATATCGTTAAAAGAATTTGCGTAAGGATCTCCTTTAAATGAAAAAACCATTAAATATATTTAAGCATTGTTTTGTGCACGGCAAATGTCTAACAATGATCGAGTGTACCAGCACTCGATCATTTATTCTTATAAAATCCATGGCGGTAAACTTTATAAATTTTAGACTTTAGTTACTTCTTTTACATTATTACGTAAAATATAAATTTGACGAATTAATCATTATTTTATAAAATAGTAACAAAGGATGTGATTACTGTGACTCAAGAAAATCGAACACGTTATTATGAACGTATTGAGGAAAAAGCTAAACAACTTCCTTGGTATGTTGTTGAATACATAGATAAACGAAAACGAAAATTGTCACCTGCATCATTATTAAACTACTGTCATGATTATCTTATTTTCTTTGACTGGATCTTAGCTGAAGAAATATATCATGGTGATCGTAAAGATATCCCCCTTGAAGTATTAGAAAAACTAACAAGACAGCAAATCGAGGATTTTTTATCGTTCCTAGAATTCCGTTTAAATAACTCAAAGCTAACAGTTAATCGCAAATTATCTGCATTAAAATCACTCTTTAATTACTTACAAAACATCGCTGAAACAAGTAACTTAGAGCCATATTTATCACGGAATGTGATGGCTAAAATCGAATTAAATAACATTAAAGAAGATCAAGAAACAATGGCCAACCGAATGGAAGGGAAAATACTTCGTGGTGATGAATATGCTGAATTCAGACAGTTTGTGGCCCACGATTACGGTTTAGCAAACCAAGACAATAAGAAAATAGCAAACTTCCACCAGAAAAATCGTGAGCGCGACACTGCCATTGTATCACTTATTTTAGGCTCTGGACTGCGATTATCCGAGCTTGTCGGGCTCGATCTTGACGATATCGATTTTCAAAAAAATACTGTAAGAGTCATTCGTAAAGGAAATAAAGAGCAATACGTCTATATTAGCGATCAAGCAATGCTAGATATTAAGGAATATTTAGCAGTCCGTAATGAACGCTATAACATATCAAAAACAACGAAATCATTGTTTGTAGCATCATCTATGGGGCCTAAAGGCACGACGAGGCGCTTAACGCCACGAGCCATTGAAAAACTGGTTGAAAAATACGCTACAGCATTTGGTAAATCATCATTATCCGTCCATAAACTTAGACATTCATTTGCAACTAGATATCATTCAGCCATTAATGATGTTCCTAAATTACGCAGACAGCTTGGGCATTCGTCAATCCAAACAACGATGATCTATACCCATATAAAAAATGATGAGCTTGGTGCTGCGGTAAAGAAGATGGATTTACCGAAAGAAGATCATTAAAAGAAAATTAATAGAGGGAAAACAACTCTACCAGCCCTCCCTCTATTTTTTTATTTTAGTTTACATAATATATATTATGCGTACCTTAATGAAAAACGAAATTTTGTCTCAATAAAGAAGTAAACTTCTTGTTTTGAGACAAAAGGGAAAAATTTATTTTTACTTATACAACTTGAGCAACTTGCGTCACTTTCAAAGATTAGTTACTTTCTTCATACCCATCCGGGTTAGTAGATTGCCAACGCCATGTATCCATACACATATCATCAATCTTCCTTTCTGCCCTCCAATTAAGTTCCCGATTTGCTTTAGAAGGATCTGCATAACTAATAGCAATATCCCCCTCTCTTTCGGCTACTATTTGAAAAGGAATTATTTTTCCTGAAGCATCTTCAAATGCATTTATCATTTCCAATACGCTGTATCCTTTCCCAGTCCCCAGATTATAAACCTGAACACCCGGGTGATTTAGCACCTTTTCGAGAGCTTTCAAGTGACCTCTTGCTAAATCAACAATATGGATGTAATCTCTAACCCCCGTCCCATCATGAGTCGGATAATTGTTCCCAAACACTGTTAATTTACTCAACTTTCCTACAGCAACTTGACTTATAAATGGGAAAAGATTGTTCGGAATCCCGTTTGGGTCTTCACCAATTAGACCACTAGGATGAGCTCCAACTGGATTGAAATAGCGTAATAACGCAACACTCCAATTGGGATTAGATATACATATATCTTGTAGCACTTCTTCACACATTTGTTTTGTTCTCCCATATGGATTTGTCGCTTGTAGGGGCTGCTCTTCAGAAAAAGGAACAGACTTGGATCGGCCGTAAACTGTAGCTGATGAACTAAAGACAATCTTGCTAACGCCAAATTGTTGCATCACTTCACATAAATTCAAAGTACCCATAACATTGTTTCTATAATAGCTTAAAGGGAAAGAAACAGATTCACCTACGGCTTTTAGACCCGCAAAGTGGATAACAGCTTCGATATCATGATTAGAAAATATGGTTGTCAGCTGCTCTTTATTTAATAAATCGGCTTCATAAAACGTGAATTCCTTCCCTGTAATTGTACTTACACGTGTAAGGGCAGTTGGTTTACTATTTGAAAAATTATCAACAACAATGATTTCGTATCCTGACTCAAGGAGTTCTACACAAGTATGAGAACCAATATACCCTGCCCCCCCTGTTACTAAAATACTCATAGATCTTCCCTTCCCCTCAAATATTTTAAATTGAAAAAGGACATACGCTATTACAGCATATGTCCTTTCGTATTAAACGTTATAAAATTAGCTGATCATATCCAATGGATTACGTTTTAAAATTGTAAAATGGTCATACCTCACCATCGTTTCTCCTTCATTGTAAATCCCTTGATATTTTGAATATGTTTGGTTAGGTAATCCTTTAAGGTTGTTAATTAGTTTTTCGATAAAATTATGTCCCATCTCATAGGCGTAAGGATAGCCCCCACCAAACCTTGGATTTATTTCGGAAATTAAATAACCCTTATCAGTTTTAAAAAAGTCAATATCTACAGGACCCAACGGTTTTAACGTATCAATTAATTTTTCAACGATATCATTTAGGACAGGATCTTTTACTGATATTGATTTATCTGTTTCGCCAGATCTCATATTAAACTTCCGCTTACTAAACAAACTCGTAATTTTTTTTGTTTCTAAATCTATATAACATTCAACACAATACTCACTACCATCAATAAAGGGCTGGACGATGTAATTATGATTATTCTGTAAAAATACTTCAAGTTCCTTAATGTCAGTAATTTTTTGAACGCCAATACTAGCACTACCTTCTTTTGGTTTCACGATTAAAGGGAATTTTAACTTACCACTGGCAATGTCCTGACTTACTGTTTCAAAATCAAGATAAGTCGGTACAAATGTTAGGTTATTATTTTCTAAAAACTTGTAGGTTAAATACTTATCAAAACATAGATCAACAACTTTTTTATCCGATACTATAACTTTAACTCCCTCTTTTTCAAACTCTTCTTTAAAACTAGCTAATAACGTTAATTCAGGATCGATTAATGATAAAATCCCTTTAACATTATATTTTTGACAAATGTTTTTAAGATCGTTAATATACTCAGGATCGTCGATACGAGGAACGACTTCAAAGTTATTTGCATGGTACAATGCTGGGGCCGTTCTATCACAATCAACAGCTATGACATTCCCATTTACTTTCGCTAACTCTTTTTTGAAATATTCAATCAATTGCACTCGACGTCCGACACTACAAATTAATATATTCATATTTTCTCCCCCTATATCAACTTAAAATTTATATATATCTTCGTTAAAAAATTCGGAAATCGTTTCTTTTTTTCGTACGACAATAATTTCATCGTTATCATAAGCAACGATTGCCGGTCTTTCTTTTATAAATGGTGGGTTTAACACGATTGTATACGCTCCTACATTATCAAAGATAAAATAATCACCTGGTTGTGGTAATTGACCTTGGACATCACGTGCTAAATAATCTTTTTCTAAGCAAGTATAACCAACGATTTGAAAGGTATCCTTCACCTTTTCTTTTGTATGATCTTTACTTACTAACTTCATTGGGAGATTTTTTTTATGGAGCGTTGGTTTGATGTTGTGAACACTCCCATCAACTAAAACAAATTGTTGATCGTTTATTTTTTTTGTTGCAATAACCTTTGCTGTAAAAGTAAAACAATTAGCAACCATTGAAATTCCAGGTTCAAGGATCAAAGCTGGTTTATAATCGTAATGGTCAAATTCACGTTTCATGATCTTACAGACAGCTTCTGCATAATCATCAAACGTTGGGGCATTTTCAATAAGAGATTTTGGTACTTCACCAAAAATGCCACCACCAATGTCGATATATTCTATCGTAGTTGGGAAATGCTCCTTCGCTAACTGACAAAGCTGCTCTGTTATTCTTCTAAAGGTAGCTACCTTTCTGTTGCTTGTTGAAAAGTGACCATGCAAACCAACAATTTGAATATTACTCACTGCCTTTAATTGCTCTACCACATGTTGCAAGTCGCCATTTTCAACGCAAATCCCAAATCTACTTATTTCATGGCCTTCGACTAGGGGACTTTCACCATTCTCTGATAGATCAAAGTTAACTCTTAGGCCAACCTTAATCTCCTTATTTGGGTGCTGTTGACTATATTCTCTTACAAATTCAATTTCATACATCGAGTCTAGATTGATGATACTTTCGTTGTTTAACGCCTTCTCTATGTCCTCACTCGTTTTTAATGGACCATTTAAGATGATTTTGTTAGATTCCTGACCTATTTTTAAGGCTAAATCATATTCTAGGCGAGAAACTACTTCAGCATACGCTCCAAATTTTGATAGTTCTTTACACAAATATGGCACATAATTCGTTTTATAAGAGTAGCCAATGATAAAATTTTCATATCGACTTTTAAATGCCTTTTCAATCTTCTTAAAATTAGTTCTCAATTGATCTATATTTAATAAGTAGAATGAGGAGCCATTCTCCTCATCTAATTTTTTAATTGTAGAATAATTGAAGATCTGTCTAGCTGCGTTCTCTTCAATCATATTTCCCATCGTATTCTCTCCTCCAAAGTACTTCTTATTTTAGAATGAAGCATTAACTTCTTCTTTTCTAGCACTCTTTCTTCGTGCAAACGTAGTCTTATTAGCAAAGTAATTAATAATGTCTGGGTTAACCTTCTCATCAAATTTCCTTGCAAAATACTGACCTGATTCCTCCATTGCACTCATATCTTCCATCGTTAAGTCCAAAGGAGAGTTTCGATCGCTAAAAGTTGCTCCCCAATTGAAATAAAAGAGATTATTATTTACGACATTTTCTTTATAATGTGAATTCATTATCAGAGTTTGAAAAAACCACTCATCCGGACACATCGTATTCTCGAAATAGTCCCGATACCATTCATTTTCATCCAAGAATTTCATGATGTAACTGGCGACATCAAATGGAATGGTAAACCATTGTGAACCTACATAAAATGAGTAATCTTTTGGCCATGGCTTTGTATTTGGGGAAATATTTATACCGCTTCGATATAAAGTTTGCATTATTCTTCGATAGATCCTAATTGGATGAGCTGTCGTATATCTTTTTCGAGTCATTTTTGACCAGTTCATTTCCATTAACCCTAAGTTCTTCCAACTAACATCTCTTAACGTAATGAAAATTTTATCCTTATTCTCCATTAAATAGTCCTTAAACCCATCTTTAATTAATAAATCTTGCCCACTTCGTAAGCAAACAAAATCATATTCGATTTTTGATGCTATTACTTCTCTTAATAAGAGAAGTGTTGTATCCACCTGACTGATATCTCCCCAATCACAGCTTATACTCTGGGTTAATATTTTCACCCGAGGACTATCTACTATCTTTCCTTTCAATTGGTTAAAACTTTTGCGGTCAATATGAACATAAACATCTGCTTGTTCGTCTGAAATAAGTTGATTAATAAATTTATTTATCTGATCTGGATTTTTATGAACTTGTAAGATATATGCTGTTCGTAGATTAGAATCCATTTTCATTTCTCCTTTAAAAAGTTAATAAAAAAATGAACTCACTGGAAACTAGTTTGAGTTCATTTTTATATGTTCGTGTTGACTAACATGCTTGAAAAATTATCGTGTTTGCTAGATTGAAACTGATATATCTCCTTCATTTCACCGATTACATGATTTAGTGAATAGTTTTGAATCAATTCCCTATTTTTAATAGAAAATTGATTTCTTAATTCTTCAGAATGTGCTAACTTAAAAATTGCGTTAGCAGTAGCTGCGGGATGATCAACTCCAACAACAAAACCATTTACACCATCAGTCACTAAGTCACGATTCCCTCTACAATTGGTAACGACAAGTGGTAATCCTGTCGCCATCGCCTCCATAACGTTAACTGGAAGCCCTTCTTGTCTTGACGATGAAACGGCAATATCAGAAAGAGACATAAGGTTATGGACGTCTTTACGGTAACCTAATAACTCAACTTCTTTTTCTAAATCAAAATTTCGGATCATGTCAGTATATTCATCTAATAGATCACCGTCTCCGACAAGTAAAAGCTTAACATTGTTAAGTCTACCTTTAAGTTTACCCATTGCTTCTATTAAATGATCTTGATGCTTTCGATAACTCAGCTCGCCAACGTAAATTAATAAAAGCTCATCATCTTGATAACCATACTCTTTTCGTAGCAGCTTTTTCTTTTCAGCTGTTTGAGGAACAAATCTATCAAAATCTAAACCTACTCCATTAACTTTGAAAACTGTGCCTTTTTTTCTTAAATTAAATTTTTTAGCTGCATAATAATCTTCTTCATTCATTGTAATTAGTCCGTCGGTCCACCTTGCTGCAATTTTTTCTAAGGTATGATAGAAAATCCAATTTTTTTTGGGGGCTCCTTTAAAAAAGTGGAAACCATGTGCAGTGTACAGCACTTTTACCTTATCAATACTTCTACAAGCTAATCGAGTCAATAATGATGCTACTGGAGTATGAACATGAATTAGTTCATACCCATCCTCTTTAACAACTTTTTTTATTTTTCTATAAGCAGTTAGATTTTCCTGTTTTAATGGGTTTCTTTGAAATTTCACATCATGAATTTTACATCCAAGCTTTTTTAATTCAGGGTTCAAATCTACGACGATATTACAAGCAACTCCAACTTCATTTCCCTGTTCAACTAAGAATTTTATATGGGGGATCAAGAACGCATTAATAGTATTGGATATCGTTGTAACATATAAAATTTTCATTTTTAGTCTCCTTTGCAAATTTAACACCTTTTTAATCGATTAAAATCCTTCCTATGTCTCGTCTAACTTTGCCTAACTACGGTTTAATACAACACCTAAAAGATTACCTCTTGCCTTCACGATTAGATTTTTAGCTTTTTTAGCACTATCTATTTTCGTTTTAGAACTTGCTACAAAAACAACACCGTCACTCTTCTCAGCAATAATTTGCGAATCGGTCACATCAAGAACTGGTGGAGTATCAATGAAAATATAGTCATATCTCATGCGGACTTCCTTCAAAAACCAATCCATTCTTTTCATCCCTAACAACTCTGCTGGGTTATGAGGAATAGGCCCACATGATAACAGGTGTAGATTAGGAATAGTTGTAACAATAATTGCTCCCGATATGTCGTTATTACCAAGCAACACATTTGTTAGTCCCAATTCATTATTTACATTAAATTGATAGTGACATGTTGGCTTTCTCATATCAGCGTCGATGAGTAATACTTTATACTGCTGCTGAGCAAAAACGACAGCCAGATTTGCAGCTGTCGTAGATTTACCCTCTTTTGATGTAGCAGAGGTTATTGCGATAATGCGGGATTGTTCCTTTTTTGAACTTGCAAACTGGATGGCTGAACGAATTCTACGATATTGCTCAGACACTTGAGATTTAGGTAAGAAGTGGCTAATTAAGCTTCTTTTTACTTCTTTCAATTGTGCTTTCTCGATACGTTTATGTTCCAACAGGTTCTCCTCCATCCAAAGATTCAATTTGGCGTGATATTGCTTTTACTTGTTGTGATTTCATATCTATTTTCTTTATTTCAATATTCATAATAGTTCCAAGAACAGGTAGTTTAAGTGCTTTTTCTATTTCATCTTCAGACCGAAACGTATTATGAAATAACTCTAGTAACAAGCTAATTCCGACAGCTAGCATCCCTCCTACAACAAGAGATATAATCATATTTAGCATTAAATTAGGACTGACTGGAGCAGTTGGTAGTTCGGCTGGTGTTAATACCGACAAATTATTGAAATTCATAATCTCAATAACCTCTCTTTGAAAAACAAGGGCAATTCGATCAGCAATTTGCATGGTTAATTCTGGATTGCGATCTTTTACTCTAATCGTTACAACCTGAGATTGTCCCTCACTTTTAACACTTACACTCTCACGTAACGAACTATGAGTTCGTTCTAACGAAAGCTCATTAATTACTTGTTGTAAAATTCTAGGTGAAGTAATAATGACATTGTAGGTGTTTATTAATTGCTCTCTTGAAGTATATGCGTCTCCTTGCTTTTGTGAAGGTGTGACGATTAGTTGAGTAGAAGTTTCATATGTTGGTGTGATCACATACTTGGTAAATAGCCATCCTGAAGCTAAAAATGTCAAAGTTATAAGTGTCATTAAGAATAAGCGCCGTTTTAAGACATTTATCAATTGTTTTAAACTGATTTCTTCCATTTTTATCCTCCTTGTAAGATTTTTTTCTTTAACAAATTAAATAAACGTTTGTAAAGTTACTAGAAAAAAGGTTACGAATAATCGTAACCCTACTCGAAGTTATTAAAATTACTGGGATGATTCCAGTTTTTCTTGTTGATCATCAATTTGTATTAAATCACTATTCGTGACTCTATAGGTCCATGCTTTAAAATATTCAGAGTTTTTTCCGTAAGAGTTATCAAGTAAAAGATTTTCCTTATTTAACAAACATGCCATGATATGCCCATGTAATCTAGAGGTTACAATCTTCTCATGTTCACTAAAGACCTTGAAACTTTTACTAATTAAATAATCGCTGTATTTCTTCCATATAGCTGCTATAGGTAACACATTATTTAATAATTTATCTAGTTTACCGAAAGCTGCAATTATTTTTATAAGAGCTTTTTCTGTTAGAGTTAACATACTTCCCCAATCTAAACTTTTTTCACAAAATTGCATTCTTTGTAACCCATTATTTGCTTCCTGGTCAGTTCGTAGAAAATATAATACATTATTTTTAATTTCAGAGGAATAAGACAAAGGCCAAAGAAAATGAGCCATATCAGGTGATAAATAGATATTCACAGTAAAGTATTCTTTTGCAAATTCATAGGAACGTTTATCCCTCGTAAATACGTGTAAATTGTTATGTTGATTAAAAATTTGTTTAGCTCTATTTAAATGTTCATTGTTTTCAAAGTAAATAGTTTGTGGCAAAACGACAATTTTATGATCTGGGTAGCTTTCGATAATTTTTTCTCGATTTAGCTGATGCACACTATATAAATCGCCAAAGTTACCACCACCATGACAAAGAATGATGCAATCCTCTGGGATCTCTTTTGTATAATTGAAGTTATTTTTCGTGTAACGACCAATAACTTGTAATTCATGTATTTTGAAAAACTCTTCTGTTCCTTTCATAATTAGTAAATCTCCAACATTTGCAAAAATGGGGTATTCAAGATAAATAACTTTTGCTTTTTTAGGAATAACCGATTTTAATATCTCCAAATTGCTCATAATTTCTTCCATGCCAACTTTGCACTCATCCAAAATGATTCTCCCCTTTATAAGTCAAGTCAAAACAATCCTCTATCACAAATAGCCATTTAACTTTTTATCGTCCAGTTCTTGCTACCCTAACTAGATATAAACCACTATGCCTTTTTCCTTACTTTACTACTTTGAGGAATATTCGTTTCCTTTAGTATTTTTAGCTTGTTCTTAAGTTCATCTATAAATAAATCTACGACATCGATCTTCATGAAGGAAATAATCAACACGTACACAATGATTGCTATACAAATTGAAAGTAGTAGCGATATCGTTAACCCTATTGTAGTAATGAAGTAGATATAGAGAAGCTTACTGATAATCCCCATAATTATTGAAGCCATGAGTATTTTAACAAATGATTTGGTAATGCCTTTCATCCCAAAACTACCTATCTTCTTCCGCAGGCTAAACATTAAGAGAATTGTGCAAAAAATCGCTGATATACTTGTTGCAAGGGCCAAACCACCAATTCCTAAAAATTTTGATAAGATAATGTTTAAAACGATATTTAATATCATTGCTATCCCAGCATTGAGCATTGGTGTCTTAACATCTTGAAGAGAATAAAATGTTTTAGACAATACCTCTCTGATTCCAAAACCAATAATACCTATTGAATAGAATATTAAGGCATAAGATGTCATTAATACCGCACTCTCATCAAATGCTCCTCTCCCAAACAATAACTTTACAATGGGCCCAGCATAAATGATATACCCAATCGTAGCTGGAATGACTAGCAAGGTAATAACATTAATTGCGTCAGAAGTCGATTTTTTTATTCCTTCTAAGTTTTTTTCTACTGCCATTTTAGAAATTTTTGGAAAAATAACAGTAGAAATAGATAAAACGAATATCCCTAAGATAAAGCTACTTAATGTGCTCGCATAGTTTAAAGCAGAAATACCTCCCTCAGATATCCGTGATGCTATCGTGCGATCGAGCATTACATTAATCTGTGTAATCGAAGCACCCATTATTGCCGGAAGAGCTAACAAAACCATTTTTCTTATATTTTCATCCTTAAAATCTAAGATTAATTGATATCGATAATTTTTTTTATATGCATAAATAACGATTAATATTAACTGAGATGCAATAGCGAATAAACTGCCCATAGCTAAAATATATACATTCGTTTTTGCACTAATTATTATTGCTGCTATAAAAAAAATGTTTAATGGAAGCCCCATAATTCCCTGCACATAAAATAAGCCTTTAATTTGAAGATAAGAAGAAAAAATATAAATTAATGCAGTGAAGTAAATACCTACCATAGTAATTCTTGTAAAGACTACCGCTAATTCTAAGACACTACCTTCAAATCCAGAGGCAATAATTTTAACAATTGCCTCTGTAAACAATAATCCGATTATAATTAAAATTGTACATGTCACCATAACAATATTTATAGTATTGTTTGTATATCTAGTTGCCTTTTCATAGCCATCTTTATTTTTAATGAGGCTACACATAGGTATATAACCAGTAACAATTCCTTGCCCTATGATTGCGAAAAATATAGTTGGGATTGTTAAAGCAATTAAGAACACATCACTAATATTCGATGCTCCATAAAAAAATGATAAAGTAACATCCCTCATAAACCCTAAAATTTTTGAAATGATTGTTAATATCATTAAGATGATTACAGTCTTTTTCATGTCATCTCCAATTTATTAATGTTATTTATTGGTGGAATTAATTTTATTCCTATCTAGTGAATACACAATTGCTCCTAGGAAAAACCAAAGTATGCGCGCATTACTCAACGTAATGGCCATAGAACCAAATAAAACAATGATGATTATGTCTCTTAGTATTAGATTAGTTTCGGTATTAATTGATTTAGAGAATGTTGCCTTTCCAAGTGTATAAAAGAGATAAGATAAAAAGAAAACTGCTAAAGGAAGCCCCCATTCAGCAGTAATCTGTAAAAACGTATTATGAGCAACATTATTATAATTAAACATCGATGATGCAATTGAAGTATAGGTTCCAATACCTATACCAAAGAGTGGAGATAATTTAATGATTTGTAATGCAACGTACCAAGTTCTATCTCTTTCTGAACCATTACCCGAAACAGCACCGTTAAAGTCTGCAAATAAAAGATAAACTCTAGCAAATGAAGGTCTACTGGTTGCTAGGTCACTAATGAACTGCTGAAAAAAGTTGAATGCCATTGTAGTGATTATAATTGTCATTACAATCAACACTAGTTGAATTACTAACATTTTGATGTTTTTCTTTTTCGAAAACACATACTCAAAAGTCCTAATCAATAAATAACAGAAGAGAGTGATTAACCCTGTTTTAGATCCTGCAGCTAAAACTGATAAAAATGTTATGATAAAAATTACTAATTTCCATTTCACCTTCATTTCTTTGAGCCTTGTTAAATAAACTGATGAGGTAATTAGTATGACTGAAAAATAATTTGGGTCAATCATAAGACCTTTATACCTAGTATCTGCATAAAACAAAACTTGTGAAAATATCTTTAGATTTAACACTGTTAATGTAACTCCTAACAGACCAATTAGAATACCAAAAATTGAATACCATTTGATTGTTTTAGTTATTAAGTTTAAATTTGCAAGATTATAGCCAATGAAGAAATAAAGAATAGTGGCACATAATTTAATATAATCACTAATAATTTTTATTGGATCTAGATATAGTTCGAAATGAAACGGAACATAAAATACTGCAGTTAACAGGACGCTCATAGAAACCACTAGGAAAAATACAATAGGAATAATCGGTATAATTAAACAATGACTAAATGCTAATACCATTAAAATTATCACGCAAAAAAAATCAGCAAATGAAATATTTACACCAAAAAGAACATCTGATTGATTTAGAAATATCGCCATAAAAAATATTAACATACTTAAAAAAACACTATTTCTTCTGTTACTATAGGTTAAATCAAGTGCTGAACCCACTTGTAACCGACACCTTCCCTTGAAAAATTTAGCAATTCATCGCATTTCTTAAACAATCAATAACCATCATCTGTTCCACCTCTTTCAAACTAGATCCCGAAGGTAAGCATATCCCTGTATTAAATAACCTTTCAGACACACACTGATCTTCTCGGTGTAAATAAAACTTTGTTCCTTTGAACAACGGCTGTAAATGGAGTGGCTTCCATACAGGTCGGGCTTCAATATTTGCATCTGAAAGTGATTTCAAAATTGAATTTGTCGATACCCCAGTTACTTCTTTATCAATCGTAAGTGTTGTTAACCACCGGTTTGAACGCGTGTGCTGTAATTCTTCCATAAAAAAAACACCAGGTAACTGGTGTAGTTCCTGGTGATACCTTTGAAAGACTGTCCGTCTTATTGCGACTCTATCTTCTAACACTTCTAATTGTGCTCTTCCAATGCCAGCTAAGACGTTACTCATGCGATAATTAAATCCTAGTTTGCTATGTTGGTAGTGAAGTGCTTCATCCCTAGCTTGAGTTGCTAAAAATCTAGCTTTCTTTGCCAAATCACTATTTTGACAAACTAGCATTCCCCCACCTGATGTAGTTATTATTTTATTACCATTGAATGAATAAATCCCAAGTTCACCAAGGACACCACTTGCTTTTCCTTTATATGTTGAGCCAAGGGATTCAGCAGCATCTTCAATTATAGGAACGTTATAATGATTAGCTAAAGCCATGATTTCATCCATTTTTGCACTTTGCCCATATAAGTGAACAACAATAATGGCTTTTGGAAGTTTTTTTTCTAAAAAAGCTTCATGTAAAGCTCTTTCTAACGCTTCGGGTGACATATTCCATGATTCAGGCTCAGAGTCGATAAATACAGGTTCTCCTCCTTGATACAAGATTGGGTTTGCACTTGCGACAAATGTTAAACTAGAACAAAAAACCCGATCCCCTTTTCCTACATTTAATAAAGAAAGAGCTAAATGAATGGCAGCAGTACCAGAACTTACTGCAACAGCATCATTAGCTTCTATATAGTTTGCCATTTCTTTTTCAAAGGCATCAATATTTGGACCAACAGGAGCAATCCAATTC
The DNA here is from genome assembly GCF_001866075.3 of Anaerobacillus isosaccharinicus. Lineage (GTDB taxonomy): Bacteria > Bacillota > Bacilli > Bacillales > Anaerobacillaceae > Anaerobacillus > Anaerobacillus isosaccharinicus. The sequence goes on along the minus strand of NZ_CP063356.1, from coordinate 3,867,080 downwards.
GTTTCAAAGGCTTCTTGGATATAATCCATTTCATTTCCGCTCATATGTGGTGGAGATAAAAAGATCTTGTCATTATTCATAAAGAAATTTCACCTTCTTTTAAACTAGATTTTTTAAAATTATGAAACAATTTTAATTCAATTCAAAGCTTTAGATTTTTCTTTTTGATAACCTTCAAAATCCTCGACAGTTGCATGGCCTTCCTGATTAATTCCATCAGATTTAAACACTTTATGAACAGTCAAAAGTAAAATTTTCAGATCGAGAAGTATACTATAATTATCTACATACCAAACATCTAAGTTGAATTTCTCTTCCCACGAAATAGAGTTTCTACCATTCACTTGTGCCCAACCAGTAATTCCTGGTCTAACGTTATGCCTTCTTAAATGTTCTTTAGAATATAACGGAAGATACCTCATTAGTAATGGTCTTGGTCCAACTAGACTAATATCACCTTTTATCACATTGATTAGCTGTGGCAATTCATCTAGACTATATTTTCTAAGTGCCATCCCAAATGTTGTCAATCTTTTTTCATCAGATAATAAAAATCCTTTAATATCTAATTCATTTGACATACTACGAAATTTATAAAGAAAAAAAGGCTTATTATATAAGCCTGGGCGTTGTTGCTTATATATAATTGGTGTTCCTAGTTTCATCCTCACTAACAATGCAACAATAATAAAAACAGGAAACAGAACAACTAATAAACAAACAGAGATTACAAAATCAAATAATCTTTTCATTTGTCCACCCCATAATGAGCGTTATTTTCTAATCCACTTAAATTTTATATCCTTCTTTTTCCGTAATTTTTGAAAGGTATTCTAGTAAACTATATTTTAGATCTTCGCGCTGTAGTGCAAATTCAATCGTTGTTTTTATAAATCCCATTTTTTCGCCTACATCATACCTGACACCTTCAAAATCATAAGCATAAACAGCTTCAAAATGATTTAAGCCCGAGATTGCATCCGTTAACTGAATTTCTCCCCCAGCTCCAGGAACCTGATTGTTCAATATCTCAAAAATTTTAGGACTGAGAATGTAGCGACCAAGTATAGCCATTGTTGAGGGAGCTTCTTCCTGCTTTGGCTTTTCTACTAGATTAATAACGTTATATAATCTTTCTCCTATTTGTTTACCGTCAATAATTCCATAGCGAGAAACTTCTTCATCTAACACATGTTGCACGCCTATGATTGATGCATTATAACGTTCATATTGTTCCATCAATTGTTGAAGACAAGGTTTTTCTGCTTTGACTATATCATCACCCAAAAGAACAGCAAATGGCTCATTCCCTATAAATTTACGCGCACACCAAATCGCATGACCTAACCCTTTTGGTTCTTTTTGGCGGATATAATGAATGTCTACGAGCTTTGTAGACTTTTGTACTTCATTCAGCAGCTCTAGTTTCCCTTTTTCTAATAAATTCTGTTCTAGCTCAAATGAATGATCAAAATGATCTTCAATCGCCCTTTTACCTTTACCTGTTACGATAATAATATCTTCAATGCCAGATTCTATAGCTTCTTCAACGATATATTGAATGGTTGGTTTATCGACGATTGGCAGCATCTCTTTTGGCATCGCTTTTGTTGCAGGCAAAAATCTTGTTCCTAATCCCGCAGCTGGAATTATTGCTTTTCTAACTTTCAAATTAATCGACTCCTTTAACTAGGAATTGTTAGTAATGGCTTAATTGGAAAATTGTTATTTGCTAGATTTAACAATGTTTCCGTTAGCGATTCTTTATCTAAACTTGAATATTTATTCATGATATCTTCTATTTCTTTCATATAAAGGTTAACTGTTTTACCAATATAAATCTTTGGATAAATTTGTTGTTCCTGAACTTCTTCAGCTTTTAATAATTCTTCATATAATTTCTCACCTGGTCTCATTCCAGTAAATTCTATCTCAATATCCTCTAGTGAATGACCGGATAAAACGATTAACTTTCTTGCTAAGTCTACGATCTTAACTGGTTCACCCATATCTAATACAAATATCTCTCCACCCTTTGCTAGCGATCCAGCTTGGATAACTAGTCGTGAAGCTTCTGGAATGGTCATAAAGTAACGAACCATCTCAGGATGTGTTATCGTAACTGGGCCACCTTTTTCAATTTGTTTTTTGAATAAAGGGATAACACTTCCTCTACTCCCTAGTACATTTCCAAATCGAACTGCAACGAACTTTGTATTACTAGTTTTATCTAGATTTTGAATAAGCATTTCTGATAGTCTTTTCGTTGCGCCCATGACACTTGTTGGATTAACAGCTTTATCAGACGAAATCATGACAAACGTTTCAACCCCTGCCAGACTTGCTGCCATTGCTACATTTTTCGTGCCTATTAAATTGTTTTTAACAGCTTCTTCTGGGTTGCGTTCCATTAGAGGAACATGCTTATGAGCAGCCGCATGATAAACTACAGTAGGTCGATGTTTCTTCATAACAGCAGTCATTCTGTTTGCGTCTTGAATATCAGCAATTTCTGTTATAAATTCTATATCTGTATGACCGTATTTTTCTTTTAACTCCAGCTCAATAGAATAGATACTGTTTTCACCATGCCCTAATAGAATGATCTTGTAAGGGCTAAAAGTTGATACCTGACGACAAATTTCTGATCCAATCGAACCGCCAGCTCCTGTCACTAAGACAACTTTATTAGTTAGAAACCCTAGTATTTTATCAATATTAAGTTGAACCGTTTCTCTACCAAGAAGGTCTTCAACTTGAACATCACGAAATTGTGTTACCGAGACCTTACCAGTTACCAGATCCTCTAACATTGGTAATATTTGCGTTTTCGTTTTTGTTTTCGAACACGCTTCAAATATAATATTCAATCTTTTTTTACTAAGTGAAGGAATTGCAATGATAATATAATCAATGTTTAGTTTTTCAACCGCTGTCTCTATATAACCAATTCCTCCAACAACAGGAATTCCCAGAATATCCAAGTGATGTTTTTTAAATTCATCATCAATAAAAGCGACTGGTAATAATTTACCTTCATTACTTTTTAATAACTGTCTTGCTACCATTGTTCCAGCAGAACCAGCACCAATTATTAATGTTCTTTTTTTATGATCAACTGAGTTCACTTTACGATCCCGATACATTCTCCAAAAAAAACGTGAACTTCCGATTAGTAAAATATGAAGCATCCATGTTATTACTAGTATTCGAAATAAGTTGTCATGGAGGATGAATTGCTGCACAATCGCAGCAATTATGATTGAAAACGTTACTACTTTAAAAATAATCAATAATTCTGCTATACTAGCGTACTCCCAAACTTTTTTATAGAGTTTTAAAACGACCGCAAAGAAATGATGACTCGATAAGATAACTATTGAACACATGATAATTGGGAATGTCAGAATGTTTAAATCAGCACTTACTAATAAGCTGCTAATAAAAATTGCAGTTAACACAATGCTTGAGTCAATAGCAATGAATAATGACAGTCTCTGTCTGTACGTCATAAAGTCCCACCTTTCTGTAATCTATTATTTGAACCAATTTTTTTTCACTTCTCTGTTCTTCTTGTTTAATCTATTTTAGCCGAACATTTAATATAAAATTTTCAAAGATTACCAACTCCTTTGTATTATTTTTATAAAAAAGCCTTAAGTATGCGGTTTAAATTTAAACAGCATACTTAAAACTTTTTAAATAAATGCGGGCATTTAACCCAACCTCACACCACACTAATGACGACGAGCGTCTAAGGTTTTTTCAACCCACAGCATGATCGAGTACCTCCATTGATATAGATAAGGAGATATCACCAATAACATTTTTTAACGAACAATCAATTCTTAATAAAGAACACCGAGGTAAAAAAAATATATTGCTTTTTATTGCCCAATTTACCCATAAAAATTTAGATAAATACTCTACTTTCACGAATTCTACTTCTAATTCTCTTTCAACTTTTAGTACAAATTGTTCAAATTGGAAAACTCTGTATATTTATTATAATAGTTCTTTATAACGAACGTGTCAATACAAAATTACTTATTTATTAAATTTAGGTTTGTTCACCTATTATAAACAGTTCAACAGATCAATATGAATTTAAGTAGATCGTTCAAATTAACTATTCAACCTGATTTTTCATATCGTCTAGTTTCCGGATCATTTCCAATAATTCTTCATAACTAATATTTTTACGCTTCATTTCTTCAATTAAGTCAATTAACTGATATTCTTCTATGTTTTCCTCATCCTGCAAATACTTCTGGCCATTAAAGAAATACGACATTTCAACTTTAAAGTAGTGTGCCAAGCGTTGTAAAAATTCAATTGCTGGCTTACGATGCCCCCGTTCTATCTTTGATAAGTTACTATAATTAAACTCAATTGCATCACCTAATTCCTTTAATGTCATTCCATGTTTAAGTCTCAAATCTTTAATTTTCTCACCAATATGCTTCAATGTCTAATCACCTCATTTCAACACGTAATAAGTTCGTTCTTTAAAACGAACATAAATTAAAATCAATATAACATGGTTTGTCAAAAAAGACAATTCAAAGATTTGATCGTTGTTCATAACCGTTGAATAACCAAAAAGGATGCCCCTAATTTAGGGCATCCTAACTATTTTTAGCTTAAAGTATTAGTAACCAGTACCTACATAGGCTGTTCCAATAATCACCAATAAGATAAACAGCACAACGATTAACGCAAATCCTGCACCTGCTCCAGTTCCTACACCTGTTCCATGTGTCATAATAACACACTCCTTTTTTACTTTTTTGTAGTATTTAAACCACATATCATTACTATATTTCACAATTCGAAATATGTGCGTAGGCAAAAATACTACATTTTGAGTGTGTAATCTGGAACTTCCTGGCCTTATTGGATACTTACCGATTAATTTTAGGTTTCTAAAAAGCAACTTACACCGTTATTCTAGAAATTTAGTTAAAAAACTGTTTAATAAAGTAACCAGGATTTAAATGTTCACCCGTAGCTTTTTTTATTTTTTCGTTCCAATGTAAGGAAGCCCCATGTGTAAAAAATTGTTCAACTAAATAAGATCCTACCTCTGGTTTAAAAAGGTTAGTTGATATAGTTGTTTCAATGTAATTTTGCAGCTGTGATGCTGTTAGTTCACCTAGTAAATAGTCCTGGTATGAAGCTGGTGCAAGTGAAAAATGCATTTTTGATGCCCAATCTGGATAGTGTGTTGCTTCAGGAGGCTTAACAAGCTGTATTTTTTCTACAAGTTGCCACCACAATTTGTTTAAGTCTTGTTCTGGATTTTCATATAATTCTCTCTCAAAAAAAGAAAAGGTAATCATCCATCTCGCAGAAACCAACATTTGACGTTGTAACATTTTAGCAGCAAATGGCATAACTTCATTTAACTCTTCTTCTTTCAAACCAAGAAATTGCTTTTGCCAATCCCATGTTTTGTTCATCCGGCCAAAAAATAACGCAATAGCTTCAGTCGTTAAGGTATGTGAGTGAAAGCGAAGAATAAATGGTAACGATCGATCAATGTATTTAAAGTACGCCGCATGACCAATTTCATGAAACAATGCGGTCGACCAAAAAACGCTTTCATCTAGATTAATTAGAACTCGTATATCCCCTTCTCTGTCAATATGAGTACAAAAACCAAATGGATTTTTGTCTTTCCGAGGATATAAATCACTTTTTTTGAGAATATCGACAATGTCTAAGCCCATCGATTTGAACGTGTCAGTAACAATCTGTTCTAAGTCTTTACCTTTATAAAACTTGTCCATATCAAACCCATTCACTGGTGGCGCTTCTTGAAAAAACGGATCCACATAATGCCAAGGGCGAAGGTCATCAGCATCCATATTAAATTTATCAGATAACTCTTGGTCAATCTCATCTTTTATCTTTCGGAATGGTTCATTTGATAATTCAACTAGTTTTTGAAACGTCTCAAATACGACATCTATATCTAATTCTTGCGTTTCAAAACACATTTGATAATAGTTATCAAATCCTAATGCTTTTGCATCTGCATTTCTCTTACGAACTAAAAATAGTATATCTTTCTCAATCTTTTTCCCTATTTGTTTACTAGAAAGCCAGGCTTCTTTTCTTTCTGAGTGATTGTCGCTATTTTTTAAAACATCCAATAGGTCATTATTCGTTACTGCTTCACCTTGAAATTCAGGCCTGTATGTAGTAAATTTTTGTGATATTTTTTTTTCTAACTCAACTGTTTTGCTTACTTCATTTTTATTAAGCTGATTTTTCACCATTTTATTATAAAGATCGTCTAACTGCCTTTTTTGTAGTTGCGTAAGGTTTTCATCTTTTTTTAACGATAAAATAGTTTTAAAGGCCTCTGGGTCAGAAAAATTAACAAAGTAATCGATTAATGCCTTTTCATGCTTTTCAATCCACTCTTTTTTTCCAGTTGTGGCAGACATCCAATGATTATAAAGAACAGGCTTATATAGCAATTTCATTTGTTTATTCTGTTGATCTAAAAATTTCTCTACTTGAATTGACATAATATGATCACTCCTATAAATAAGCGCAAATTTTAAGTTTCTAAACTAAATTTACTTTTCGTAATAGTTAATCGTTTTATCATGCCCCCCTCTAACTCTACACTAAAAAAGAACCTTCAATCCGACAATAGATCAAAGGTTCTGTATAAGCATTAGTTTATCTCATTTTTTCAAGCATTGCCCTTTTAATCTGTCGTCATAGTTACGATTGTCAAAAAAATGCTTAAACTTGTTTAAGAAAAATTAACTAGGGATCAGTTCTTTTTCTACCTCTTGTTCAAGTTCATTTTTGATTAGACCAAGAGTTTCTGCTGTTCTAGTATGAATTACATTCAGAAGCTCTGGGTTTTCCATTAATGATACTCCATAGGAGGGTATCATATCTCTAATTTTAGGTTCCCAATCGTGCATATGTTCTGGGAAGCACTTTTTGATTACCTCAAGCATGACGTGAACGGCAGTGGAAGCACCTGGCGAAGCGCCTAGTAATGCTGCGATCGAGCCATCAGCTGCGGTAATTACTTCTGTACCAAATTGAAGCGTTCCTTTGCCATCAACTTCGGTATCTTTGATCACTTGCACACGTTGGCCTGCTACAACTAAATCCCAATCCTCATCTTTAGCATTTGGGATAAACTCACGTAATTCTTCCATTCGCTGTTCTTTCGATAGCATCACTTGTTGGATTAGGTATTTTGTTAGGGACATCTCTTTAGCACCTGCAGCCAACATAGTTAAAACATTATTTGGTTTTACGGAAGTTACTAAATCCAACATTGAACCCGTTTTCAAGAATTTTGGTGAAAATCCGGCAAACGGCCCAAATAGCAGTGATTTTTTATTATCAATAAATCTTGTGTCAAGGTGAGGAACAGACATTGGTGGAGCACCAAGTTTTGCTTTGCCGTAAACTTTTGCGTGATGCCGCTCAACCACAAACGGATTGTTACACACCATAAATAATCCGCTAACGGGGAAGCCACCAATGTGTTTCGATTCCGGTATACCCGTTTTTTGCAGTAAATGTAAACTTCCTCCACCAGCTCCGATAAAGACAAATTTTGCAGTATGACGTTCAATTTCACCAGTATTGATATTCCAGATTTTCAATTCCCACGAGCCGTCGCTAGTACGGTTTATGTCCTCAATACTATGCTCGTAGTTTATCTCGACGTTTTTACTTTTTAAGTGTTCAAATAACATGCGTGTTAATGCACCAAAGTTCAGATCAGTGCCAGAGTCAATTTTTGTTGCCGCTACCGGTTCATTCGGTGTCCGGCCTTCCATAATAAGTGGAATCCATTCCTTCAGATTTTTAATGTCATTGGAAAATTCCATCCCTTTAAATAATGGATTTTTTGAAAGCGCTTCAAAACGTTTTTTCAAAAAAGTTATATTTTTTTCTCCCTGCACCAAGCTTATATGAGGCAATGGCATGATAAATTCTTGCGGATTACTTATCAACTTGCTGTTTACAAGATAAGACCAAAACTGCATTGAAACCTGAAACTGTTCATTAATTTTTATAATCATAGTCTATCAAAATATTTTAGAGATTTAAATATCTATTTACCATTATTACATTAGTTATAGTAAAAAAGAAAGAGAGAATTGAAGTTTATTTAAAAGAAAGCAATTTAGCTAACTTTAATATATCTATAATAATCATTCATATTTTTTCAAGAGTTAGTAAAAATTAAATAATGACATCAACATTGATGAGGAAAAGAGATGGCTGGTCAAAAAGGTTTTCAACCGAGAAGTACGCATCCTGATGGAAAAAAAGAAAGTATTATTAATGATAGTATTGGTAATGAAATCGGAATTAGTGCTGACGCTAATCCACGTAAGGTTGATCAGAAGTTCAACGACTTAGAAAATAGAGTTCATAATACGAGTAAAGAAGATATGGAAGAGCTCATTGAAGAAGTCAATATAGAAAAAGATGCACTGCGATAGCTAGACGTTTAAATAACTGGAAAACAAGAAAAGCATTCAACTCTTATAGAGGAGAATACTTTTCTTGTTAACTTGCCTTTTGAATTTCAGGGCTTTTCACCTTATTCTGATAAACATAGTCGATCACTCTCGTTGAAATCCACTGACACAGAATGGCTAATAAGATAATTTTCCAATCCTTTATGAATGAAATCAATAGAAAAATCGATGTATTAATAAAAAACATTGATCTACCTGGACGTTTTCCACGATACTTTTCAATTAGTAAAGCGATTATCGCCATTCCACCCGATGAAGAGCCATTTCTAAATAATAATCCGACACCACATCCAAAGATAACGGCACCTATCACTAAATCCATGACCACAAGTTTTCCTAAAGGAAGATGACTAAACTCAATGACAGAAATCGTCACGGAAGTTATTGTGATTGCGTAAATGGTTGCGAATGCTTTACTTTTCCCTAGCCATTTAAGGGCTAGGAGTAATAGAAAGAAATTAAACAACCATAGTGAAACTCCATTTGGTAACAGAAAAAAATAGTTCATTAAAATGGCTATTCCAGCTGCTCCTCCAGAAGGAATGTCGTGAGGAAACAAAAAAATCGACATGGCTAACCCTTGTAGCAAAGCTCCAAAACTAATTAATAATACAGACCTCATAAGGACCATCTCCAGATCTATTTTCAGGAAAAACCTGAGTAGACTAAGCTACTCAGGTTTTTGTTCACCCTCAATTACTTTTCGTTCTTCCCATAAATCAATAATAGAACCTTCTTTTGTTGTATCGATTATAAATGAGCCATTACTATATCGATCACTTGGTCTAACTTGTGCCATTTCTAATGCATCCTCAATACCTTTGTCTGTTTTCAAATAGAAAATAGACTTATTATCCGCTTTCTTTAAAGCGATTAAGCGGTGCGGGTTACTCTTTAACTCTCGTAACATAATCAAGCCACGCTTGGCTCTTGACGTCTTATCAAACTCAGAAATATTCATCTTTTTAAATGCACCACGTTGTGTAACCGCAAAAAGATATGTTTTTTCTTCTTTTGCTAACGTGAAGGCACTAATTACTTCATCTTCTGGTTTTAGATTAATTCCTTTAACACCAGCTGCTCTTTGTCCAACTACACTAATTTCAGCTTCTTCGAACAAAAGCCCATAGCCAAATGCGGTAGCGATAAAGACATCTTGTTCTCCATCAGTTAAATGGACATCCACAACTACATCATCCTGCTTTAGCTTTAATGCCATCAGGGCCTTCGAATAACGCTGCGCTTGGTAATCGGATAGTGGTGTACGTTTGGCCATTCCTTGCTTCGTGAAGAATACGAGGAATTGCTCTTCAGAAAATTCTTTGATTGGCATTGCTTTTATTATTTCATCGCCCCGCTCTAATGGTACGATATTTGCAACATGTTGACCAAGATCCTTCCAGCGAATATCTGGAAGCTGGTGAACTGGGACAAATAAATAATTGCCTTTTGCTGAAAAAATTAATAGAGTATCTGTTGTGTTCGTTTCAAAATGACCAATGACTCGGTCTCCTTCTTTCATGCCTGGAGGTTCTCCGTTGGATGCAGTATATGAACGGACACTTGTTCTTTTAACATATCCTTCTTTTGTAACAGTAACGAGTACGTCTTCAGCTGGAACTAAAACTTCAAAATTTATCTTAATTTCTTCAATTTCAGCTTCAATCACTGTTCGACGTTCATCATTAAATGTTTTCTTTATGGTTAAAAGATCCTTCTTTATTACTTGAACTAGCTTTTTCTCACTATTTAAAATTTCCATTAATCGTGTGATTTTATTTGCTAATTCATCACTTTCCTTTTGAAGGGTCGTTATGTCTGTATTCGTTAAACGGTATAGCTGTAAGGTTACAATTGCCTCTGCTTGTGGTTCTGTAAATTGAAACTTGCTCATTAAGTTATCTTTCGCATTACGCTTGTCTTTTGACGCACGGATCGTTTCAATCACTTCGTCTAAAATAGAAATCGCACGAATTAAGCCTTCAACAACGTGCTGACGTTCTTCAGCTTTTCGTAACTCATACTTAGAACGCCTAGTAATGACTTCTTTTTGATGGTTGATATACGCTAGTAAAAGCTGTTTTAAACCAAGAAGCATTGGACGTTTATTAAAAATTGCTACCATATTGAAATTATACGTAATTTGTAAATCAGTGTTTTTATAAAGGTAATTTAAAATACCTGCAGCATCGGCATCCTTTTTTAATTCGACAATAATCCGTAAACCTGTCCGATCTGTATCATCCCTGACTTCTGCAATCCCATCTACCTTTTTATCAAAGCGAATTTCGTCCATCTTTTTTACAAGATTTGCTTTGACAATTTCATACGGAATTTCTGTGATGACGATTTGTTGTTTTCCACCACGAACCGACTCGATTTCTGCTTTACAACGAACAACAACTTTTCCTTTACCAGTTTCATAGGCATTACGAATACCTTCTACACCTTGAATAATTCCTCCTGTAGGGAAATCTGGTCCTTTGACTATTTGCATTAATTCACTTAAAGTACAGTTTGGATTTTCCATTTGCAAAATTGCTGCGTCAATCACTTCACCTAACTGGTGCGGTGGAATGTCAGTTGCATAACCTGCAGAAATCCCTGTTGATCCGTTAACAAGAAGATTTGGAAACATCGCTGGTAAGACAACTGGCTCTGTTTCGGAATCATCAAAGTTCGGTATAAAATCCACGGTTTCTTTTTCAATATCGCGAAGCATTTCTGAGGCAATCGCTGATATACGAGCTTCTGTATAACGCATTGCAGCTGGTGGGTCACCGTCAATGGACCCATTGTTTCCATGCATCTGGATTAAACCGTAACGTAATTTCCAATCTTGACTCATACGAACCATGGCATCATATACGGATGTATCACCATGAGGGTGATAGTTACCAATTACATTACCGACTGTTTTGGCGGATTTACGAAACGGTTTATCAGCTGTATTACCTTCTTTGTGCATGGCATATAATATTCTTCGCTGAACAGGCTTTAAGCCATCACGAGCATCTGGTAAGGCCCGTTCTTGGATAATGTATTTACTATAGCGACCGAAGCGATCCCCAATTACGTCTTCTAAGGGAAGGTCTAAATATTTATCAGCAAACAACAAACTTATTCCTCCTCAATTAACGTCAAATTTTCATTTTCTAAGATGTTCGTTTCTTCGTCTAAACCAAAGGCAACATTTGTTTCAATCCACTTACGGCGTGGTTCAACTTTGTCACCCATTAATGTAGACACACGACGTTCCGCACGAGCGACATCTTGTAGCTTAACGCGGATAAGCGTTCTTGTTTCAGGATCCATGGTCGTTTCCCACAGCTGTGTCGCATCCATTTCCCCAAGACCTTTATAACGTTGGATAATATAGCCTTTGCCAACCTTTTTCATAGCTTCTTGTAAGCCATCCTCATCCCAAGCATACTCGACAACTTCTTTTTTACCGGAACCTTTACTAACTTTATATAATGGCGGAAGAGCTATGTACACTTTTCCTGCTTCTATAAGGGGTCGCATATAACGGTAGAAAAATGTTAGGATCAACACTTGAATGTGAGCACCATCTGTATCTGCATCCGTCATGATGATAACTTTGTCATAATTAATGTCTTCAATATTGAAATCAGCCCCAACATCGGCACCAATAGCATAAATAATTGTTCTAATTTCTTCATTTTTCATAATATCAGCAAGTTTCGCTTTTTCCGTATTTATAACTTTACCACGTAGCGGTAATACCGCCTGAAACTTGCGGTCACGTCCTTGCTTTGCAGAACCACCCGCAGAGTCACCCTCAACAAGGTACAATTCATTGCGGCTCGGATTTTTTGATTGCGCAGGTGTAAGCTTACCACTTAAAAGAGCATCTTTACGCTTCGATTTTTTCCCACTTCGGGCATCTTCACGAGCTTTTCTAGCAGCTTCACGAGCTTGTGAAGCTTTAATCGCTTTTTTAATTAATAATGAGCTAATGTCAGGGTTTTCTTCTAAGAAAAAGGAAAGTTGCTCGCTGACAACGGCATCAACAGCTGATCTAGCTTCTGCAGTCCCAAGCTTCCCTTTCGTTTGACCTTCAAACTGCAATTTTTCTTCAGGAACACGTACAGATACAATCGCGGTAAAACCTTCCCGAATATCAGAACCATCAAGGTTTTTTTCCTTTTCCTTTAAAAATGCCATTTTACGCGCATATTCATTAATGATTCGTGTCATGGCAGTTTTTGCCCCTAATTCATGTGTCCCACCATCTTTTGTACGGACATTATTAACGAAGGATAGGACATTTTCTGTATAGGCATCATTAAACTGGAACGAAAACTCTACTTCAATTCCCTGGTTTTTCCCTTGGAAAAAGGCAACAGGATGTAATGTTTCTTTGTCTTCGTTTAAATACTCAACAAATGCCTCGATCCCGTTTTCATAATAAAATACTTCTTGCTGATCTTCTTTCCCAGCTCTCGTATCTTTTAACGTGATTTTTAAGCCTTTCAATAGAAATGCGGCTTCACGTAAACGTTCTGTTAATGTTTCAAAATTGTACGTTGTCGTATTAAAAATTGTTTTATCAGGTTTAAAATGAATCGTTGTTCCTGTTTTTTTAGTTGTTCCCACTTTTTCAAGAGTCGTCACAGGTTTCCCGCCATCTTCAAAACGCTGCTTAAAAACAAAACCATCTCTATTAATCGTTACTTCAAGCCATTCTGATAGTGCATTTACAACAGATGCACCTACACCGTGTAGACCGCCGCTCGTAGAATAACCACCTTGTCCAAATTTACCACCTGCATGAAGAACCGTTAAAATGACTTCAGGAGTTGGTTTGCCCATTTTGTGCATTCCTGTAGGCATTCCTCGACCATCATCTTGAACACTTATACTATTATCCTTATGAATGGTTACTTTAATTTCATTACCGAAACCTGCTAATGCTTCATCTACAGAATTATCTACAATCTCATATACAAGATGATGTAATCCTCTAGAATCTGTGCTTCCAATATACATTCCCGGTCGTTTTCTTACTGCCTCAAGACCTTCTAATACTTGTATGGCATCATCGTTATAGTCAAATTTTGCTTTCGTCGCCAAATAGATAGACTCCCTTCAATGCTTCTTTCTAAATTACAGCGTTTTCATATAATAGCAGTTTCTTCTATAAATTACTATAATACGAACAATCGTTCTTATCAATATAAAACTATAAATATTTTCGCTCGACACTGTCCTTATTTACAATACTTCTTAAAACCTTATTTTTCAAGCTTGTTTTTCCCTTTAAATAGAAAAAAACCTCTTAATCACTATTTTAATTAAGAGGATTCTCCTATTTTTCGTTTTATTTTCTCTAAACTATACTTTAGACTTTCATTTCGTTAACGCATGTTCCACCTTTATACAGCGATCCATCACGATTGTCATTCCGTGTTGCTTTAAATAGTCATACGCTTCTTCATTTTCAACGCCTAATTGTGCCCAAAACACATTTGCACCAATTTCTACAGCTTCCTTTGCCACTTCAGGAAGAAATTCGCTTCGTCTAAAGACGTTGACAATATCTACTTGTCCTTTAATATCCTTAAGTGTAGCTACTGCTTTTACCCCAAGGACTTCATCAATCACTGGATTTACCGGGATAATTTCATATCCAGCTTTTTGCATTGCTTCAGAAACCATGTATGAGGTTCTTTCCGGATTATTCGATAAACCTACAACTGCAATTCGTTTGTTGTTTGCTAATATCTCTTTAATTTCACTTCTGTCAGGATTAATAATGGTCATTGTCACACCCCTTTTTGTAGTCCACTACTGTTACCAATATTTTCATTTACTTTACATTTTACCCATTTATTAGATAAAAATAAAGCAATGTGCTTTTAAATGACAAAAAACAATTTAATTTTCACTTTCTCTGTTTCCTTCAATGGCACTTTGTATAACCATATAACTACAGTAGCCAGAAGATGAAGTAGCTACTTTGCAAGCTAGTTCTGAATTTCACTTAGTTTCTCATCCAGAGCCTTCCAGCTTTCATCATTAGCAAAAAAGCGATTCCAGGAGGCTACACCAGCTAAATGATAATCATGAACCATTTGGCCCCTTCTAGCTATCGAGTCGGCATTTTCAATCCAAATTTTAAACGTTGCCTTTTCTTCTTCATCATAAAACTCTACATAGTCTTGTGCACTCGCCTCGTCATATTCAGGTGTTAAGTCACGTTCCTTAATCCAATCTTCTACGGCGCGCATACTTAACGCTTTTGAAGAGACTTCTATGTTTCCACCTTCTGTTTCTTGTTCTTTCCAAATTCTTGTATACGTAGGGATTCCTAGTATTAATCTTTCGCTGGGGATCACTTCTAAAAGCTTCGTTAAATTTCTTTCTACCCAAGGGAACGAAGCTACACTACCAGCCAATGGCGATGAACCCCAGTGCTCGTCATAAGCCATAACAATCATGTAATCAACAATCTCTGCAAGGGCCCTCCGATCATAAAACATCGACCACATCTCACTAGTTGAAATAAAAGTAATGTCCATTGAAATAATTAATCCAGCTTGATGAGCTAGGGCCGTCAATTCCCTGACAAATTGAGTAACTAAATCTTTATCTTTTAAATAGACATTTTCAAAATCTACATTAATCCCATCTAAATCATACATCTCACTATATTGCAATAATTGCCTTATCATCTTCTGTCTAGTTTCATAGTTTTGTAATGCTATGTGGGTTCGCTCAGGATTAAAATCATTTGAAAAAAGACCCCAAATATGATAGCCTCGCTCTTTTGCCCAATTGACATAAGTCATTGAGGCAAGACTATGGATGTCACCTTCTTCATTTTTTAATTTAAACCACGTTGGCGAAACAACGTTGATACCTGGCAACTCAGGTAAAGTTGTTACATCTGGATTTTGTGAATAGACAGCTTCCCACGTTAAATTTATCGGCCATTCTGGATATTGTAATTGACGAAAAGCATGGTCCCGGTAAACGGAAACGACCTCTGTTTCAATGCTTTCAATTAAATCTGTTTTCATATACCCAGTAATACCTTTTTCGTTTTGAACAAAATAATGTCGATCTACTTCAGCAATAAGATAAAGTTTTTCTCCGTGGATTACAGTGTCGTAGAAATCAGAAAAATACGTATTTGTTGTTTTTATACGAAGATCTTTTTGCTTTGCTGTTTTATTTACAGAGCCAACCCGTCTTTCTTCCCCGTCCTTTGAAATAACAACACTTTTCACATCTTCAAAAAATGTGTACTCAATAGGATAAATATTTTCTAATTGCTCAATTTCAACATAAAGCTCTTGATTTTCTGTTATAAGTGTTTCTACTGCTATTTCAAAAGGTTCTTCATTTACATATTTTTCGAGTTTCTCAATAGGAAAACGTAAAATCGTTTCATTAGAAATAATGATCACCGATTTCGTTTGTTCATCATACGTAATCCCTTCGTCTAAATGATCTGAAATAAATTGAAAAGGTAGATAAAGTTGATTATTATTGAAGACAGCACTTTTTTCATATATTTCTCCTTGAAAGACGATCGGATTTTCTATATGAAAATATGAAACTTGTTTTTGCTGTGAAGAAAAATAATAATAAGTCCCCCCCATTGCTAGAAGTAGGAAAAACTTTATTAATAAAAGGATTATAAAAAGGGGCTTTCTCCCTTTTTTGTTTCTTTCTTTTCTAGTTGAATTCGACATACTTTCGCCTCCTTTCTACATCATACGGGAAAGGAGGCCTTTTTTAAAGTCAGAATCGCTAATTGTAATTTTTTAGTTTAATTCAAATTTAGTTACTAAATTCGGTACGTGAAATTTTAATAATTCATATAGAAAAGGACAACCCATGGCTGTCCTTTGTCGGAAATTAAGGAATTGCTTATTTTCTAGCGTTCAACAATTAATGCGGTTCCTTGCCCACCACCAATACAAAGTGTCGCTAGACCAGTTTTCACATTTCTTCGTTCCATTTCATAGAGAAGCGTGACTAATATTCTTGCTCCTGAAGCCCCAATCGGATGACCTAGGGCAATTGCACCACCATTGACATTTACTTTATTCTCATCAAGTTCTAAGTCTTTGGTAACAGCAAGCGCTTGAGCAGCAAAAGCTTCATTCGCTTCAATAAGGTCAATGTCAGCTATCGTTAAGTTCGCTTTTTCTAACGCCTGTTTTGTCGCAGGAACTGGTCCATAGCCCATAATTGCAGGATCAAGTGCGGCATTTCCATACGATTTAATTGTGGCGAGCCACGTTAAGCCAAGTTCTTCAGCTTTTTCTTTCGCCATTAAGACAATCATCGCTGCTCCGTCATTAATTCCTGAAGCATTCCCGGCAGTAACTGTCCCATCCTTTTTAAATGCAGGTCTTAATTTTGCTAGCTTATCAATCGTCAAACCATTCTTTGGATACTCATCTTTACTTACAACTATAGGGTCACCTTTTCGTTGTGGGATCGAAACAGGAACGATTTCAGCATCAAATTTCCCTTCATTTTGCGCTTTTTCAGCTTTCAACTGACTATTTAGGGCAAATTCATCTTGTGCTTCCCTTGATAACTCCCACTTTTCGGCAATATTTTCAGCAGTAATACCCATATGATAGTTATTGAATGCATCCGTTAATCCATCATTAATCATTGTGTCAATTACTTTGTTGTCACCCATCCGCAGACCAAAGCGAGCATTATTTAATATAGACTCTCGGAATAAATGATGAGTTTATCGAAGATTTGTAAAAAATTTACTGGGAATTTCATTAACAGGACAGCAAAGTGATGTGTTTTCATAGTGTTTTCAAAAAAGTGTATACCAAATAAGCCTACGGCTGCTATTTTTTAAAAATGACTAGGCGCTCTTAGAAAAGATGATTTCTTGGATGTTCAAAGTCTCTTTCTGACTACTGTACCAAGCATCTATGTGTTGACACATCATGATTGAATATAAGCGGACATACCACATTTTTGTAGAGCGATGACGCCCAGATTCTAAGTGATAGTCGACTTTTTCTCTTTTGTTCGAACGTTCAACTGAAGTTCTTCGTTTATAAATCAGTTTCCACTTTTCAGAAGACCTCGGTGTTTTAGTGAACAGACGAAGATTATCTTGCTTAAACGTATGAAATGTCCGGCCATACTTCGCTTTAGAACACGGAGTGGAACATGTATTTTTTGTTCCGCAAGCTAGTGGACAACGCCACTTTTGGCGGTTTTGAGATTTGTCAAACCCATTGGGTTTCATTTCCATTCCAATTGGA
Organism: Anaerobacillus isosaccharinicus; assembly: GCF_001866075.3. Classification (GTDB taxonomy): domain Bacteria; phylum Bacillota; class Bacilli; order Bacillales; family Anaerobacillaceae; genus Anaerobacillus; species Anaerobacillus isosaccharinicus. The sequence continues at coordinate 3,849,265 of NZ_CP063356.1, read as the reverse complement.
CAAATAGGAACGCCTAGGGGAGAAATCTGAATATCACTTTGCGTACTGAAGTTTTTCTTTGTTCGAACATTAAGATCAATAAATGGTTCCACATTATGATGGTCCAGTAATTCGTAAATCGGTTCTGCATCATGTGCGGCATCGAGAAGGATTTTATCAATTGTGCCCAAGGTGTACCGTTGCGAAAATTCAATTGAACCAACCACTAGGCTGACTGAATCATGCCGGGAAGCAGGATGCAGCCGTGGATATAGCGGCAAGTCGTATTGGCTATCGCTAGTGGATATCATGTAGAGATGATATCCGTTGAAGTACCTCTCCCTTGAACTATCCCAACCTGAGTCGATGTCAGGTTGAGAATATCGACGAGGATGAGTACAATTCGTTAGTCCTTGGGCACTACAATCACAAATAGGTTTGCTCCTTGGGTATCTCGCTGTTTCCACGGGTGTCCCATCTCCAACAACACCAAGGGAATGGGGATCCCCAAGCAAACCCAATCTCGCTGAAACTTCAAGAAATTGAGATTGAAAAAACGCGTATAATTGATCTCCCGGCAATTGTTTTTGTTTTGAGCCATTGCGTAAATGACGATCCACTAATTTTCTAATAATACCAGGGTTTCTAGGAGTTGCTTTTTCACCCTTTTTCGGTTTTTTCTTCTTCTTCTTTTTTCGTTTGAGCTTAATAAAAGGTTTTACATTAGCCTTCTCAAAACCTGATAGCCGTCTGAAGAAGTCATAAAAAGTACCGACACCTGGAACATCCCCAGGTTCAAAGCCGCTAAGGATCGTGTAAAGAGGAACACGATGGAGTTGGTTCACCCATTCTGTAATACTCAGGGTCGGACTTGTCAATAAACACAAAAGATAAGAGCGAAGCATGGAAGCAGGATCACGTGGCTCAGGACCTTTAACTGAATATGAATCATGAAGCCACGTAGTGGTAAACGAAAGATCCGTGATCCATAACTTCGAGATAATAGTCCAATCTTTTTGTACGAGAGTCAGTATACCGCCTGAGTAATGAGTATTTAATTGGTCTAAAACGAAGTTTTGATATGAGATATGTGGTATTAGCGCAGGTTTCATTTAAATCCCCCATTTCACCGTATTGTTAGGAAGTCAATTCCTCCTCGGCGATTATTGGGGTTCCACTAAAAAGTCAAGTGTTTTTTTAGTTTTTTTATGATATTTTTCAACAATTAATTTCCAATTGAAGAAGAAAACTAAAGTAAAAATCCCACCTAGAAATAGGAGGGATACAAATAAATTGGTTCAAGAAAACCTTGAGCCACAAGGCTCGGCAAATGCCGAGAGTCTATTAATGTATAAGGAGCATTGCTCATACTTTCGATCCCACCTGCTACAATTACATCAGCATCACCAAGCATAATAAATTGAGCCCCCATACTAACTGTCCGTAAACCAGAACCACAAAGCTTATTAATTGTAGTTGCTGTTGTTGTTTCTGGTATACCAGCATGAATTGCTACTTGCCTTGCAGGGTTTTGACCTAATCCAGTAGATAAAATGTTGCCAATTAATACGTCATCAACTAATTCAGGACTAACACCCGCTCTGTTAAGCGCTTCTTTTGCAGCGATGACACCAAGATCTACTGCTGATAAAGAAGACAGTGCACCACCAAAATTACCTATAGGCGTTCTAGCTGCTCCAACTATTACAACTTCCCTCATCCTTTTTCCCCCTTAAGTATAATTCCATAAGAAAATTTAAAATCCATTTAAAGAGAAAGACTAAATTACTCTATCAACATAGTGATTGATAGTATAAAATATATACAACCGTAATAATTTTAGCACAACTTAATCAAGTAAACTAGAAAACTGCCTAATTTTTCTAAATATTCATAACTGAGTGAATTCCACAATGACCAAAAATGAGCCATATCAAACTATATGTAGTTACCCGTCGCTTTACGCAACTATGTATAGTACCTTTTATGGCAATAATGTGGAATTATGAAATTCACCGAATAGACACTTAATCATTGTTAAAACTCATGCTTTTAAACTTACATAGTTTTTTAATCGAAAAAAAAGGAGAACTCCCCATGTCAATTTATAATAACGCACCGATTTATAAAGCAAAAAAACGAAGAAATCCAGTTAAGTACATCATTATGTCAATGATATTCTTGTTACTTATCACCATCATCATTACATTTCCTTCAGAAACAAAAAGAGAAACAAAACCGTTTTTCCAAGAGTTAGAAACACCTCTAGTTATCGCCCATCGCGGTGGAAGTACTTACCCAGAAAATACATTATCTGCCTTTGAACATTCAGCCAAAAATGGTGCTGACATCCTAGAATTTGATATTCATATGACGAAAGATGGGCACCTTGTTGCTATCCATGATAAGACAGTCGATAGGACTACTGATGGACAAGGAGCTGTCGATTCCTTTACGCTTAGTGAGTTAAAACAGTTAGATGCTGGATATTCTTATATAGATCAAAATGGTCAATTTCCTTTTCGTAATCAAGGGATTACCATTCCTACTGTAACTGAGATTTTTGAACAATTCCCCAATAGTTATATGAATATTGAGATTAAAGCTCAATATCCGGATATTGAACAAAAACTTTGGGAACTTATTCAAGATTTTAATATGGAAAATAACGTGTTGATCGCTTCGTTCAATCAAAAAATCATCGACCAATTTAATCAGGTTTCTGGTGGAAAAGCAGCGATTAGTGGTGGAAAAGCTGAGGTTACAAAATTCGTTCTACTCCACAAATTTTTCTTAGGCAATTTTTATCGACCAAAAGTAGACGTGATCCAAATTCCAACTGAACAAAGTATTTTCAACCTAGTAGATAAAAAATTAATTCGTGGTGTCAGTAAACTAAATATGCAACTTCATTATTGGACGATTAACGAGCCAGAGGAAATGGAAAAACTTTTATTACAAGGGGCTGATGGGATTATTACCGATAAGCCAGAAGTTTTAATAGAGTTAATTGAACAATTAGGTCTCAAATAAGTAATTATAGAAAAGAGGTTGATCTCATTAAATTGAAATCAACCTCTTTTCTTAATCAAAATCAAACCTTAGCTCAGGCATCCATTGAGAGATATGTTTTTTTGTTTTTTCTAAATGTGCTTGTGCATCTACTAAGATGTTATCATCATAAATTTCATGCAGTGGATAAAGCTTGTACTGACGCCAATTTTTCTTATAAGTAAAGACAGGTAAAAAGCGCGGATCTTGTAAATCGATAGAAACTTCATCACCTTCAACTGTTTTTATTACTTCTATCTGAGCGATACCACCAATTTCTCGTTCAATCCCTTTTTGAGCGGATAAAAAATTCCCTAAAGAGTATGCAACAAAAGTTTTTCTGCCATCCTCTTGTTCAATCCATTCTATCGGTTGAAGAACATGGGGATGATGTCCAAAAATTATATCTGCCCCTGTTTTTGCAAATTCATTTGCAAGCATTTTTTGTAACTCATTAGGTAGCGGCTCATACTCATTACCGAAGTGAAGACTCAGTACAACGACATCAGAAGCTTCTTTTGCCCTAATGATGTCTTCATTAATTTTATCTACATCAATTAGATTAATTAAATAACCTTTCCCACTTGGAATTCTTATCCCATTTGTACCATAAGAATACGCAAGAAATGAAAAGTTTATTCCATTACGCAACAGAACACGAATTTGTTCACGATCTTCTTCTGATTTATACGCCCCTGTGTACATAAGATTATTAGTATTATAGTAGTCAATTGCATTTAAAATCGCCTTCTCACCAGCATCTAACGTATGATTGTTTGCGATACTAACAACATGAAACCCAGCGTCGATTAACGCATCGCCAACCTCATAAGGACTGTTAAACATCGGATAGCCTGATAAACCTAATTCCGCTCCACCTAACATCGTTTCTTGGTTAGCAAAAGCAACATCTGCTTGTTGAATAAATGGCTTAACAAGCTCTAGCTTAGGTTTAAAGTCGTATGTTCCATCTGCTAGTTTTGCATCTTTATACAACGATTCATGAATTAAAATATCGCCAACACCAGCAATGGTTGCCTGAAAAATTTCAACTTTAATCTTAGGTTCTTCTACTTCAACAGTTTTATCTTTCACTAGCTCTTCTTCTTTATCTACCAATGCAATCTCTTCTACCTCCGGATCAGCCTTTTGAATAAAACCTTGTCCTATATAAACAAAGCCGACAAATAAGAAAATTAAGATTAGTAATAATGACACTGTTAAAACATATTTTTTCATTTTAAATCTCCTTTATTCACTTATGAACTAAATGTACCATAAACCCTGGCATGATTTGTCAAATTTCGAATTTTTTTCATAAAAAAATACCATCGTGCGTTTCGAGCGATGGCATTTTCAAATCATCTATTCGTCTGTTTTGTGTTCCATTAACCGTACTCCGATACTCATAAAAATCAAACCAATTAAAAGTAAAATCGCACAAGGTACAACAATACTATTCCAACTTCCATCTAGTATGACCACATCTTTAATTGCTTGCATTCCATATGTGACTGGGTTAATTTTCGATAAAAGAACGAGCGCTTTTGCCGTCACTATTTCCATTGGCCAAAATGCACCGCCCAGCATAGCCATACTTACCGCAATAATTGGAACTATCGAATTCAATTGCTGTATGTTTTTAGAGACAGATACTAAAAACATACCAATCGCCATAATTGAGAAAATATAACAAGCTAGAATGATGAAAACAAGAATTAATTGCTCACTCCAGTTTATACCAATGATAAATTTGCTAAGTAATATGAGCAAAAGCATCTGAGCAAAACCAATTGTAAAACTAAACAAGAAATTCCCAAAATATAATTGAAGCTTCGTCAATGGCGAAATGATCAAGCGGTTCCAAACACCATGCTTTTTGTCATTCATTATTTCACCAATCGAGAACATGATCGTATAAATTGTAAAAAACAACATAAAACCAAGCATGACCTGAAGTTGATGATCATATGCAAAACCTTCACTAATTTGATCATTTACAACAGTTCTAATAGGCATTTTTCCATTTAATTTTTCATTAACACTATTTGAAACATGAGAATATACTGCGTCTATTGGATCATTTTTATTTAGACTACTAATTACATTTACAATTTCTATTGTTAACGTTTTTTCATACTGCACTTTTTGAATGACTGAACGAAGTGTTCCCTCAAACGAAGCAATGGCAACTGAGTCTTTAATTTTTACTAGTTTTAAAGCTCTACCTTCTTCAAAGCTCCCTTTCTCAATAATCAATCCGACTTCAGAATTACCTTCACTAATGTTACGATAAAGTGAATCACGGCTTAATACATGAACGTTAAATGGTTTTGATTCGCTTAACTCAGTAATTATCTTTTCAGAAAATGCTGTTTCCTCTTCATCCGTAATGATTATATTCACTTTAGATTCTTGAGCTGTTAAACCGAAGGCTAAAAAGAAGATTATTGGTAAAACAAACATAAGTAGATAAACTTTATAGTTATAATTTAAATGAACAATTCTCCCCCATAATAATGCCTTCATCGCTTACACCTCTTTCAGCTTTACTAGAAAAGCTGCCACTACTAAGAAAACGAAGCTATAAATAATTAGAATGGACAAGTCACCTTGAACTTCTCCAAGGGAAAAACCTTGCATCGACTTTAAGAAACCATTTAATGTCGCTCCATTCATTGTTTTATCTCCTAGCACTCTAAAAAATTCAGGAAATCCACCGCTCGGAACGAAACTTCCGCCAATTAGCGCCATTAATGGAATTATTGCTGATTGAAATAAGTTTGAAGTACGATCATTGGCAGCTTGTAAATTAATGACTGAAAGGAGAACGGCTAAACATCCAACTGTTAAACTAGCAATCATTGTTAAAGGCATGATCACAAACATACTGCCCCAAGAAATTTGAAAGAGTAGTGTTGAAAAGCCAATTAACACCGCTAACTGTAAGAAGGTAAAAATCGTACATGATAACATTCTTCCGCCTAAAATATGAACGATTGAAACCCCAGCTGTTCTAATTCTAGCAAACGTCAATAAAAAACGTTCATTGACACAGTAGCTAGCGGCAAACCCTGCAGAATATAGCATAAACATCGCCCCCATAGCAACTGCGTAATAATGAAAGCTCGTTATTTTTTCTCTCCCTTCGATAGCTGCTCCTTCAATCATTGTCTCATCTAATTGGATCGTCATCATACTCTCCATAAACTGCCCTAGTTCTTCATAAGCAGCTTCTGCCACATTAAATTCAGCAGCTTTTTCTAATAATACTTGCTTCCCAATTACACCTACAGATAAATGATCAGTAAAACCTTTCACAATCATTTCAACAATCCCAGCTTTAAGTTCATTTTCGGTAGTTTTCAAGATACTGATTTGAACTTCATTTCGGAACGGCGTAAAAAAGCTCAGCCACAGATCATAATGAAAGTGTTCTGGAATGATGATTACTGCAGTTAGCGAACCTTCATTTAACCTTTTTTTTGCTTCTTCAAAGGACATCTGTTCGTACTCTATAAATTGTTGGATCGTCTCACTCAATAAAACATCGTTCAAAAAAAGCTTTTCAAAATTAAGCTCTACTACTTGTTCTAGCATTTCTATTTCATTTACTCCCATTTGGACAACTTGTTGATTAAAAAAAGTTTGCAGTTTTTTTGCATCTACTTCTAGATTAGCATTGCTAACAACTGCCACTTTTGCTGGGTCTAACTGGATTTCATTATCAAAGAACGCCCCAATGGAAAAACCTAAAATTGTTGTTAATATCGCAGGCATAAGAACTGTAATAAGCAATGCTTTCCGATCCCTCAACATCAACTTTAAATCCTTTACCGTCATCACCCAAAACATACGATCTCCACCTTACTAAATGTAGAATTCAGAATGTAGAATGTAGAATTTTTTCAGTAAACGCTACGAAGCTTTACTAAAGATTTTTCATTCTGCATTTTACATTCTACATTTCTTAATTTCTAAGCCCTCTTCCTGTCAGTTGTAAGAATACATCTTCTAGGGATGGGGATTTTAATTGGATACTTTCGATTTTTGTTTGATTTTCTTCACCGATACTGGCAATTGCCTTTAGTATTGAAGAATCGTAGTTTTCAAGCGCGATCGTGTATGTTTTATCTTCACAAAGGACTGCTTTTATTTTCGAATGGGATTTTAGCGCTTCTGTAAAGCTTTCCATAGCGATATCAACGGTTAACGTGATTGTATTAGCTTCTGAAATTAGTTCTTTTAATTGCTGTTTCGTTCCACTTGCAATAATTGCACCGTGGTCCATAATGTAGATGCGATCACAAAGTAGTTCTACTTCCTCCATGTAATGACTTGTATATAAAATCGTCATCCCTTTTGTATTAAGCTCCTTCACCGTATTCAAAATATGATTTCTCGATTGCGGATCAATACCAACAGTCGGTTCATCCATAATTAAAATTCTTGGTTTGTGTAATAAAGCCGCTCCGATATTAATCCGCCGTTTCATTCCACCAGAATACGTCCCTAGCTTCTCATGGGCTCTGTCCGTAAGACCGATTGTCTCTAATATTTCAGCAACTCTCCTAGTTAGCTCAACTTTCTTTAAACCATGAATTTTTCCAAAAAAAACTAAATTCTCATAACCAGTCAGATCTGGGTAAAGAGCAATATCTTGTGGCACGACACCAAGTACTTTTCGAAGTGGGCTAGGATTATTTACTGTACTTGCTCCCTCTAGTAAAATATCACCTTCTGTTGGCTTTAGTAAAGTTGATATCATCGAAATCGTTGTTGATTTCCCGGCACCATTAGGACCTAAAAAGCCTAATATCTCACCTTCTCTTAACTCAAAATTAATCTCCTTAACAGCACTAACATTCTTAAACGTTTTTGTTAAATTCTCAACCCTTAACATGACCATTTTCTAGTCTCCTTCACCTAGCTTATTTCAATAAACTTCATTAGCTATCAAATATTTCACTCAGAAGAAACTATACTATCTTCTGAAAAACTCAAAATCCCCTTCTATAAGGAACTCATTAGCAGTAATCACATTCTCCTCCGTCATTACTGGTCGAGAAATCGAAACATCCTTTTCTAGATCATGTCGTTGCAATTGAAAGTTTATGAAAATCGATAACCCGTCACTAAACGTCATCACTGCTGATAGTTTTTCTTCAATGATATACTGATCACGATCAATGTAAGCATAATAGGATACAGGACCAATTTCACTCGTTTCAATTCGCTCTCGAAGCTGTTCGATATTTTTTTCAAAAGACTCCTCAGAACTAAAATGCTTCATATTCGCTTGAATATAAAGATCCATCGTTTCTAAAATTGCCGGTTTCAGTTGATCAGATGTCAGTCTAATTTCAAATTCTTTCCCTTTTACATCCCCATCAGGCGTCGTAACTATCACCGACCCTAAACGGCTAACACTTTCATCTGTTAATAAACGGTGCCATATGACAGCTAAATCCTGTTCCATTTCACTTTCTAAGCTTATTTGCGCTCCAAAGCTAGCTTCTCCTAACGGCTCAATGCTTTCCTTATTGAGTACTAGCAACTTTGGCAGGAGCGGACTCGTGACAATCGTATTATCCCTACCTTCATAAATTGTAAAGTCTAGGCCAACATGATTTATCGAAGCATAAACGACTGATTTAGAAATCTCTTCTCCACGATCATATTCGTGATTTACTGTCATTTTTTCTAAGGAAAATAGTTGACCATCCTCTAGGTCAGGAACTCCCTCCATTTTCAGTTGTAATGCTATTGAACTTTTTCCTTTTTGAATGTTACCTGTTTTATCTACAGCTTTCATAAATGTTTCGTGAGCTGAGCCACAACCACTTATGAATAAAACGAAAAATAGGAGGAGGAATACGTACAACCGTTTCTTCATTTTTCACACTCCTTTAACTGTAATGATCTACAGCTTTATTGTAGCTTTCCTTGGAAAAACATGTATGTAGCTACAGATAGAATTTAACCTAAATTGACTATGTCTTAGGTCATGGGTTATATCAAATCATTCTTCAGCGCAAAAATAGCTAATTGGGTTCGGTCTCTTAAATCTAATTTTGTTAGTAAATTACTAATATGATTTTTAGTCGTACCTTTCGTAATAAAAAGCTCACAAGCAATTTCATCATTATTTTTTCCTTCACCAATACGTTTAAGAATATCAAGCTCTCGATTTGTTAAAAGCTTTAACCGTTCGTCTAGGGGCTTCACGTTTGCATGTATTTCTTGAAAACGATGAATGACTTTTTGAGCAACGTTGGGCTGAATCATAGCACCGCCATTATACGTTTCTTGGATTGCCTCCTCTATTTTTTCTGCTCCGGCATCTTTTAGTAAATATCCTGAGGCACCATATGATAAAGCTTCAAAAATAAATTCATCATCATTAAACGTCGTTAAAATGATAATTTTGATTTCAGGTTGATTTTCAATAATTTTTTTTGTCGCTTGGACGCCGTTTAAGATCGGCATTTTAATATCCATTAATACAACATCAGGTTTATAGAGCAAGCAGGCTTCAATTCCTTCTTGGCCATTAGAAGCTACTGCCACAACATTCATCTTTTCCATACTTTGTACAAGCATTCTTAATCCATCCCTAACAATTGGCTGATCATCGACAATTAGTACATTAATCATTCCTTTATCCTCCCAGCTAATGGTAGCTCGCCTCTAGTAATGAATTCTCTATCCTGGATCATGACTGTTATTGATCCTCCGAGAGAGTCAAGTCTAGACTTCATATTTGAAATACCAAAACCATCTTTCCAATGATTTGTTACAACAGAATTTTTAATTATAAAGACAAGGCACCCTCTTTGATCAAGTTGGATAGAAATTGATGCCCCCTTTGTTGCACTATGACGCATCGCATTGGTTAGTGCCTCTTGAATAACTCGGTAAAGTGTCTTATTTTCTTCTTCTGAAAAATTGAGCTCTTCTACTTCTGAATCAATCGACAACTCTGCTTCAAATCTTTGATCATGTTTTAATTTATGTACTAAAGTTTTAATAGCTTCCAAAAACTGAACATGCTCATCATTCAGCGTATAAACTGCATTTCGTGTTTCACTCAAACAGCTTCTGGCCGTATCCCTAGCTTTTAAAACTAGTGTTTCGACCTCAGCAGTGGTCTTCGAATGCTTCATAGAGAGTAAGCTCATTTCAAGCTGCATGATTAGGGCTGTCAATTCGTGGCCAACAGAATCATGAATTTCTCTCCCGATTCGATTTCGTTCTCGTAAAACCGTCACTTGTTCAGCTTCTTCCATATAGCTTTTTAACTGCCGATGGGTACTGAGTAGTTCTTTGTATAATAATTCATGTTTCGCCTGGGCTTCTTTTTGAAGCTGAACATAGTGGAACAGTGACAGCATAAAGAGGAGCGCAAATAAATGAAATAACGCTTCAGATAAACTTCTGGCATTTAACTGAAAATAAAGTAAATATATGTATTTACTGAGAGCCACGATCATAATCGGAATGATTGTCCTATTTAAATACTTACGCCTAAGGACAATACCCGCTTCAATTATGAGTAAAAAATAAATCGAATGAATAAAATAATTTACGACAAAGCGAGATTGATAGTCTAATAACAGTAAAAGAATGGCATCAATATAAAATAACCAAAAAAAAGAGCCTAAACGCGCTCGAATAAGTCCCCAACCTAAAAATAGTGTAAAAAGAACAATTAATAGTGTGGTCCGTTCAGGAGATGCTTGTTCATATTGTAAGCTTATAAAAAATAACAGCATTGAAAGAACAATTTTAATGAAATTTAGAAGTTTCCTCAACAACGAACCACCCCCATGTAGTAATTAAATATATTTTACCACGCGAGGAAGGATTATCCAGACTGATTTTTAAAGGTCTCAGGGTGAAATCGGGGTTATTTCGTGTATTTGTTAGCATAAGAGGATGCAGCATACGAATTGGGCTTAATTTTCGGCTGAAGCCCAATCGCCAAAATTTGCTCAGTCATTTCATCAATCAGATACTTTGTCTTTCCTTTTTTACCAATATCTAAGTGGACTTCAAAGGCAAGGTCAGCACCATGATCTGCATGGGGAATTAGTAGTTCAATCAATCTTGTAATATGATCTTCGGTGAACTGGGCTGCCACCTCTTGACTGTACATCGTCTCTAAATAGATTTTCTCTTTTAATGACGTAATTCTTCTCGGTATGATCTCCTTTTTTAGACAACCCCAGACCCCTTTTCCAATCCGATGAAGATGGATTGACGTAATAAACTTTGTACCATGAGGGTGAACTTGTGAGTCAGTTCCGATTGCCATTCGGTAAAAATTCTGTGGATCGCTTTTTATAAACTGGACTAAATGAGTGAAAACGTCCTCAAATGTCATTTCATCAGCTGTAGTGTTATAAAACAATAAGTCGTTATCCATACTCTACTCCTTTTTAGTGAGTGATTTTTGAACAGCTACTTAAAAATAATTTTATTCTTACTACAGTGTATCTAGAAGTACGAAAAATGTGACTCATATTGAGTGTAGAGTGTAAAGTTTAAGGTTGGGGGTAATTCGAGGATGATTTTACTATTAGGGAATTTTTAATGATAATGAAAAAGAAGCGATCGAGAGTCGCTTCTTCTACCTTTCAATTACAGCTCATAAACAGCTTTGTACTTTTTCTCTAAATATTCAACTAGATATCTCGGATTTAAGCCTTCTCCAGTAATATCTTGGATAATTTCTAGCGGCTTTTTCATTTTCCCGTATTGATGAACGTTTTCAGTCAGCCATTCTTTAATTGGTGTAAAATTCCCAGCTTCTAAAAGCTCATCATAGTTAGGGATATCTTCATTCATCTTATTTTTCAGTTGTGACGCATAAATATACCCTAATGCGTATGAAGGGAAATACCCAAGCGCCCCGCCAGACCAGTGAACATCTTGAAGAACTCCTTCACCATCATGTGTAGGTCGAACACCTAAATATTCTTCCATTTTGTCATTCCAAATTTGCGGCAAGTCTTTTACTTCAATGTCGCCATTGATTAAGGCTTTTTCGATCTCGTAACGTAAAATAATATGAAGTGAATAAGTCATCTCATCGGCTTCAATGCGAATTAATGAAGGACCGGCAACATTAATCGCTTTATAAAACTCATCTAAAGACACATTATCAAATTGGCCAGCAGAATATTCTTTTAAGAGACTATAATTCTTTTTCCAAAAAGAATAGGTACGCCCAACAAAATTTTCACAAAATAGCGATTGCGATTCATGAATCCCCATCGAAGTTCCATCACAAAGTGGAGTACCAATTAGCTCCACTGAGATATTTTGCTCATAAAGAGCATGACCACACTCATGAATTGTCCCGAAAATAGCCGTTCGAAAGTCTTTTTCATCGTATTTCGTCGTGATACGAACATCATTTCGGTTAATAGTTGCTGCAAAAGGATGAACAGTTGTATCTAAACGACCTGCTTCGAAGTCGTACTGCAGCTGCTTTAAGATATCCAATGAAAAGTCCTTTTGCTTTTCCTTTGAAAAATGCGTAAATAGAAAATCTGTTTTAGGTTGTGCAGGAGCTTCAGTTACTGCCTTCACAAGAGGTACGAGTTTTTCGCGAAGCTCGCCAAAAACACGGTCAAGGACATCTACAGTAACACCGGGCTCATAATCATCTAATAAAGCATTATATGGATGTTTTTCATAACCAATTCGTTCAACGTACTTACGTAAGTAAGCAACGATTTTCTCTAAGTATGGAGCAAAATTAGCAAAGTCTGCTTTTTCTTTTGCTTCTTCCCATGCCGATTCTGCTTTAGAGGTCAAAATAACAAATTCCTTGTATTCATCAGCAGGAATTTTTTTATTTTTGTCAAATTCCTTTTTACTTACTTCGACCATTTTTCTTGTGATTTCAGAAAGCTCTCCTTGCACTTCAGGTGCTGATAATGCTTGTAAATATTCACCCATTTCTTCGGATACACTCATATTAAACACTTCTGAAGATAGTGTTCCAATCGTTTCTGAACGCTGTTCAACGCCTTTTTTCGGTGCGCCTGTACGTAAATCCCAAAACATGAGGGAAATTGCTTCACCGTAGCTAGACATCTTTTTGACTAAGTTTATAAATGATTGCTCAATCTCTTTAATATTAGTGTCCATAAATAACACTCCTTTCTTTTCTCAAACATACTTATTCTCTATCTATGATACCCTTTCCTTCCTTTTCTTAGCTATTTTCGATAAAAGATTTAACCCGTATGATTTTGCAAATGTCCTTTTATGTGATATAAAAATACTATAAGTGAAATAAAGGAGTTATTTACAATGCAATTTACGATTAGCGAAAAAGCTGTTGAATTATACAAACAAGAAATGGATTTAAAAAAGGGAGATTCGTTACGATTATACGTTCGTGTTGGAGGTTGTGGGTCTGGTGGCTTTTCTGTAGGGATCACGAAAGACCAACCTTCTCCTACTTCTTTTATAACCGAAGTTAATGACATTCAATTATTTGTTAATGAAGAAGATTTCTGGTATTTAAACGGGATGACAATTGATTTTGATCCAGATTTAAACTATGTAACATTTGAAAATCCAACTATCACTGACCTAGACAACCCAAATTCATAAGAAAAAAACCGAGCTCACTGGCTCGGTTTTACTATGAACGATTTTTACTTACTTTGAACGCTTAGCCAACCAGTTTCCTACAGTTGGATAAGTTATCTTAACGGCTTTAGGACCAAATGTAACTGACACGTGACCTGTTGGTAGTGAAACATATTCCTTATCCTTACTGGATATTTTCTCCATCAACGCTTTTACTTGGTGTGGCATTGCGATGTGGTCTCGATCAGCAGAAATATTTAATACGTTCGCTTTGATTACGCCTAAATCAACTTTTCGACCACGAATGACAAGTTCATCGTTGATCAATTTATTTTGTTGATAAAACTCACGGATCCATTGACGGTAAGCTTCACCTGGGAAGGGAATGCCATCAGTGAGCCATTTTTGCATTAACTTCCAACTTTCTACAAACTGTGGATTATCTGAACGTTCAAGCAAACTCGTATATGGACCAGTAAAGTTTGTCATTGGCTTTAATAGTTTGTTACCGAAATCTATCATTTCAGGCGGGATATTACCTAATGTATCTACAACATGATCAACGTCAAAGTAACGATCATTAAGGAAACACCCATACAAACCAGTATCAGAAAAATCAAAAGGACTTGTCATAAAGATTAGATTTTTAATCAGCAGTTCTGGACAAAGCGACGCAAAGATTGATGTCATCGTTCCACCCATGCAATAACCTAACACTGAAACGTCATTTGCTTTTGATGTACGTAGAACTTTCTTAACCGCTCGAGGAATGTAGTCTAAAATATAATCATCGAGCTTCATGTTCCGATCTTCATAGCAAGGAGTACCCCAGTCTAGCATGTAGACGTCGAACCCTTCATTAAGAAGATATTCAACCATACTATTACCTTTTGTTAAGTCTAAGATATATGGCTTATTTATTAATGCATAAACCATTAACAATGGCGTTTTATATTTTGTCGGTTTATCTGACACATAGCGGTACAATTTTGTTTTGTTCTTTGTCCAAATAACTTCTTTAGGTGTTAAACCAACTTCTGGTTCAGGTTCAGTAGTTAATACTTCCATTGTTCTTTTGAAACGTTGATACGAGCGTTTCGTTTCTTCTGGAAGTAAATCGAGCATATTTTCTAGTTCTTTTTCAGCGATCATCTGTTTCTTTCCCACCTTTCATGATAAAAATCAATTACATAAATAGACCACCATTAATATTTAACTGCTGTCCTGTTATGTAGGCACCATCTTTACATAAATATAGTACACCACTTGCGATTTCTTCTGCGTGACCAAAACGTTTTTGTGGAATTTTTGCCTGGATTTGTTCGCGAATATTTTCTGGAACTTCTGAAATCATGCATGTTTCAATAAATCCAGGGCAAATCGCATTTACAGTAACACCAGTTTTCGCTAACTCAAGTGCTAAAGATTTTGTGAAGCCAATCATTCCTGCTTTTGCAGCTGAATAGTTCGCCTGCCCAAAGGCCCCTGTTTGACCGATGATTGACGATATATTTATTATTCTACCTGCATCTGAATTTACAAGGTAATTAAGGGCTGGGGCAGTAGTATTATAAACACTATTTAAGTTCACATCAATTACTTTACGCCAATCTTCCTCGGTTAACTTCTTAAAAGAGCGATCTCTAGTTATTCCTGCATTATTAACCAATATATCTAGTTTACCGTACTTTTCAATAGCTGCATCAATGACTTTCGTTGCGTCTTCAGATTTAGAAACGTCTGCTTGAACTGCAATTGCTTCTCCACCATTTTCAATAATTGAAGAAACCACGCCTTGAGCGGCTAAGCTACTAGTGTTATAGTTTATTACTACTTTAACTCCGTTTTCAGCCAAACACTTTGAAATAGCAGCACCAATTCCCGTGCCACCGCCAGTGACTATTGCCACTTTTCCTTGTAAAGTATTCATTCATCTACTCTCCTTATAGTGTTTTATTTATATTTTATTAAGTGAATTTCATAATTTCCTAAACTAAACCATAACAAACTAGGTACTTGCGATACTATAAATTACTTATCAATATCGGTTTTATTAGAAGTTGGGTTACTTTTCACTGCTTGGTTTTCTTTTAAAAACTCAAAAATAACGTCTAGTTTATTACTAATCTCTTTGACTTCTTTTTTTAACGTAGTAATTTCTTTTTTGACAACTGTAGGAGACATTTCAGATTTAACCTCTAGACTTTGTTCAACAAGCTCTTCCAAATCATCAACCTTTGTGTCTAAATTCACAATTAAGGACGACAGATTTGCTAGATCCTCACGTGAAGGGATGTTCATTTGCTCTAAGTACTGCTTAGCAGATTTATCTGCTATCTGCTTATAGGTCATATTGAAATCGACAACTTTTCCAAGCCACTCAGAGAATTCTTCCGTTTTCATTTTCTCATCCATTACTTGTCCCCAATAGGATTCGGTGTTTTTCTGATACTCTTTCCAAAGAAAGAATGGATCAAATGTTTTTTGGTTAGACATTTGTTTAACTCCCCTTCTATTATTTCTTTATCTTTAATAGTGTAATGAAAAAAAATGACAATAACAACGCAAATATTTCCAGAAATTTCTATAAAAAACAACAAAAACCATTCGTCTACAAATTGGGAAAATGTAGAAAAATAGCGAACGTTAACTAAACTTTCGATTTGACTATTTTTGCATATAGGTGTAAATTACACATATAAGGAAAATTTATCTATGTGAGGTTATTTTATGAAAGACAACAGTGCTAACAATACAGAAAAAAACTTAGGTGGTTCACCGAAGAATTTAATGATCCCATTTTTACTGCTTAGCCTTCGAGGCGGATTTAGTCTTCATGGGTATAAATTAATTCAAGAGTTATCAAAATTTGGTTTCGATTCAATTGATCAGGGAAACGTGTATCGTATATTAAGGCAATTGGAAAAAGATAATCTTGTTAACTCCGAGTGGGATACTTCAAGTGGTGGTCCTGCAAAAAGAATTTATTCTTTAACTGATGCAGGAAAAGATTATTTAGATTTGTGGAGTAACTCACTAGAACAATATCAAATGATGTTAGACAGTTTTTTTAATATGTATTCTGCGTTTATGATGCCGCCTTCAGTTTCTAGAAAAAAAGCAGATGATCATAATGAAAAAGAGTAATTATGCAGTTAATTTCTGCAACCTAATAACTTATTTAAATAGACTCTCGGAATAAATGATGAGTTTATCGAGAGTTTGTAAAAAATTCACTGGAAAATTCATTAACAGGACAGTAAAATGATGTGTTTTCATAGTGTTTTCATAGTGTTTTCAAAAAAGTATGCACCAAATAAGCCTACAGTTATTCTATTTTTTAAAAATTGTCTAGGCGCTTTTAGTAAAGATGATTTCCTGAATGTTCAAAGTCTCTTTCTGACTACTGTACCAAGCATCTATGTGTTGACACATCATGATTGAGTATAGGCGGACATACCACATTTTTGTAGAGCGATGGCGCCCAGCTTCTAAGTGATAATCGACTTTTTCTCTTTTGTTCGAACGTTCAACTGAAGTTCTTCGTTTATAAATGAGTTTCCACTTTTCAGAAGATCTTGGTGTTTTAGTGAACAGACGAAGATTATCTCGCTTAAACGTATGAAATGTGCGGCCATACTTCGCTTTAGAACACGGAGTGGAACATGTATTTTTCGATCCGCAAGCTAGTGGACAACGCCACTTTTGGCGGTTTTGAGATATGTCAAAACCGTTGGGTTTCATTTCCTTACCGATTGGACAAATAGGCACGCCTATGGGAGAAATTTGAATATCACTTTCCGTACTGAAGTTTTTCTTTGTTCGAACATTAAGATCAATAAACGGTTCCACATTATGATGGTCCAGTAATTCGTAAATCGGTTCTGCATCATGTGCGGCATCGAGAAGGATTTTATCAATTGTGCCCAAGGTGTACCGTTGCGAAAATTCAATTGAGCTAACCACTAGGCTGACTGAATCATGCCGGGAAGCAGGATGTAGCCGTGGATATAGCGGTAAGTCGAATCGGCTATCGCTAGTGGATATCATGTAGAGATGATATCCGTTGAAGTACCTCTCCCTTGAACTATCCCAACCTGAGTCGATGTCAGGTTGAGAATATCGACGAGGATGAGTACAATTCGTTAGTCCTTGGGCACTACAATCACAAATAGGTTTGCTTCTTGGGTAACTCGCTGTTTCCACAGGTGTCCCATCTCCAACAACACCAAGGGAATGGGGATCTCCAAGCAAACCCAATCTCGCTGAAACCTCAAGAAATTGAGATTGAAAAAACGCGTATAATTGATCTCCCGGCAATTGTTTTTGTTTTGAACCATGGCGTAAATGACGATCTACTAATTTTCTAATAATACCAGGGTTTCTAGGAGTTGCTTTTTCACCCTTTTTCGGTTTTTTCTTCTGCTTCTTTTTTCGTTTGAGCTTAATAAAAGGTTTTACATTAGCCTTCTCAAAACCTGATAGCCGTCTGAAGAAGTCATAAAAAGTACCGACCCCTGGAACATCCCCAGGTTCAAAGCCGCTAAGGATCGTGTAAAGAGGAACACGATGGAGTTGGTTCACCCATTCTGTAATACTCAGGGTCGGACTTGTCAATAAACACAAAAGATAAGAGCGAAGCATGGAAGCAGGATCACGTGGCTCAGGACCTTTAACTGAATATAAATCATGAAGCCAAGTAGTAGTAAAAGAAAGATCCGTGATCCATAACTTTGAGATAATAGTCCAATCTTTTCGTACGAGAGTCAGTATACCGCCTGAGTAATGAGTATTTAGTTGGTCTAAAACGAAGTTTTGATATGAGATATGTGGTATTAGCGTAGGTTTCATTTAAATCCCCCATTTCACCGTATTGTTAGGAAGTCAATTCCTCCTCGGCGATTATTGGGGTTGCACTAAAAAGTCAAGTGTTTTTTTAGTTTTTTTATGATATTTTTCAACAATTAATTCCCAATTGAAAAAGAAATCTAAAGTAAAAATCCCACCTAGAAATAGGAGGGATACAAATAAATTGGCTCAAGAAAACCTTGAGCCACAAGGCTCGGCAAATGCCGAGAGTCTATTTAAATAAAAGGAGGATTTATTAATGTCAATGAAAGAAGAAGCGAACAAAATGTTAGATTTAATGTGGGGAAATTGGGATTCTGGACTAAAGAAATTTTATGAATCTCAACAACAATATGGGAAGGCTTCTCTTGAGCTAGTAAAAAAGCAACAAGAAATGTTTACAATAGTTACTTCACGACTTACTCAATCTGAAGAAGAAATGAAAAATAATTTAGCTAAAATGACCCAGGCTTATATAGAAAATAATAAAAGTGTGATGAATGAAGCAACTTTACAATTATTTACCGAGTGGAATGAGAAAATGACTGAGATTGTACGACGCATTCAGCAAATTTCTGATACTCCTAGCAAAGCGGTGATAGATTTATTAACGCAATCTCAAGAAAGGTTTCATGATTCCGCAAAAAAGGTTATTGATGAACAAACAAACATGCAAACTGAAACGAGAGAACTATTTGAGAATTTCATTGCTAAGGTAAAACTGTCTCAATATAATTTAGTCAATATGATGGAAGAAACGGTAAAAACTAAGTAATGTCTAATGAAAAAAAAGATGTTAGCTTACTTAAAAAGTCAAAAGCAGTTAAAGAGATCCCCTATGCCCAGATTCAGGTTGGCGATACCGAGACATTTATACGAAAGGTTACGAATCAAGATGTTCTAGACTTTGCGTACTTAACTGAAGACGTAAACCCTATTCATATTGACGATGACTTTGCAAAAGGCACTAGGTTTAAGGAAAGAATCGCTCATGGTATGTTAACTGCATCCTATATTTCAACCCTTCTTGGTACAATTTTACCTGGTAAAAATGCACTTTACCTTTCACAAAACTGCAAATTTGTAGCACCAGTAAGAATTGGCGATACAATCAAGGTAGTAGGAGAAGTTATTAATAAACGAGATGACAAAAAAATCATTACGGTACAGACGAATATTTATAACCAAAAAGATCAATTAGTCGTTGAGGGAACTGCAGTTGTAATGAAAAATGAGCGGCGTTAAGCTGCTCATTTTTTTCGTTTAATTAACCATTTATCTTATTTTCATGCAATAATAGACTAATTTCATATACATTGTGACCAATGGACTCAACTTTTTCTCTATCTAAATCATTTTCTATTAGTAAACCGATCTCATACATTAAATTTTCTACTAAATACATTATCTTTTCTCCATTCTATTAATTGTTTAGTAAACTCTTAATCATCTTTCCCAATGAAGATAAAAAATAAACAGTTCGTTATTCTTTAGACAAAACAAAAAACGAGATAAACTCATAAGTGTTCTGCTCACCTCAAGTTATGCTAAATAAGTAAGAAAGACCTTCTCATCTTTATTTAGCACTTGAGGTGAATGACATTACTTTTGAGTCGCCCTCGTTTTACTTATCCACCAATATGGGACATTTCAATTTTTCGAATTTGCTTTTTATCAGTGTTACTCAAACGCTCTTCTGAGTAGCGATCGTGTCTACCAGTCCAAATTTCTGCCATCCGATCGATCATAGCTTCATCACTAGCTCCAGAACGCATTAAGTCTCTTAAGTCATGGCCTTTAGAAGCAAAAAGACAGGTCACTAGCTTTCCATCTGCACTAAGCCTTGCCCGAGAACATGAAGAACAAAAAGCATCTGTTACAGATGAAATAATTCCAATTTCATTCCCATTATCTTTAAAGCGAAACCTTGTTGCAACTTCACCTTCATAATTAGGTTTAATCGGCTCAATTGGAATCTCTTTATTAATACGCTCAAAGATTTCTTTTTTCGAGACAACTTGGTCAAGATTCCAACCGTTTGTGTTACCAACATCCATGAACTCAATAAAGCGCAAAATAATCGAAGTGTCTTTAAAGTGGCGGACCATTGGGAGAATATCATCTTCATTCATACCACGTTGTACAACCATATTTAGCTTAACACCAAGTCCCGCTTCTTTCGCTGCTTCAATTCCTTCAAAAATTTGAGCTACACCAATGTTACGACCATTGATTTTACGAAAACGCTCGTCATCTAAGCTATCTAAACTAATTGTCACTCGATGTAAGCCTGCTGCCTTAAGATCTTTCGCATGCTTGGCTAAAAGTGCTCCATTAGTAGTCATTGCTATATCTTTAATACCTTCAACTTCTGACAACATCCTAACTAATCGTGTAAGATCTTTACGAACAAGCGGCTCCCCACCAGTAATACGTAATTTTTCAATTCCAGCAGCTTTCACAAATAGAGTACTAAGCCTCTTGATTTCCTCAAAAGTTAACACGTCATCTTTCGGTAAAAACATAAAATCTTTATCAAAAATCTCCGCAGGCATACAATAACTACAGCGGAAATTACAACGGTCTGTAACGGAAATTCTTAAGTCACGAAGTGGGCGTCCTAACTTGTCAAGTAAGCGCTTTTTTTCCATTTCTTGTTCCCCCTATTCCTTCGTAAATTAACCAATATTTCGAAGGCTTGTCCGCACTAAAGAGTGCATCATTCACAACGGTTTATTTGTAAGAAATGCCACTACCCTAGCTATAGAGTAGTAGCATGTTAATTGTATAGTCGTATTATACCACAGGAGTGGCAAATTGTAACTATACTTACACCGTTATTCTATAAAATGCTATTAATTTCTACTTCAGCTGGCAAAACAGCCTTAACTTGCTCTAACAACTCGGCGTCTGTCCTTAACCGTTCATCAACAATGGCGATCATTCCTTTATCAGAACTCGTTCTAATTAGTCTACCAATACCTTGTCTTAATCTAAGCAGCATATAAGGTAGATCAACCTCTAGAAACGGCTCATGAGCATTTTTTCGCTTTCCATTAAAAACTGGATCGTTTGGTGGGAATGGAAGCGACCAGATAATCACACTTGATAATGACGGCCCTGGAATATCTAAGCCTTCCCATAAATGAATTGCACATAAAGACGTTTTTTCTTCACTTTGAAATCTATGAACTATGCTACTTAATTCTTGATCTCCTTCAAATAAAAATTTATATGGTGAAAATCCTTGAACTGTTTGTGTAATATGTTTAAATGTTTCTAGCTCATCTTCATTATTAAATAGCAGTAGCGATCGACCCTCAGTCTTTTTTAACACTTCAAGAACTGCGTTTAGCTTTATTGGCTCTGGCTTATCGGAAATCACCACTTGCATATGTTCTTTGTAATTAAACGGTGATTCAACTGTAAATGATAGAGATTCTTTAATGCCAAGGCTTCCTGAGATATACCCAAAATCACCATTTGTTGATAAGGTTGCTGAAGAAAACACGATTGGGAGTTTTTTCGAGAACACTTTTTCCTGTAGTACATCCTCTACAAGGTTAGGCATAATGACAAGTGTAGTAACTCCCTCTGCCTTTGTTACCCACGTAATCACATTCTTCTTCTCCGCCAAAAGTGACAGTGAATACTGAAGCATATCAAGATGCTCTTCAACAATCTTTAATTGATAATCTTCAATCGTATACATTTCACTTTCAAAAACTAGAGCATCTTCCAACGCTGCTAGAAGCATTTTAAACTCTTTAATTTCAGAAATTAATTGCGGTGAAATGTGAAGTTCATTTCGATCCGAACCTTTTATATGGTTCGTTCCTTTTTCAATCGTATGAAACATCGCCATAGAATGGGAAATGATTTCATCAATAAGCACTGCTGCTTCTTCACGAACATCGTTTGATAAGAGCCTTTCTAAAATCTCTTCTAAAAGATCATGACGAACATGGTAAGCTAACGCTTTTTGTGCAGCAAACTCTAATAGATGCCCTTCGTCAAAGACAATACTACTAGCTTGTGGCAAAAATGGTAATTGGCCTTTTCGTTTCCGAGATTCTTCTGTCCAAATATGCTCCATATAAAAATCTTGTGAGCAAATAATTAAATCACTTGCTTTTCGGTAGTGCTCCCTCGTTAAAGTCATTCCGCAACGATGGCGTTTTTCGCAAACAGAACAATCTTGAAAAGCATCCCAATTCAATTTTTTCCACGTTTCATTATTAAGATCTGGATACGTTTTTCGATCACCATAGAAGTGAAATTCTTGCATAGCTGCGTTATTATAAACAAAAGCTGGGATTGTCATTGAGACATCTTCATAAACTTGTTCGTGTTCGTCATCGTCTCTTAATTTTTCTAGCTTTTGAACACATAAATATTGGTCCTGAGCTTTTGCTAGCCGAACATCAATATTAAAATTTAGAATTTTAGCTAACTTAGCAATGTCACCTTCTGGCTTTACGAGCTGCTCAATTAATGCTTCATCAGCGCAAGCAATAATTGCCGGCTTGCCAATATATCTTGCATAACAAATAGCATAAAGGAGATACGCAATCGTTTTTCCAGTCCCAACACCCGCCTCAGCAAAAATCACTTTCTTTTCAGCAAATGCGCGTTCAAGTTGAAATGCCATAAAAATTTGTTCATCACGAACTTCAAACCCTGCTTCAGGTAAAATGTCGTAGAAAACATCCCCAATCCAATCTCCGAGTTGGTCCATAAACGACTTTTTCCGATCATATGTAAAAGGTAACTTCTCAAACGATTGCATAATTTCCCCCTGATAAAAATGTAGAATTTAAAATCTAAAAAGTTTATATGTAAATGTGTTAAGTATAAAAAATATCTTCCAACAGTCAATTTTATGATTAAAACAAGCAATTTGTCAAATGAAAGCGAAAAAAGAGGTGTATCTGTGTTAATAACAGACACACCCTTGTTTTATCTTAGTCTTTTGCTTCGGTTAGTTGGTGATCTAGTCTTTCAATTAATTCTGAAGAAAACTCAAAAAATTCATCACTTACACCAGTCGCATGGGCTAGTGCATCAGCGTATTGCTTCTTGGCTTGTTCAAGGGATTCAGTAGCAGCCTTTAACTGATCTTCATCCATATTCATCGTTGCTTGACCTACCATTCTCTGTGCAGCTTTAATTGCCATTTCCACTTGTTGAATATCACTAAACGGTTCAGACATCATACAACCCACCTTTACATTATTCAAAGATAGGATGTACCGTTTGCCTTCCATTTATTCGCGATAATTATTTTTTAGTTAACTTTAAAAACTCATCCACATCAGCAGCAGCTAGGTTAACAGCGCCTTGCCAAAACTCTGGTTTTGTTAAGTCAACATTTAAATGCTTCATCGCTAATTCTTCAACACGCATTCTACCTGTGTCACGAAGTAAATTAATATACTTCTGCTCAAAATCTGCGCCTTCTTTTTGAGCAAGTGCGTAAATTCCCATACTAAATAAGTAACCAAACGTATAAGGGAAGTTATAAAAAGGAACCCCTGTAATATAAAAATGTAGTTTAGATGCCCAGAAGTGTGGATGATACTCACCTAACGAATCGTTAAATGCATCTTTCTGAGCCTGCTCCATAAGTTCGTTTAAGCGAGAAACACTTACAAGACCTTGTTTACGCTCTTCATAAAATCTCGTTTCAAACAAGAAGCGGGCATGAATATTCATAAAAAATGCAATGCTACGGCTAACTTTATCTTCTAATAATGTTAAATGCTCTTCTTTAGTAGCAGCATTTTTTACAGTCGCATCAGCAACAACCATTTCAGCAAATGTAGATGCCGTTTCAGCTACGTTCATAGCATAACGCTGAGCTAGGTATGGTAGATCATTCATCACATGTTGATGGAACGCATGACCCAACTCATGTGCAAGTGTTGATACGTTCGATGCAGTACCTGCATATGTCATGAAAATACGTGATTCATTACTTAAAGGGAAGCTAGTGCAGAAGCCTCCAGGTCTTTTTCCTGCACGACTTTCTGCTTCAATCCATCTTTTTTGGAAGGCTTCTTTTGTAAACTCAGCCATTTGAGGTGTTAACTGTTGAAACTGATTAATGATAATTTCAGAAGCTTCATCATAGCTTACTTCTGGGACATCTTTTGATAATGGAGCAAACACATCATGCCAGCTTAACTTTTCAACTCCTAAAAGTTCTGCCTTTCGTTGTAAAAATTCAACAAATTTTGGTTTGTTCTCACTAATCGTGTTCCACATTGCATCTAATGTTTCTTGTGACATACGATTAATTTCAAGTGGCTCTTGAAGCACATTATCCCAGCCTCTTTGTCCATAAACTTGTAATCTAAAGCCAGCTAAATGGTTAAGTGCATCTGCACAAAGATCTGCTTCATTAGCCCATGCCTCTTCCCACTTTTGCGAGACTTGTTCACGTAACGTGCGGTCACCGCTACTCATTTTATTATCAGCTTGCCCTACAGAGAGTTCCTCTGTTTTTCCATCTTCCTCAACAGTAATTTTCATGCGACCGACGACTGTATCATAAAGCTGTCCCCAAGCATGATAACCATCAACAGATAACTTTTGAATTAATGTTTCTTCTCTCGGTGAAAGCTTTTCTTTCGCCCGTAAACGTCTTTCTAATAGAGGATAGGTAACCTCTGTAAATACATCCTGCTTAATAAATGTTTGCCAGTTTTCCTCAGACATATTTAATAAATGATCATCAATGTTTGTTAAAATCGCTTCTAGGATCGTCCCTGTTTGACTTATAGTTCCAAGAAGTTGTCTGGCCTTAGCATCTTTTACATTTTGAGCATTCAGGCAGCTCAAGAATGCTCCTGCCTGTCTAATGCTTTTCGCTAATTCTTGAACATTTAATATCCATGAAGTTACCGCTTGTACTGAAGCCTCTTGCCCACCAATATTATCATGCAACTGTTTAAGATCATTCTCAAGTGTATCTATAAAAGCTTGAAACTCCGTTGAGTCACTCCCACCTGGAAAAATTGAATCTAAATCCCATACTTGACTAAGCTTTTGCTTTTCTGTCATATGTACCACCCCTACATTAATTTTATTATGTATATGAACTATTCTAACAAATAATAATTAATTAAGAAAGTTTAGTCACTCGAAGCTTTCTTAACTTATAATGAAGAATGTAAAATGTAGAATGCAAAATTGAAGAATGCATCGCTTCGAAGCATTGCATTCAAAAAAATTCTACATTCTACATTCTAAATTTTACATTCAACTAAGCTCTCGGCGGTCTTGGTCCGAAGAATTGATAAAAATCTGTTTTAATATTTCCGTTATAAAGTTTACGTTTCTTTGATGCCTTTTTTCCATACAATTCTTCAAAACCTTCGTGGGAAGTTAACATGTAAACTGACCACGTATCAAGCTTAGCAAAAGCTCGTCCCATTTCTTTATACATATGTTCAACTTCGTCTAATTCTCCGATACGTTCTCCGTATGGAGGATTTCCGACTATTACTCCGTACTCTAACTTAGTTGAAATATCTTTCACTTGCATTTGTTTGAATTGAAGCATGTCGCCAAAGCCTGCTTCTCTCGCATTGTTAATCGAAAGGTCGATCATCTTATGATCAATATCCGTACCGATAATTTGAAGCGGTTGATCGTAATTGGCAAGGTCTTCAGCTTCTTCCATTGCTAAATCCCAATTATTTTGTCCAACCCACTCCCAATCCTGTGAAGCAAAGTCACGGTTGAAGCCTGGAGCAATGTTTTGCCCGATCATTGCTGCTTCAATTGATAATGTCCCTGAACCGCAAAATGGATCCCAAAATGGACGATCTGGATGCCAATTTGTCAGCATAAGCATCGCAGCTGCCATTGTTTCTTTTAGTGGTGCTTCACTATGAAGATAGCGATAACCACGTTTATGTAAACCAGCTCCGCTCGTATCAATTGTTAAAGTTACGATATCTTTTAATAGAGCAACCTCAATCCGAAAAAAAGGTCCATCTTCATCGAACCAGGCCCGTTGATATGTTTTTTTCAAACTTTCGACTACTGCTTTTTTCACAATAGCTTGGCAGTCAGAAACGCTAAATAATGTAGACTTCACTGATTTTCCAATGACAGGGAATTCACCATTTTCAGGAATCCATTGTGCCCATGGAAGTGCCTTCGTTTTTTCAAATAATTCATCGAAGGTTGTTGCTTTAAACTCTCCAACGACTAATTTCACTCGATCAGCTGACCTAAGCCATAAATTTAGTCTAGTAATGGCCTTTTCATCGGCTTCAATAATTACTTTACCATTTTCTACTTGTACGTTTTCATATCCTAGATCTTTGACTTCTCTGGCGACTATTGCTTCTAGCCCCATAGATGCAGTTGCAATTAATTTTATGTTTCCCATAATAGTTCCTCTCTCGGTTAAAATTTGCTTCTACCATTATAGAATGTAGAATTTAGAATGTAAAATGAAGAATGTAGAATGATAATAGGTTGTGATTTTTTCACAAGCATAATTCATAATTCATAATTCATAATTCATAATTCATAATTCATAATTCATAATTCATAATTCATAATTCATAATTCATAATTCATAATTCATAAATAAAAAACTCCACACAGTACGTGTAGAGTTCACATTTAAAGATTAAATTTTAGCTATAAGCGTTCGATAAGCCATGTTTTGTTCCTTTGTACTGCAAACGGCTATTGACCTCGTACTCCGGTGGTAATCATCTATCTACAAGAAGCAATGCTTCTTGTCCTTCTCTCGGTTCAATTCCCTAAAGAAGGTTCCCCTACCAAATTTGGGTTTCTCGCTCGTGGGGTTTACCTCGTTCCACTCTATCCGTTTCCGGCTAGACTCCGTCACTGTGGCACTTTCAAGGTATTAACACCATATCTATAAAGACTTAGGTGCGTTCCCTGCCGTTAGCTCAGTCGAAACCAAACTACCCTAGCTTATGACTTCGCTAGGCACGAACACTACGGTCATCGCAGACCGTGCGAGCATGGACTTTCCTCAACATCCGAAGATGCAGCAATTACCTGAACGCTTAATGGCTGTCGTAAAGACGACAAAACTAAGTATAGCATTGTTTTAATTAAATGCCAACTTGTAATTATTTCCGGTTCATTTGTATGGCTTTCTTAGCTAAGTGATCTGCAGTTGCATTATTTTTCCCGGGAATCCACTTAATAAAAAATAAGTCAAAGTTGTCTATGTATGGGAGGGCTTTATTCATTAAAGATTTATATGGCTCACGCTTTGCATAACGTTTTTCTACAGTATCTTCAACAATCTTCGAATCTGTTCGAAATGAAACAACAGCATATCCTCTTTCAGAACAAATCTCAAGCGCTTTAATTAAAGCGTAAAATTCAGCTTCGTGACTTGTCATCTCTCCTAGTGGAAATGAGAAATGATCTACTTTTCCATTCTCTTTAATAAAAATTCCAGCACCAGCCTGACCTGGGTTACCAGTGCTAGCCCCGTCAATATATACTTCGATCAACTGAAAAACTCCTTAGTCAAAAAGTTTATTTCCGAAAACATGTTTCTCTAAATTCGATAATCTTTTTAAGATATCGTAATTTGTATTTCCTGCTGGAGGTACTTGGCGAGTTTGTTGTTGTGCTAGTTTATCTGCATCTAGCTTAAGCTTAGCATTTTCATTTTCTAATACGTCAATTCTCTTTTGGAATAACTCATAGTCTTTTATCACAGTATCTAAAAATTTATCAACCTCATCTTGGTTATAACCTTTTAAGCTAGTTTTAAATTCTTTTTCTAATATTTCCTTTGGTGTTAGTTGTGCAATTTTTTTTTCAACCATGCTCATTCACCTCTATAATAAAATTAAATTGGTTTCGAATTTTTCTTCTTCACGAATTGGTGATTTAGGTAAAATAAACTTTCTTCATTTTCTATATTTTTTCAAAACAAAATCAAGTTGTCAATTAAGTTTTACCAATGAGAGATCTCATCTTGATAGGCTTGTTCAATTTCATCAGGAAAAATATAAAAGATCTGATAGTTAGAACCTTCACACCTTTGCTTCGCATAAGATAAATAATAACTTGGCGAACCTGGTTTGTCATCATCATAAATAACTAAAAGTCCGTCACTTTTCTCGACAATGAATTGATTTTTCAATTTCAATTGGCTCGGATTTTCATAATCTCTCTTTGTAATACTATCGACATAATCCGCTTGTTGTAAAACACGACCATATTGTTCTTTTCGAAGTTCATTCCAATTACTTTCTTGGTTATAAAAAGGTGTTAATACAGCAAGCCTTAGTTGGGGGTATTGCTTTTTTAAGCCAAGAACAACTTCAGCACACCATAATTCAACACCCAATTGGCCGGAGATTATAACCCATTCCAACCCATCTTCAATAAAAGAAATTATTCTTTTCTCTAAAACATTCTTTATGTATTTAATACCGACATGCTTTTCATCAAAAATCCCTAATTCATGGGATTTATAACCAGTAACCGCCAATATTTTTACGATATGAAACACCTACTTACTAAATTAATCAAACGATTAATTAATTTTGATGGAATAAAAATAGGGTACGCATCTAAATTATGCCATACCCTGTAAGTGTATTGCTACTATTTCTAATTAAAAGAAACGACGACGTGGTGCTGCTGCGCCTGCGAACCCTGGTCCGCCAACACCCGGTGCTCCAAACCCTGCTGGCCCTACTCCTGGCCCTGGTACAGGCATCGGAGGTCCTGGAGGGCACATAAATTGCTGGTTAGCAACCTGATCAACTTGTGATACAGTTTGCGGGAAGTTATGATAGTGCTTGTAAAGGTGTTTGTTCACTACTGTTGTATGAGCAGGGTGCACCTCTGGCACTATATATTCACAGCAATTATAAACTACATTTTGTTGCGTTGGATGAACACGTGGTGGTAAAACTTGTGATTGTACTGCTGGTCTGCGTCCTGGAAAGAACATTTTTAAATTCCTCCTTTTTTTATTGGTACAATAACAACCTATGTAAAAGGAGACGCAAATGTACTAGTGTATTCACCTATTTTGGTCTGTATCGTTAAGAAATTCCGCTCATCACAAATATCGTAACGCCAATCATAACGAAAAACATAATTAATATATATAAGGCCATTATCATCTCTCCATTAAGAATCATTAAAAATAAATTATCCAACGTATATTTTATTTAGAAAATGATACAATGACAATAGGAAATTATTGCTTATTTCAAAAGAATTGTCGTAACTCCAGACTTTTCTAACAATTTTCTACAATTTAAGGCTTTATTTTCCGGAAAACAGGCAGAAAACCCCGAATTAACACTGTTTTTGCGCTTACCCAGGAAATATATTCCTTGTTTATTTCCATAAATAGATGGGTAAAGTAGGTTGT
Organism: Anaerobacillus isosaccharinicus; assembly: GCF_001866075.3. Classification (GTDB taxonomy): domain Bacteria; phylum Bacillota; class Bacilli; order Bacillales; family Anaerobacillaceae; genus Anaerobacillus; species Anaerobacillus isosaccharinicus. The sequence continues at coordinate 3,819,369 of NZ_CP063356.1, read as the reverse complement.
TGAAGAGATACGAAAGGTGGAATGGCAGGTGCCAACTATTAATGTTATTGACTATCACTCTTTTGAAGGAGAAGATGGCAAAAAGCTAGTGAATGTTTTAGAGGATAACGGTGTCGATATTTTACATCGCTGTGGCGGAAATTCCAAATGCACAAGCTGTAGAGTTGAGGTTATTGAAGGAGATTTTGGTCCAAAATCAGAAAGTGAGCAACAAACATTAGCTGCAAAGGGTTTTAATGATGATCATATTCGCTTGTCCTGTCAAGTTCGAGTGAGTGGTGACGCTACGGTTAAGGCTGTAATGACAAAAACAAACTCTAATTTAGAACCTGGCACAAGACCAGCCGATTAATAGAGAAAGGAGGCAGACTTATGATTAGTCTGCCTCCTTTCTTTAAACAACAACAAGTTTCCCTTTTTTCTTGCCTCTAATTTTTAAATAATCCTCAAAATTAAGAACATCTTTTTCTTCTAACATCTCTAATAGCTTAGTAAACACTTCTGCTGTCATTTGGGCATCATTAAGAGCATGATGTCGTTCTTTTTGATCAATTTCAAAATATGAGACCAATCTGTCAAGTTTGTTATTCAGTTTCGGTTGCAAGAAATTCGCAAGAAAGTAAGAATCTATGAATAACGGGTTATACTTAGGTAAACCCCACCGTTTTGCCATCACTTGTAAAAAATGGACATCGAAAGAAGCCGGATGAGCGACTAAAACGGTCTCTTTACTGAACTGTAAGAACTTTAAGAATGCTTCTTGAAACGAACAGCCATTCTCAACCTGTTCTTTTGCTAGTCCAGTAAGGGAATAAATATATTCAGGAACTTCACCAATCGGTGAGACTACTTCATAGAAGTGCTCAGGAAACTTGATTTCATTTACATTTAACTTAATTGCACCGATTGAAACAATTTCATCACCTAGTTTCGGAAAAAAACCAGTAGTTTCTAAATCAAAAACTGTAAAAGTTGTTTCATTGAAGCTCTGTTTAAGTGAAAGAGTCGTCTTCATTGAAAGCATTTCATTTAATATTTCATTTTGAAGCTCTTTACTTACATGTTTTTGTTGCTTTCGCTTCATAGAAAAATGATCGTACAGAACATATTTAATTATTCGTAGTGATGGGACTGGTTCCAATTAAATCCCTCGTTTCCTTCCGAAGCTTAGCTCGCTCATTTGCTGAAGGCGCTTAGCGATACTCAAAGCTTCTTTCAGCTTCTTTTTTTCCTCTTTATCAACAAAATCTAATGAGAGCTCATTTGATAAATTCAGATTATTTCGCAACTGACCAATATTATTTAAAAGCCTCATTCTCATCAGAATGTGAAGTACGGTTTGGGCATTTGTCACATCACGAGGGTGAAACACTTCCATCTCTTTCAATAAATTAAGTCGTTTTATTGTGTTCTCTTCGTGAATTCCGTTCTTGATCGAAAATATCCGGACCCCATTCACAATTTGCATAATTGCTGCTTTTTTTAAGTTAATTGAATGTTCTTTTCCTGATGTCGTTATCATCCCAAAAGGATTTAAAGGTACACGAAATCTAATTGTATCCTTCATTAACAGTAAGTGAAGCATTTTTCCTTTTGTAACTGTAGCTGTCGTTGCTTCCCGAAGGTTTCTTGCTAAAGAAAAATCGCCGAAAATTGGCCGGTAATCAATAAAAATAGTAAAATCTCTAATTTCCTCTGAATCTGTTTCCTTGACCCAACGCTCTACTTCTACAATCCAATTATTTAGAGAACGGCGCCATTTTGCTTCTTTTGCCATAACCTCCCCTGTACATAGGGGGAAACCGCAAGCAACGAGACCATGATTAATTTTGTAAGCAAAAGTTTTGAAATAAGTTTCAATTTCGTCCTTATTTGGGAGGTGCTCATAATTATCAAGGATTAGGCCGTTGTCTTGGTCAGTACTAAACGCCTGTTCTTTTCTCCCTTGACTTCCCATCACAATAAAGCAGTAATTAATTGGTGGTGTACCAAAACCTTCTTCTTTCATTTCTTTTAAGGCCATTTTTATTACTTGTCGGTGAACTTTATCATTGTAGTTGGAAATTAATTCACAAACGTCATAAGCATACGTATTTTCAGATAGTAATTGCTCAACAAAATCGATAAACAAACGGTTATTGACTGCTGCATATTTAGCTACAAGGTCTAATGATGGCGCATGATGGATCCCATGCGACAAACTAACATAATTTGAAGCTTGAAGTTGTAGAAACGATTCTGCAGTTAAGGCCCCAACGACTTTGTCTTGTTTGACAACAGGGATAAAATCAACGTGGTCATCTTTAAAGTAGGACAAGACATCGTAAGAAAACGAATCTACTGGGGCCCTATATGGCTTCTTATTCATAATGTCTCTTACAAGCTTATTCGTGTCATTTAATACAATTGCGTGTAACAAATCCCGTTGTGTCACTGTTCCTAGTAACCGATTTTCTTCATCAACGACTACTAAGCCTACATTCGTTTGCGAGCGAAGCCGTCTAGCTGCTTGTATAATCGTGTCGTTAGGAGAAATAAATGTCGCTTTACTCATAATTCTATCGATTCTCGTCCGTAATAGCGGGATGTTCTCCGTTTCCTCCCCGTTATGTTCACGCTTAATCTCATCGTATAGAGTTTTCATCCGATCGCCAATACCTTCAAGAACAATCTCTGAAAAGGCTTCATTTTTTGCCATCACTTGCAACAATGCTGCTTTTTTTAAGAGAAATACTTCACAGTCCTGGATTGCTTGAACCGAAAACGTCATTTGCCCACCAGCTAACATAATCATCAAGCCAATTAAATCCCCAGGATAATAATAGCGCACCGAAAACTGTTCTCCACTCGTTTTATGGAGAATGTTTTTGGCGGAACCTGCTATTAAAAAATAAAGTTCAATTTCCTCTTCGTCTTCATGAAACAAAAATTCATTTTTTTTAAACAGAAGTAGCTCTGCTTCTTTCGTAATCCCATCAAACTCTTCTCTTGTTAAAATATCAAAAGGCGGTGTATCCCGAAGTTTTTTGTGGTCTACTTTATTCAAAATGATTCATCCTCACTGCCAAAGATTTTAAAGCAAATACTTTCGTAAATTCTCATATTCCTCTTGCAACGAAGCTTGTTCTTTTTGATCAAATAACGCTTCAAAACGACTTAGTTCATGGTGTATTGCATCCTTTAAGCGATCCTTCAAAGTGTTCTCTAATAGTAGAAAATGATCTTCGAAAGCTTGTTTATAACGTTGCGTAGACTTGTCAATAACAATACTCGCTTTTTCTGTACCATCTGCTACAAGTACTTCTTTTAGGTTCTTTACCATACCATGTTCGAAAAAGTCTTTTTTCGATTTAATAAAAGGTAAATAATTATTCGTTTCAATCGTTATGTGCAAATCATGGAGAACAACATCAAGAGGTTCTATTTCAACTTCATGATCAACATATAAAAACGGAAGTTGTTTTTGTATTAAGACACCCTCATCGATCATCCATTTTTTCGCCCGTTCTTTAATAGCTTCTTCCATTCGAATAACAGTGGCCTCAAATTCTTGCTTTAAGAAATATTCCCCTAAGCCACGCCATTCTTTTATTTGCGCGACTAATTGTTCTTGTAGTTCCTTTTTGCTATTGCCAGTAATCACCGACACATTGATCGCACTAATGAAGTAATCATTAAGCACAAAGCGCATCCGCTCTCGTAAATAAAGAACTAACTGCTCAAATTCATGAGTCACATCTCGAAGGGCGTAGGTAAACACTGCCTCCTCAACTTTCTGAACTAGAGCTTCAACGATTAACTTTAATTCTTCGTGCTTTTTCACCTTCGTCGCCGTTTCTTCCTTCATGAATGCTATGCTGTCGTTTGCTTTATTTATAAATTGCCTTAGTTCCGTGGTTATCATATTCAAGCTGAGTTGCTTTAATTCTAAAACCGTATAATCGTAAAAAGCCCGCTCAAACTTAGAAAAGCTAGTTTCTATATTTGAACTTTGCTTTTTACTAATCAACCCTTCTTTACTAGATAAATGGTAGAGGCGTGGCGTGGCAATCCCGTTTCTCACAAGTTGATCATGAACATGTTTGCGGACACCGTTTAACTCGCCTAGGCTACCAGCTAAATCGGCAGCATTAATAACAAAATATAATTTATCATGTTGAAAGCTTTCATTTACTTTGGCCATTTGCTGTAAAAAGTATTGATCAGCCTTCGAAAACGCATGATTATAATAGGTTAAATAAAATATTGCGTCTGAAGAACGCATTTGTTGGAATGCAACATTTGTATGACGACCATGGATAGAATTCACTCCTGGTGTATCAACTAAGACAATTCCTTTTTTCGTAATCGGTGCGTCGTAGTAAATATGAACTTCCTCAATTAAACACGCTTTACTTTCATCTGCAACTAATCCTTGTAAATCGTCAAGTGTCACTATAAGGTCAGTTCCTAATTTCCATTCACTCTCACCTAAACTATTTTTAATTGTTAACAAATACTCTGCATAAGTTTTTTGCCAGCTTGAAACATATTCTTTCATATTAGGCTTCCAAGCTTCAATATTGTCTAGCGTAAGCTTTGCATCTAACTCTTTTGCAACGGCTACTATTTCTTTGTCCAAGCTTTGTCTAGACTTCAAAGTAACAACAACTGTTCCATGCGGGAATTGGGTTGTAGCCTTTTGAATTGTACTAACCGTTGCCGTTGTTGGATTAGGCGATACAGGTAAAACATTGTCTCCTAATAGCGCATTAGCAAAGCTTGATTTTCCGGCACTAAAGGCTCCAAATAAAGAGATAATGAACGTTTGCTTTTCATAGCGCTCTATTCGTTCGAGCAAATGATTTCGCTCTCCTGCTAAAACTGTCGTCTTTTGATGATTTAGTAACGCTTTTTTTACATTTGCTAACCAGCGTGTCGTATCTTCCTCAGAAAAGCTAATTGGACTAACTTGATGCTCCAAAAGAGCGTCAGCTTCAATAACACTTTCATTTTCAAAAACAATGTTAGTAAACGTACTCCCCTGTTCTTTTGGATACTCACCTTGCATCGCTTTAACAATTTGCTCATTGAAGTGACGATCTGCTGGGAACTGTTTCAATTTCTCTTGAACACTTTCTATGAATATAAGATATCTAGTCTTAATCTCATCCATCTTCTGACTATAGTTTTGAATTTCCTTGAATTTTGCTAGTTGTTGTTGTAATTGTTCTATTTCCCTTTGGACGAATTGCTCAAGCCCAGAAATTTGAATTTGTACTAGAGATTTTGCTCGATTTTTTAGTTCCTTTACGATTTCACTTGTAATTTCACCAGTAAACGTAAACACATATTCACGATTAGAGTGTTCTGTTAAGACACGTTTCTTTAGAAACTCTTTCGTAATCTGAAACGGCAAGTTGCTGTACCCTTCCTCAAAAGCTTCAATATTGGATAACTTTGTTCGATCGACTTTTTGAAAAAAGCTTTGAACATGAAATAGTAACTGAGATTTTACCTTTTCTTGAAGTTCGATCAAGAGCTTTTCTAAACGTCTTTCTTGTTCTTCTTCAGTTTTCTTTTTTGTAAAAAGAAGGCCTACTCTAAAGCCAGGCTGCAAACTATCAATCCAATCCCGAGCTTTATCGGTCGTCGTTGCTGGGAATAAAGTGACGTTTTTAAACAATTTTCCAAGCTCACTGTCAAATTGACCCCAAAGCTCTTCATCGTACTTGTTCAAAGAAAGTAGTTGTTGTGTTAGCTGTTGTTCCTCAGCTAATTGGTCTAAGTCATAGCCTTTTTCTTTCATTTTGGAAATTACCTCTAGGATTGCCTCTTGCTTTTCCTCCTGAAGGCGACTTTCGACTGCATGGTAGAAACCATGCTCTAATCGAAGTTGTGATCCTTCCGTTAATTTCTTACTTTGAAACAACAATCCTTTTAACTCACTTTCTAAAAGCGAAAACTGATTTAATGGGTGGTTTTGGTTTTTCATTGAAGTGAAGTACATTCCCATATACTTAATTTCCCAACTACGGAAAACGTCTTCAACAGATTTTTTAAACATTGAAAATGGAATTTCAGCTTCGTTATGTTTGTCAACTTGGTTAATAACAATATAGATGAGCTTCTTTTCCAGAGATAATTGCTTTAAAAAATAGAGGTTTGTTTCTGATTGGACATGATTATAATCCATGACGTATAGAATTGCATCGGTTGTATAAAGCTGCTCCACCGTTACAGCTTCATGCGATTCGTCAGTAGAGTCAACTCCGGGCGTATCTAGAATACAACTATGGTCACCAAGGAATTGAAGTGGTGCTGTAATGGTCATTTTTGAAATGTCACCACCGTTCATTCCCCATTCGCGAACTTTATTCCAAGGAATTTCCCCATGCCAGACTTTTGGTGCTTCTTTCTTAGAATGAACTGTTAAGCCTTGCTCGCCATTTTTGATCTCAATAATATTCGCACTTGTAGGTATTGGGCTTGTAGGAAGAACCTCTGCCCCTAATAACGTATTCAAGATTGTTGATTTCCCCGCAGAAAAGTGTCCACAAAAAGCAACTTCAAATATTCCTGCACTTTTTTTGTCACGAAGCATTTCTAAACGCTGTTGTTCTTCTGTTGTAAAGGGAATGATTCCCTGAACGGTTGACTGTTGTTTTTCTTTTATCACTTTTTACACCATCCTTACCTCTTCTACTATAGCGAATTTTCGAAAAAATGAGAAGAAAGAAGAAGCGGTAAAATCAACATTATCTTTCCCACCTTTAAAAGGTGTATGAAAGAATGATGAATTTACCGCTTATTATTTAATCGCTCACTTCTCAGTTTTAACTCCTGAAGTAGCTTTCTTTCCTTTAAAAGCCTGCTAATGTGCTTTTGTCGATGATAAGCAAGCTCAGTATAAAAGAAAGCCTTTTCGATATCTTTAAATTGATGCTCGTAAAGTTTTGCTAGCTCAATACATGCTCTTACAGAAGGCCCTGATTCTTTGTCTGCTAACTGCAAAAAACAATCCACTGCTTCCTCTAGTTTTTTTTCTTTTTTAAAAATCAAACCGAGAGCTAAGAGTGCATCATTTTGTCTTGGAGACTGACTTTTAGTCACTTGTTCATAAAGGAGAGTTGCTCTTGTCATTTCTTTCTCTTTTTCAAACCAGCGCGCAACTTCATACATCTCATTCATGGAGGTAGACGCTTTATTTAATAGTTTTTTCGATAGGTGAATATATAGGACGATTAAAGATAAAACGTCCATTTCATTATGTTTTAGGACACCTTCAATGATCTTTGGATCCTTTTCTCGTAAATAATCAAAATACAATAACGGTGCTAAGCTTCCAGGTGTGTCACCATCTCTTTCAATACTTAATATCTCTTTCTCAACGATGGACAAACGACAAGACGGTAGCGTGTCTTTCCATAGCCTTCTAGACGCGTGAAGCAAATCATCGTGACCAAACTTCGGTAGTTTTCCAACTTTGTCCCTTACTAACGTGTGTCGTGTCCGAACGGCTGGCCAGTCGAAAGCTTTTCCGTTATACGTAACAAGATTGGATAAATCCTGCACATCATCTAAAAAGTGATAGTACATTGCCGCTTCATGAGCTGGGCCTGGAAGAAAAAATTGCTTAACCTTTACAACATCGTCCTCAATATGACAGTAGCCTAATAAAAAAATTGTATTTCCCGTTCCGGTCCCAAGACCTGTCGTTTCTGTATCAAAGAAAACCAATTGGTTTTCTTTGATACCAGTTGCCGCTAGGGGATGGTTAAGGTCTGCTTCATTCCAAAGCTGGATGACTCCTTTTAATTCTGAAAATCGATGGACCCCGAATTTATAGTCAATGGGATAGTGAACTTCTCGAAATATCGTCCATTGCTCATCTAAAAATAACGGTGTTCCACTTATACTAGACCAGTCTTGTCCGTCATCAGTTGTTCTTGTTTCAACATGTGGCTCTCGTTTTTCGGGTAACTGCATGTGCCCTTTCATCCGTAATAGTTTATTTTTTAATGACATCAGTCTCCCTCACTTCTAGCAGCTTTTCTAGTAATGTTAAAGAGAGCTTTTTCGTATTTTCCTTCGATCCAACGCCAACACAAGAAGGACAGCCTTCTTCACATGTACACGCTTGTATATATTGTTTTGTTCGTTCTAAAATGACGGTAATATGTTTATAGACATCTTCACTTAAACCGACGCCACCAGGATAGCGGTCGTATAAAAAAATCGTTGGTTTCCCTGAATGAATCGCTTTCATTTGTGGAACGGAGCGTAGATCGGTCCGATCACACATACAATAAACGCTAGATACCGCTTGTAACACATGAGAAAGACCAATAAGGGCATTTTCTAATGCTTCTTTGCCGATTTCTTCTTGGACACTTTCCTCAAATTGAATCCATGTTGCATTTGTATGGAGCTCTTGTTCTGGTAAATGGATTGGTCCTGAACCAATCGTTTCAAACGTCGAAAGCTTTATTTTCTTAAAGATTGTCGCCATCGCATTAACTGTTACATCACCAAATTCAACAGAGCAGCTAGCATGTTTCTTTTGTTTATCTACTTCTAACACCTTAAGTTGAACAGCTAAATTAGCATCTGTGAAATAATCAACATCAACTTCACGTACAAACGCCTTTTTTTCTTCCCAATCTAATTTTTCTACTTGAAACTGTGTTCCTTCATGTAAGTAGAGAGCTTCATCATGTAGTAGCGTCATGGCACTAAATGTATCCATTTCACCAATGACTTGTGCATTGGCAATATCGGTTTGATCAATAATGATGACGTTTTCCTGGGCTGCCGAGCGTAGACTAATGTTGTGAGCAGGAAAGGAATCGTTCATCCAAAACCATTTATTTTGTTGGTAATGCAATACTTGCTCTTCTGTTAAAAAGTGAAGTACATCTTCAACATCAACGCCATCAAACAAATCACCTTGCTTAAACGGTAGCTCATAGGCAGCACATTTCAAATGATCAACTAGAATAATTAGATTATCAGGATTAATTCTGGCATGCTCTGGAGTAGCTTCAAAGAAGTATTCTGGTTGGTTAACTAAAAATTGATCTATTGGCGTCGAGTTTGCGACCATGATAATTAGCGCTTCATCATGTCTTCGTCCTGCTCTCCCTGCTTGCTGCCAAACACTAGCAATGGAACCTGGATATCCTGTCATCACACACGCTTGCAGTTGTCCAATATCAACACCTAACTCAAGGGCATTTGTGCTAACAACACCCTTAATGTCACCGTTCCGTAACCCATGTTCAATTTCCCGTCGTTGCTTTGGCAAGTATCCCCCTCGATAACCCCTGATTGATTTTTTTCCAAGTTCTTTAGCTACTAACTCCTGAAGATGACTCAAAATAATTTCAACACGAACCCTACTTCTCGCAAAGACGATGGTTTTTATGTTATTAGCGAGTAACTTAGAGGCTAATCTCTTAACTTCGACTGTTGTACTTTTCCTAATTTGTAACGGTTTATTAACGATAGGTGGATTGTAAAAAACAAAATGCTTTTTCCCTCGAGGAGCCCCGTTATTGTTAATCACGGTCATCTTTTTACCAGTTAATGTCTCACTAAGCTCTTTTGGGTTAGCAATCGTTGCTGAAGTACAGATAAAGATTGGATCACTACCATAATACGCACAGATCCGCTTTAAACGCCGAATGACGTTGGCTACATGGCTACCAAAAACACCTCGATACGTGTGGAGCTCGTCAATAACAACATATTTTAAGTTTTCAAATAAAGAGACCCACTTCGTATGGTGCGGTAAAATTGCAGAGTGCAGCATATCAGGGTTTGTAATGACGATATGACCAGCTTTTCGAACGACTTGGCGAATGTTTGGTGCGGTATCGCCGTCATATGTAAATCCTTTAATATCAGCGCCAATGGCATTAATGACTTCATTTAATTCACTGCGCTGATCTTGAGCAAGAGCTTTTGTAGGGAAAATATATAATGCACGGCTTGTTGGATCTTCACAAATTTGCTGCAAAACAGGTAAGTTATAGCAGAGCGTCTTCCCTGATGCCGTTGGTGTAATGGCGGTAAAGCTTTTTCCTTGGCGAGCAAGTTCATACGCTGTTGCTTGATGTGTATATAACTCGTTAATACCCTTTGTTTTCAGAGCGGTAATAATTCGTTGATCTAAACTAGCAGAGAATAAACTTGTTTTCGCTTCTTGGCCTTTGAGCTCGTGCCAGTGCACGACATTCTCATCTACTTTTAATTCCTCTATAAATTTTTGAAGCGATAATTTTTTTAGCAAATAGATCACCATCCTCTATAATAAAATTATAGAGAATGTACGTTTGGTTTGTAAAGGGGGAAGTTTGTCAGTTAACATAATATGATTATAGTAACTAACATCGGAATAAAATTATAATAAAATCCAATTTTTTCATCTGCTAGCAAAATGATATCAATGAGATAGCTTTCTATTAGCCATTTTGATTACAGCAAGCAATTCTGATCCTTTAACTACACTCTAAATAGAGCACTTGCAAAAGCAAGTGCTCCTCTACTCTAGGTCTAACAAACACAATGTCGAAAATGCTTTTTCTTCTTCGGTATACAAGGATCATCTACATTAGAGAAATCTAGTTGATATCTTTTACTAGCAAAGCAACAGCGCCAACTAAAAGCACCGTCAATTCCTTTTAGACGACGCTTTTTACGACGATCACGTCGGTCAAAATGTTTATTGCTCATCTCTATCCCTCCTTTACAATACACTATGTGAAAGGAGTTTTAGCAGTATAAGCTATTAACTAATGTTCGTCCCCAATCTTCGAAAAATGTGCAAAAGAGATAGTTTTTTAACCTATTAAGACATTTAACTCAGTGATTGTTCCGGTTGGACTAATAAATGTAAACTAAATCATTTGTATTAAAAATGTCTGTCAAAAATTGTGTCAGTCATTTTTTGCTCAAATAAACTAACTTATTTACTTACTTGCCTTCACTATCTCAGGCAAATGATCTGTTTTTATTTGATCGTTTAGCATTAATCCATCCTCGTAAGAACGATAGGTGAAAACAGTATGGTCTGAAGTGTACACTTTAAAATATAAGATTTGTTTAATGGCACCTTGCTTTATCTCTAATTGGAACATAAGGTCTTGAATTTTTAATTTATAAAAGTTGTACGTTATTCCTAGTAGTGTTTTACTCGTCTTTTGCGTACTTTCATGGTGTTTCACCATTTCTGCAATTTCTTTTACGGTAACGCCTTTATGGACCATGTCAGATAAGGCCTCAAAAATCGAACGAGTTTTATTACTTAACTTATTAAAAATACTTCTTGTTTCTGTTACAGTTTCTTTAGTTTCCATTGACCTACCACCTTCCTCTATTTTCCTGTTAATATGCCCGTAATTGTAGGAAATATGATTTTACAATAGACAAAAAAACACTGCTTTTAAAGAGTGTTTTTCCTATTTTTTCGGGAAAAGAACGAAAAATGTCGTCCCGCTTTTATTGCTCTCAATCTCAATGTTCGCTTCATACCTTGAGACAATTTGATAACAAATCGCTAAACCTAAACCAGTTCCCTTTTCCTTTGTTGTAAAAAAAGGTGTACCTACCTTGTTTAATATCTCCATATCAATTCCATGTCCTTGATCTTGAATAGCTAAAACAATTTGATTTTTTTTAACAGATGTTTTGATTGTTAAAACACCTGAGGCTTCCATTGACTCTAGGCCATTTAGGGTTAAATTTAGAATTAACTGTCTAATTTCCTTGTCATCTACATCAATTGAGCAATCTTCACATAAATCAAGTTCAATTGTTTTTCTTGTCAATATTGCTTCCGCTTGAAGTAAAGGATGAAGCGTTTTTAGCACTTCATTTAAATCGACTTTCTCTATCTGTGAAGCTCTATTTTTAGCTAAATGTAAGTATTCAGAAATAATCGAATTTGCTCTTGTTAACTCATCAATCATTAAATGGACGATATGCTTTGGCGTCTTTGTTTCGTTTTCAACTGATAATTGTAAGAAACCTAATACCGTTGTCATTGGATTCCTAATTTCATGAGCAATACCTGCTGCAATTTCACCTACTTTATTTAATCGATCTAAATGAAAGATTTCATCTTTTAATCTAATATTCTCTGCTGTTTTATCTATTATTAACTTTTCTAAATTATCGTAAGAATCCTGTAGTTCCATTAACTTCTGTTCCCAAAAAAGCCTTTTCTTATCTAATTCATTCTGTTTTAAAAAAATTTCTACAAACGTGTTTATTTTACTCCTTAATAGAAAAGGGTTTATAGGTCTACTAACATAATCGATCGTGCCTTTTGAAATAACAAAATTTTCACATTCACTTTCAGTTTTTTTCGAAGTAATAAAGATAACAGAAGTATGCTTCCAACCTTCACGATTTTTAACCGTTTCAATCATTTCTCGCTTAGAGAAAAAGGATTCGTCAATTACGATGACTGCAAAATCGTTTTGTAATAAATATTTTAAAGCTTTTTCTTCCGAATTGGCCACAATCGGCTCATACATTTCAGCACATAAAATCTGTTGTAGCGAAGAATTATGTTGATCCTCTATTATCAATATTTTTGCTTTTTCGTTAGGCATGAGAATAAACTTCCTTTATCTATTTAATATTCAGCTTTTTTCACATTTTATAAGTTAAAACTACCCAGAAAATCCGTCCGTTAGTATAGCTATACATCCTATAATGCCACAGATAACATTGGTGCGATTTCGTCGTAATGTGACATTACAGATTAGTTATGGGAAAACTCTAGAACTTTTCACCGAAATTTGCCTTTTCTGATGCAAATACTCATATTACTTCTATAAGGAAAGTTAAATGATAAATCGACATGAAAAAACCTCAAGTAAAAATTTTACTTAAGGTAGCTCCAAGCCAATTTAATAATCATTTCACGCTTCCAAACCCTTTTAATTTTACATCTATATTAAATGTAATCTTTGCATCTGGATAGACCTCTTCTTTCCAGTTCATTTTCTTCCAACTGTTATAACTAGATTGATTTCTTACATATTGACCGAACCCTAGGCTATCTGTTTGTTTCTCTTGCATTTCCTTAATCAGTTTTTCCCCTATCTCTTTTATATATTTTGCCAGGTCTTTTTCAATTTCTTTTTGCACTTCATCTTCCGTTAACTCTAAATGTCCGGTGTATTCGTCGATCCCGCCTTTAACTTCTAAATTAACCTGAATTTCAGAAGGAGACTTCACCATTACCTTCCGTTTCGACTCTAACGTATTAAACGAAATGTATAAATAATCATCTTCTTTCGGCTCATTTTTTAAGTGGATTTCTTTCGTAATTGTTCCTCCTAAGTAATCACCATGGAGCATCTTAAAAACACGCCCATCTTTAGGATGAACTTCCATGACTAGCTGATCACCTTTTAAAAGACCAATTCCATTAAGAATTAATTCTTCTTTTCCCTTTTTTATGAGTGGTACAATCGGGTCAATCCCATCATCATGATAATCGCGAATAAACTCATACAATGTCGTATCAACTGTCACATGTGTTTGCGCTTCTTTTTCGATCATTTCATAAATGTAACGACCTATTCTTGGATGCTGAGGATACTCACCCATTAAAAGCTCTTTACTGCTTCCATTAACGACAATGATTTTAACATTTAAACCAATCGAATGATCGCGTTTCAATGTATCAATGGTATCAAGAAAACCTACTCTAGCTAGGTTATCACTAAATAACGCTGTTCTTAATTGTCCTGAGACTAACACACGCTCTGTTTGCCTTGATAGTTGGGTTCGACCTTCTTTACTTGTATTTGCCGTCGTTGTTAATGTTAATTTGTCTTCAGCAGTAGGAGCTATTTGTGGAAGAGTAATTGTCATAATTAGTTTTCCTTCTTTTTCTGCGTTTTCTGATTCATTTAATTCATACGCTGCACTATGGATAAAGCCCAAGTCCTCGACAATTCGTTCTTGAGCACAGCCAGTTATAAACAGCAACGTACCCAAGAGAAAAAGTAGTTTACGCAATGTCTTTTTCCCTCCCAGCCTGCTTCGATTTGATCCAAAGTAACAATAGCAATAGTAATGGAAAGCAAAACACAAAGAAAATGTAAGGATTTACAACGATTGCAAACCACTCATTTACTTCCCTTTGAATAGTTGGGATTGTAGCAATTGAAAACGTACTAAAAAATAGAAAAAAGAGCAGTTTTGTTTTTTTTGTTTTTTTAAATAGTTGTTTTGTTATTTCAAGTGCAGCCCAGTGGTAAAAAACTGTCGTAACGATTATTTTTAACATAAAAACGCCAAAGACAAAATTTTCTATTCGTTCGATTACAGGTGTTTCCATAAACTTGAGGATCTCTTGGGTTGGATACAAAGTTGCTCGTAATTGGTCTAAACTAAAAAAACCCATAGCCATAAAACAAACCGCAGTATAAATGAACGTCGTAAATATATGGCCTACCACAATTGCTTTCCCGAAAGTTCCGTCCCGTTGAATATACGGGATTAAAAATAAAGTTAGTTCAAAACCTAAGAATGCTGAATAAGCATCTAAACCGCTACCGAATGGGTCAAGCGCATCTTGAAATATAAACGGTGTAAGACGCACGAAACTAAACTCTGGTACAACTAATACTAATAAAAATATTGTCCAAATTGTAAAGAAAAAGCAAATGACAGTAATTTTTGCCATATTGTAAATCCCTTTACTTACAAAAAACATTGCAACAATTAAAAAATACGCTAATAAAAGATTTGGGTTAATATCAGGGAACATCGTTAACTGAACGAGCAATGCATAATTTTTTGCTACAAGTACTCCAAGTAATCCAAAACTAACGATCAGATAGACATATAGTGGATATAAAATCAATTTCGGTAAACCATCTTCTAAGATGACAAACATTGACTTCCCATTACCTCTTTTATAAACAAGAATGATCAAGTATAGATTTATGAGCACTATACCTGATAAGCCAATAATTGCAAGCCAAGCGTTTGTTCCAAAAGCTTCAGCGACAATCCTTGGCAAGCCAAACAAGATAATCCCTGATTGGATCATATAGACAATGACTGCTAATTGAGTAAAGTGAATTTTCTCTGTCATAATTAATCGTATCCTTTAATGCTTCATTTTTTGGTGGATAGGGTTTTTTGTTTTTGTTTGCACAGGTCTTTTCTTCATGCTCCAAAACGGAGCGCGAATAAGGATATCCTTCCAGTCTTGCATATAAAAAGGGGAAACCGGAATTAAGTATGGGGTTCTTAAGCTTGTTAAACTTGAAACATGAATAATGAACCAAGCAAGTCCAATCATAATTCCATAAACGCCTAAAAATCCTGCTAAGATAATAATGACAAAACGAACGATCCTAATCGCATTACTCATGTTATAACTTGGTAATACAAAGGATGCAATTGCGGAACTTGCTACAGCAATAATTAAAACGTTACTAGTAAGTCCTGCATCAACTGCCGCTGTTCCAATAACGATCCCACCAACAATCCCAATTGTTTGCCCTACTTTAGTTGGTAATCTTGCCCCTGCTTCACGTAGTAGCTCAATGGTTACTTCCATTAATAGAGCTTCAATTAAAGGGGGAAAGGGAACTCTCGCCCTTGATTCCGCTAATGTAAGTAAGAGGTCCTCTGGCAACACCTCATAATGAAAGCTAATAACGGCAACATAAACAGCTGTAAACAAAACGGTAATAAAAATTGCAATAGCCCTTAAAAGTCGTATACTTGTCCCAATCCACCATCTTTGGTTATAATCATCAGGTGATTGAATAAACTCAAAAAAACTAGTTGGTGCACTTATTGCAACAGGACTTCCATCTACAAGTACAGCCATCTTCCCAGCAACTAATTTAGAGCGAACAACTTCAGGGAGTTCTGTATTATAATATTGGGGAAATAAAGAATCTGGTGATTCATCAATTAGTTGTGACAACATATTTGTATCATAAACTGAGTCAATCTCTACATCGATAATGCGCTTCTTCATTTCTGCGACCATTTCCATATCAACGAGACCATCGATATACAATAGATAGGCGTCTGTTTTCGAAACTTCACCTACGCGAAGTCTTATCACTTTAAGATTAGAACTTTTTAGCCTTCTTCTAATAAGTGATAAATTTGTTTTAATGTCCTCGACAAACGCATCGTGAGCACCAATTATAACCGTCTCTGTTTCACTTTTTTCAACGCCGCGTTTTTCAGCTCCAAATACATTATAAAAGTACGCTTTATTTTCAAAAAATATAGCTGCACACCCAGATAAGATCTCATCTTTAATTTCTTTTAATGTTTTTGCTTCCGTTATATCTTTTTTCTTAAGCCACTTTAGAACCTCCGATTCCTCTAATGAAGATAACGGCTCTAAAACGTCCTTTTCTAATTTTTGGCCATCAATAATCGAACTTAAAAATAAGATTTTGACTTCATCTTCACAGTAATTTTTCTCAATTAAGTCATGACAATCCTCAAATAGCTGTAAAATAACCTCCAATGAAGGCTCTCCATTTTCGTCAGTGCTAGTAGTTTGTTCGGCATCATTCTGATTAGAATCAGTAGATGAAACTAACTTGTTCTTATTTAGCCACTTGTTCTCATCCATTTTGAAAATGTCCCCCATTTTTAGTCTCTTGTGGTTAAAGTTTGCAAAAAAAGGCTAAATTATTCCAGTGTCTTAGTTTTAGTAGCAATCTAACTTCTTTTTTTCTGCTTAAATTCATATACATTAAAAAGTTTATGAAATGTGGCTGTTGAAGGGAGTAATCTATCGTGATTGAGACAACAAATATAATAAGTCCGTGGGAAGAACATTCGTTTTGGTTAGAAGTACTAGAGGATCATGCATATTTTGTTCGTGATCACTTATCACCAAGTGAAAAAGAATATGTGGCAACGGCAAACCAGTACATTCAAGCCTTTGGTAGGCTTCGAGAAAAGTTATCGAGGATAAATCGTAACTTATCTTCGGCTGCGAATGAACTACTTGAATTCTCTAAGGAAGCATGGCCGATTGTCACTGGTTACTATCAATTCGAAGGTCTAATGCAAAATTTACGAGTTCAAAATAAAGTAAACTTAAATCTGTCACCTACCTACTTAAACGGGACGTTAGGAGAAAATCAAGAATATATTAGAATTCTAAGCTATTATGTAAATGGTCAAGAATTTCCACCACTTCCATTAGTTGACCTATTAGATTTATGGTTAGAAGACCAATTAGGGCACGCAGTGCTATTCCGTAATGTCCTTGATCCTATTGAACTTGCTTTATCTAATCAAACTGAAATGTATATTAACAGATTCCAAGGGTTTATCGTCCAAAACAAGCAAATGCGTTCTTTATTGCGTTTTTCGCCCCCGGGAATTCCTCGTCAACAACGACTTTCTAGGCAAATCGGACTAACGACAATAGAAATGTATAAGTTCGTAGAAGAAGTAATTGCCCTTTATTTAGGTACTGAAATGTTTACAAGGACAACGCTTCGCTTTTTAGAACACCATCTTCCAGAAACATGTTATTTCATAAAAAAATTAAGCTATTATGCTCCTGAATTAAAAGCCGAAGCAGCTAAATGCCCCTTAACGAAACCATCATTTTGCTAACAAAAAAGTGACTGATATGTTTACTTACCTAAAAGGAATATAACTTTCCTTTTAGGTATCTTTAGCAGTCATTTTTTTATTTTATTATAGGTTAAAACCTCTTCACTCACTACTCCATACCTAAAACGACAATCACTACATTTTCTACATTTCCTTCCTACCCTATTCATTACAGATCAAGTATCTAAATAAGATTTACCCATCTCTAGCCGTTGTCTAAATAACATAAAATTACGAAAAATCTTTTATTTTGTTTTGGCAATTATTCTATTGACTAGCTATTTTTAATACTTTAACCTATTAAATAACTAAATCTTTTAATAGGTGATAAAATGCAAATCCTAAAGAAAATGGCTTTTGTTCTTATCGGTTTATTCTTAACCTCCTTTGGAGTTAAAATACTATCTGAAAGTATGTTGACCTTCGGCGGAACTGCCGGTATCGCCACAATGCTAACATACATATCTACACTTTCATGGGGGGGATTATTTTTTCTTGTTAACTTACCATTTTTCATTATTTCCCTTGGTCAACTTGGAAAATGGTTTACTATCTCTAGTTTTATGTCGATCATAGGGATTTCTGTTATTAACGACTCTCTGGCTATATTCATACCATCTTTTCAAATTGCTCCGATAGCAGCTGCTGTTTTAGCAGGTTTTTTCATTGGTGTTGGGGTAACCTTTGTACTAAATAACGGCTCCTCATTAGGTGGTATCCACATTTTAGCTTTATATTTAGACCAAAAAATTACAATTAATAGAGGTTTCGTTATTTTTCTTTGTGACTCGCTTATTATCCTTTTTGCTGTATTTTTAGTAGGATGGCAAAGTGCTATTTACTCTATTTTAAGTATTGTTATCGCCTCATTTATTATCGGCCGATATAAGTCCTCTCCTATAAAAGCTGTTGAAGTTGGAGAAGAGACACTAATTTTAAATGACGCTGTTAACTCTTAACCTAAAACAAAAAATCACCTATGTTTCTTTTAAAAGAAAATAGGTGATTTTATTGGTTTATTGAGAATTTTGTCACTATGTCAATCTCCATTCATCAAGCTCCTACTTGTTGTAGCATTTTTTCCATTTGTTCAGCGGTAATGTACGTAACGAACTGACCAAAGGTAATTTTGCAATCAATCCCATGAAGTTCGCAATTCGATAAATAATATTCCCAAGCAAGACGGTACTGTGCAAGTAGACTTTGTGAGTAACCACTTGTGTTCATCTAATCCAACTCCTTTAATTTTATTGTTCTATAACAGTGATTATCAATTAACATTATTATATAACAGTGTTTTTTGGCAGTCAATAATCATTTTCGCTTTTTCAAAACTTTTCCAAGTCTTCTTTTTTTCCTCCACAGATCTCTTGGTAATAATTTCGCATTGCAACCCTAATTCCGACGTTTTATAATTAAAAATCGGATAGAAAGGGGGAGTGTCCAATGGCTGATGTAAAACAATTTATCTTCTTTGATTTTGAAATGCTCTGTTCTAAACAAGGAATGTCTTTTGCCAGTATGGAAAGCATTCGTCTTGGTGCTGTTAAATATGATGTTGAAACAAAAGTCATTTCTACCTTTGACCGTTATATTAAACCAAAACAAACAGAGCCAATAAGTGAGTTCTGTAAAAATTTAACGAAAATTGAAGACCACCACTTAGAAAATGCCGATCATTTCCCTGTTGTATTACAGGCATTTCTTAGCTGGGTTGGCAGCCAAAATGAAGCCCGTTTTTTCTCTTGGTCGTCAAATGATCTTACTCGTTTAGAACTTGATGCTTCAAGTCATGACATTCCTCAGAGGACAATCTCTAACATTAAAAACAATTATATAGATTTTCAAGAGATATTTACAAAACGGGTATCAAAAACAAATCTCTCAGTAGAAAATGCGTTAGCGCTTTATGGCCTTAGTTTCCAGGGTGAAAAGCATAATCCAATGTTCGATGCTTATAACACAATGCGTATTTACCATGCTTTTTGTGAAGATCTAGAGAAATCTGATCTAATTATGTTAAAACGATTTATTTTTGAAAATATTAAAATCGATTTGAATAGCAATATTAACTTACAATTAAAATACTTTATTAAACGAGATCTTCAAGATTTGTTTAAAGAGATTAGTATTATTTCAAACATCCGTTATGCTAGAAAGCTAGTAAAGAGGACGAGTAAACTAGTAAAAAAATACGAAAATATTCTGCTAAACCGTTCTAAACTATTTAACGAAGAAATTATCCTATATGTTCAGCTCCTTGTTCAGTTTTATCATGATTTGGTACACAGTTATAATAAGCACTTTTCCTATGGTTGTAAAATCATCATTTTACATGAACACATGACTTCCCCATTACAACATTTAACTGCATAAAAAAAGCGAAGATGAGTTCATCTTCGTTTTTTTGTTCGCTCAGCATGGACTGACAAAAGTCAGTCCTCTACTTTCTAGTCAATAATTCGTTTTGCAAATAAGTAATTTCTACCCCAATAGCTATTATTAAGTACGTTATACGTGATATGAACACCGTTGGATGATGAGGCGTGAATCATATGGCCACCCTCTATATAGATGCCCGTATTGTCAAAACTTTATATAGAAATAGGCTATTAAATCCTAGCTTAGAGGGCTTTATAAGCAAAAAACTTGCCACCCCCAGAATTCTAAGGTATTAGTGAGGTAACCACACACACACAAATCCCAAAGAAAGAGGAAGTGACAAGTTGTTACCTCAAATTATAACCTATTTACTTACTTTTATAAACTACCAAGAACAAGTCATTCGAACATTGCTTACCCTACTAATCGGGAAAAGCATGTTTGATAAACCGACTGAAGCTCCAGTTAATAAACCTTATCGCAAGCTTCAAGTTGATGATCTACCGATCATTGAAGTTCCCCAAAAACTAGATTTTAGACTTTTATTATCTGAACACCTGGAGACTAAGGGGAAGCCTCTCAAACCAGTACAAAGACGATCGAAGTCAACACCCGTTCCTTTATCAATGAAATGTCCTACGTGTGGTGCTCCAGCAGATTACTTGTATGCGAACAATGGAGCGAAAGGACAATATCAATGTAAGGTGTGTTCGTGCCTTTTCAGTGAGAAAAACCGTTATCTCAAGGAAGCAATCCTGAAATGCCCTCACTGTTCAAAAACACTCGAAAAAGTGAAGGAAAGAAAAGACTTCCATGTGTACAAGTGTAAAAACGACGCTTGTTCTTATTACCAACAGAAACGTAATGCGATGACTCAAAAAGAGAAAAATCGGTTCAAAGAAGATCCTCAAGCCTTTAAACTTCGCTATATTTACCGCCAGTTTCACATTGATTTTCAACCATTAGCGAAGCATTCACCAAAGAGACCGAGAGTTGATCTATCAAGAATTTATGTGTCTCCACATACGCTTGGACTGATTTTGACTTATCACGTCAATTATGGACTTTCAGCCCGTAAAACAGCAGCGTTGATGAAAGATGTACATGGTGTATCAATTTCTCATCAAAGCATTTTAAATTACGAAAATAGTGTGGCATTGTGGTTGAAACCTTATATTGATCACTATCCTTACGAGCTTTCAGATCAATTCTGTGGTGACGAAACATACATCCGCGTAAATGGCCGTTGGCATTACCTGTTTTTCTTTTTTGATGCCGTGAAGAAAGTCATTCTCTCTTATCCTGTGTCACCCAATCGAGATACAGCTACGGCTATTAAAGCGATAGACGAAGTGTTGTTAAAGCTTAGGAAAATCCCAGAAAACCTAACTTTCGTTGTCGATGGCAATCCCATTTACTTATTAGCACAACACTTTTTTGCCCAGCATCAAATCCCGTTTGAGGTGATTCAGGTAATTGGCTTAACCAACGAAGACGAGGTATCAAAGGAATATCGACCTCTCAAACAAATTATCGAGCGGCTAAATCGTACCTTTAAAGGAAACTATCGATCCACTCATGGTTTCGGGTCAGAACATGGTTCTGTTTCTTTTGTGACCTTGTTCGTTGCTTACTTTAACTTTCTAAGACCACATTCAGCTTTAGAAGGGAAAGTACCAGTAACGCTTCCTGAGCTAGATAAGCTTCCAAACATGCCTGCTAGATGGACAACTCTTATTGGTCTTGCCCAGGATTGGATAAGTAAGCAAACTGCCTAACTTTTGTTTAGCTGAGCCCTTCCTAGCCATCGGCGGAGCGCACTCTTGACAAACCGAACTTGCCAATGGTTTAAAATGGAAATACCAAGGGCTTATTTAGCTATGCCTTCTTTTGTCCTCTTCGCCCTTGTTAAACCTCTCGCTAAACCATTGGCGTGTTTGTCAAGAGCGATGGCGGGTGTCTCAGCTAACCAAAATGGTAGTATGTGTCAGAGATCCTTAGTTTTCATAGAACTTTTGACACTACCTAGATGCCTACATGCCCCACTCGCCCATCAGAATAAAGTGTCGGTGATTGAAAGAATAATAAATCGCCTTGCTTTAAAGATTTTGCACCAACAGCCGTTCCCAGCCCTGCTTGCTCCCTAGACGTACGTGGAATTTTTACCCCTTTCTGACCAAAAACATACTTCGTGTAAGATGAACAATCAAATAACCTTGGTGCTTCATTTAACGTTGCCCCAAATTTATAGCCTCCACCTATAAATTGTTTAGCTATGTCAATAATTTCGGAGTGAATTTGTGGTTGCTTTTGAGGAACATTCTCAACAGGCCTTTTTTCTTTAATTGGATCCATTTCTTTTGTTTGTTCTCTTGATGGCAATTTTAGTATTTGTCCTGGGAAAATGTTTATTGAACTCATAGCATTAGCCACCATTAACTGATTTACACTCGTATGATGAGCTTTGGAAATTAACCATAGCGTGTCGCCCTGCTGAACACGATACCTACTTGCAGGCTTTTCAACTTGGATCGAGCCGTTTTCCACTTTAAAATACATAAAAGAATTAAATAAACTACTTGCTGCATCTAATGAAACATAAGCTGTATCGTTTATCCATCTAGGTGCGTCAATATTCATGTATTCATCACCTCGACGAGCTCTCGTTCCACCCATCGTTAACCTCACTACTGTAGAACCATCGGTTACTTCATATGTTTTAGTATTCGATTCAAAACGAATATCATTGTACCCTAATATTTTTGACAGTGTTGTAAAAGGTAAAAAGTATTTCCCATTCATCGTTATTGGTTTAATTCCATCAACCATTTTCCCATTTATGGCAATTCCTGCTTCTGGAACCGTATCATAATTAGCAAAGGTAGGCGCACATAATAATGATAATAAGCAAAATGTTAAAATAAGAATTCGATAATTTTTTTTCAATCCAATCATCTCCTTTATGTATTTCTTGCTGCAAATTGCAAAAGTGACTGACTATCCATTTTGTAAATTCGGTGTTCGCTTTCTCTCGTGTAGTTCTTCCAATGTGTTCACTATTGTAACGTTTGCTTGTTCTAGCAGTTGCTCTTCATTTGCGCTAGCTTTTTGCTTTGCAACACTAATTACTTGTCTAGCTTGTTGCAGTTGTTTTTCTACTAGCGCATATTGTTCTTCATCCGCGAATTTTAATCCTTGCTGCATTGCTAATTTCGCTTGTTGGATTGCTACCATAGCTTGTTCTATTGGAATGCTTCCCAATTAAATCCCCCCTTACTTCTTCCCTTAGCTTTAGTAATTATTGAAGAAACATGCAAAATTAGCTTAAAAATTGGTTTTTTAACAAAAAAAAACACACATTGTATGTTTGGTGACTCAGTACACTGATCGCCTTAAAAAATGCTAGTTAGCGAGGAAGTATTCAACTAGTATGCGAATTATTTATTTTGAAATCTTTCGGGTTAAAATTATCGCAATTAGACTGAGGTAATGTATAATACATATATTGTATTAGTAGGACGTTATTTCAAGGAGGATAGATCGTGGTATATTTTCTTTATATCATTATAGTTATTGCATTTTTAGATACATTCTCTCAATTGCCAATCATCGCACCTTTTGCCCAAAGTTTAGGCGCGACTAGTTTACTAATTGGTTTAATTGTAGGAATGTATTCTCTTGCAAATATGGGTGGAAACATCATTGCTGGCCAATGGATTGATAAATTCGGCAGGAAAAAAATCCTTGTGATCGGCTTGTTTTTCGTAAGTATTTGTCTCATAGGTTACGCCTTTGTTACAACACCACAACAGTTACTCCTTGTTCGTTTTTTACACGGAATTGGTGGAGGGTTACTCGTCCCTGCTGCGTTTGCCTTTTTAGGAGATCATTCCCGTACGTCAACAAGGGGCAAGACAATGGCTTTTTCAGGAGCTTGCGTCGGGATTTCCGCTATTATCGGGCCTGCATTTGGAGCAATTATCACGAGGACGTTAGGAATTGATTGGGTCTTTTACATAATTAGTGCCTTATTTTTAGTCACTGCGGTATTTGTGATGATTATATTAAATGAAAATTTTTCAACAAAACAAACCGAAAAAACTAAGTTTGATACCGAGGCAACACTGAAGCTACTTCGTTTGCCTCCGCTCATTAATGCCTATATTGGTGCTTTTTCACTTATGTTAACACTAGGAATTCTAGCTTATATGCTACCTCTAAAAATAGCAGCATCAGGCCAAAGCATTGCTTTTTCTGGAATACTAATGAGTAGCTTCGGCATTGTGGC
Source organism: Anaerobacillus isosaccharinicus (assembly GCF_001866075.3). GTDB lineage: Bacteria > Bacillota > Bacilli > Bacillales > Anaerobacillaceae > Anaerobacillus > Anaerobacillus isosaccharinicus. The sequence continues at coordinate 3,795,080 of NZ_CP063356.1, read as the reverse complement.
AATTTTATTTTTTGTATTACCAACCAATCAAATTTTTGATCAAGTTAAACGTGAGAAAATGGTTATCGTTGGGATGCTTTTTGTTACAGGATCGTTAGTAATCCTTAGTTTATTCGAACTCATTTTCATTTTATTTATCGCAATGTTTTTTTATGGGATTGGCTTTGCTTGCATTTTCCCTTCTGTTACCGCTTTAGTCATCGACCATTCTAATAAGCATGAGCGAGGCAGAGCTTTTGGTTTATTTTACGCATTCTTTTCTTTAGGTGTGGTTGTAGGGTCATTTATAGTAGGGGCTCTAAATACACCACCAAATCAAGGTTTATTCATTGGTGCGTTCATCATGCTTTGCCTCGCCCTAATTGTACAGTGGCGAATTAAAGTCGTCGGTACTTCTCTATAAGGTCAAATACAATCTTTTTAATTCGTGGGCTGTCATTGATAATTTGATGTCTTCCTTCATTTACTAAGGCGATTTGAGCGAAGGGAAATTTTTTTCTTAAAAAAGAAACATTATACTTCCAGTCGACAGTTTCATCCAATGTTCCTTGAATGATATAATTTTCTTGAGTAGAAGGCAAGTGCGCTTCTACTTTTTTGTTCCAATTAATCATTGCCAAAACCCAAGGAATTGAAATATACCTACACTGCAGTGGGTCATTTTTAGCAAAAGCCAAATAATTTGTGTCTCCTGAATTTTTGGCAAACTTTCTGGTAAGCTTCTGTTTAAAATAAGGAACTACTTTTGAAGATGCTAAAATATAAAGCCAATTAGCTGATCTCACTAAAGGCGCTAAATAAATGACTTTTTCGAATCGACCTCGGTACTGCAATATATATTGTGTGCAGATTGCTGCACCTGTACTATGTGCAATAATTATATTTGGAAAAAAATCACTTTCCTCGCAAAAGGCAATCACTTTTCGAAAAACTTGAACATAGTCATCAAAATCATGAATTTCCCCTCTACTTCCATTAGATAACCCATGCCCTTCTAGATCATATCCTACCACTCGATAATCTAAAGATAAAAAGTGATTAATCACATTTTTTAAAGAGCCAGTATGGTCAAAATATCCGTGGATAAGAAGCACGGTTTTTGTTGTCATCGCCGGCTCGAAAATTTGCATCATCGTTTTATTGTCTATCTTTTTTCGTTTATAGTTTGAAAGCAGGCTTTGATCTATTCCATAGAAAGATAGATATTCATTCGGACAATTGAGGTTTTCTTCAGTTTGCATCACGTCATTTCCTCCCCTTATCTACTCTTGTTCTATTTTACCTTATTTTGCATAAAATGTTTTAAGCTATCGCTATTTTTTTGCCTCTAAATCATTTTAATTTTAACTACTAAGCAAGGAGGTAATGGTTTCATGAATGCAGTTAATGAAAAAGTTATATTATCATCAATTGCTGCTAGTGTTGTACTAAGTGGCACTCTACCAATTGAAACAAGTGAAAACAAAATAATAATTAATGATGTAACCTTTGATCCTAGTGAACGTTATAGTTTTGGGAATACTGGCTTTAAAGTTTTTTCAATACAAAATAAACTGTTGGATTACAACTTAGAAGTCGCAGCAGAAGAATCGGGTGTTTTCGGAGTGAAAACTCACGCAGCCATTCGGCAATTCCAAAAGTTAAAAAAGCTTCACGTTGATGGGGTTGCAGGACCCGAAACATTAGCGGCATTGTTTATTAATAAAGATATGGATGAAATTGAAGTTGAAGACCATATATTATTGAACATTCAAGAAGGGCAATTATTTAAAATTGGAGACAAAGGCGACGCAGTAAAAGAAATTCAAAGAAAATTATTGAATGCAGGCTACTATCATTTTGATAAGGATGGCCTTTTCGGTACAAGAACTCGAGATGCAGTTAAAGCTTATCAAAAAGATAATGGTCTGCTAATTGATGGAATTATTGGTGAGCAAACTTATGAATACTTAGCAGGTGTTTCAATTACGGTAAAAAACGGGGTTGTAAAGGACGACAACCTGTCAGCAACAGTTTTTGCTGCGAATGAAGATATGGAAATTCCTTCGCCTAACATTGTTTCGACCGTTACGAAAACCCCAAAAGATGATCTTAACTCTGTAGATCTGTTAGAAAATGGCGACACAGGTCAAGCCGTTAAACAATTACAGACTCTACTGAAAAATAAAGGCTACTTTAATCATTTGATTGATGGTGCCTTTGGACCAATCACTGAGGCAGCTGTTCGCAATTATCAAGTTCAAAATAATTTAGCTGTTGACGGTATTGCAGGGAAAAGAACCATTTTACATTTGAAAACATCTCCATCTGCACCAATGCCATCAAGGTCTTCTTCTCCATCCAATCAAAGTGCAACAAAAACGATTGATTCAGACAATCGTGGAGAGATTACTGGTCCTTCAAATAATATCATTGAATACGCGAAGAGATTTATTGGTACCCGCTACGTCTGGGGAGGAACAACTCCTAACGGCTTTGACTGTAGTGGTTTTCTGATGTACGTTTACAAACAACAAGGTGTAAATATACCAAGAACTGTTTCTGATATTTGGAGTTTCGGTACTTCAGTTGATCGTCCCCAAGTAGGTGATCTCGTTTTTTTTGAAACATATAAAAAAGGCCCATCACATGCTGGAATTTATCTAGGAAACCAACAATTTCTCCACGCTGGTTCATCATCGGGAGTGACAATAAGTGATATGAACATGAATTATTGGAAATCAAGATACCTAGGAGCAAAACGAATAAATTAATGACAAAAAGGCTGGATTCCTTTATAGGGTCCAACCTTTCTTTACTAGCTCCTCTTGAATTTTTCTTTAAACTAAATATTGTGAAGACACTCACAATACATTCTACATTCTACATTCTACATTCTACATTCTACATTCTACATTCTACATTCTACATTCTACATTCTACATTCTACATTCTACATTCTACATTCTACATTCTACATTCTACATTCTACATTCTACATTCTAACTTAACCATTCCACTCGTCTAAAAACCTTTGTAAGAACTCCTCCAAGTACTGATGTCTCTCTTCAGCTAGCACTCTTCCATAGTCAGTGTTCATTAAATCTTTTAATTTTAATAATTTTTCATAAAAGTGATTGATTGCGGTACTTTCACCTTTTCGGTACTCCTCTTTCGTCATTTCATCTCTCACAGGAATACTTGGATCATACATTAATTGTCCTTTGGCACCAGCATAAGCAAATGTTCTCCCAATTCCAATTGCCCCTAAGGCATCTAACCTGTCTGCATCTTGTACAACCTTTGCCTCCAGTGTTTCAACTGCGACGTTGTTCCCACCTTTGAAAGACATCGTTCTAATAATAGAAAGAATGTGTTGGATATCGTTTTCATTTACCTCATTTCTCTCTAACCAGTCATGAATACTATTTAAACCTTTTTCCTCGTCACCAATTAGTTTCTCATCGGCTAAATCATGAAGAAGGGCTGTTAATTCACAAATAAAAATGTTAGCGCCTTCATTTGCGGCTATTTTTCTAGCTAAACTCCTTACTCTATGAATATGCCACCAGTCGTGACCACTACTATCATCTTCTAAAATCGACTTAACATATTGTTCTGCTTCAATTAATATTCGCAATTCTTGCATGAAAGCACCTCTTTTTTGTATTTTTATACTTATTAGTACAGGTATCCTTACCTACCTAAAACCAACTGTTGTATAACAAATGTAAATCTGTATTATATTAAAAAAGAGCTAAAAACCTTTATTTGTAAAGGGTTTTGTCACAATAACTTTAGGTGTACTAATAAAATATTTTAAAAAATTCAATAAAGTGTGACATTAATCACACCAAATTTATACCTTTTATTTTATAATGACAATAGGTGGGAGTATTGTCAATTTTTTTAGAGGGGGATTATTTAACATGTCTATTTTACCAAAAAAGAATGAATTAGGCTTCTTTGAGATACGCCTAGAATCAATTGGGGGCTTAGGGGCCAACCTAGCTGGAAAAATGTTAGCTGAAGCTGGAGTTTTAGGATTAGGCTTAAACGGCTCTAACTTTTCTTCATATGGCTCTGAAAAAAAGGGGTCTCCAGTTAAAGCGTTCGTTAGATATTGTGATGCTGATGTTGAAATACGTGATCACAGTCCAATTGAACAGCCACATGTTATCGCTGTTTTTCATGAAGCTCTTTATAAAACAGTAAATGTTGTAAGCGGTTTACCTGCTGATGGTATTGTTTTAGTTAATAGTACAAGAGAATTCGATTCTGTAAGACAAGATCTTAAACTTGATTATGGTAGGTTAGCCATTGTTGATGCTATGAAAATTGCTGTTGAAGAAAAGACAAAAGTAAATACAGCGATGCTAGGTGCGATGTACCGTATTTTAGACTTTTTAGACCCAGAAGAAATGCGCAATGTTATTCGTAAAACATTTGAAAAGAAATACCCTCATTTTGTAGAACCAAATATTCGCACATTTGACCGGGGTTACAATGAAGTAACTTTTAAAACATATGAATTACCTGAAAATGCGCAAGGAAAAGCGTTTTCTAGACCAGAACCTCTACTTGGCTATCTAACACAGGAGCTTGGTGGCGTTATGATCGCCCAAGCAAACAGTATTCTTAAAGATTTAAGTGGTTCTCGCCAAGGATTTTTACCGGCATTTGAACAAGAGAAATGTATTAACTGTGCTGCCTGTGATACGGTTTGTCCTGATTATTGCTTCGTTTGGGAAGAAGGGGCAGATAAGCGTGGCCGTATGCAAATGTTTCTTTCAGGAATAGACTATCAATATTGCAAAGGCTGTCTTAAGTGTGTAGACGCCTGTCCTACAGATGCTTTAGCTGATATGGCCGAAAAAGTTGGATATGCTGAAGCAAATCGCGTCGCACAACAATTTCCATATGTTGCAGGGGGGAATTTATAATGACTATTTTAGAAGATAAATTAAATGAAACAAATAGTACAAAGTACGAGCAAGCAACTACTTTTGAAAGTGGAAATGAAATGGCTGCTATGGCTGCCGCTCAAATAAACTATCATGTAATGGGTTACTTCCCGATCACGCCATCAACAGAAGTAGCACAATATTTAGACTTAATGAAATCACAAGGTTTGCACGATATCGAATTAATTGCCGCTGATGGTGAGCATGGTTCAGCAGGAATTTGCTTCGGAGCTTCAGCTACTGGTGCTCGTGTTTTTAACGCAACAAGTGCAAACGGCTTCTTATATATGATAGAACAAATGCCCGCTCAATCTGGCTTACGCTTCCCTATGGTTATGAATTTAGTAACACGCGCAGTAAGTGGTCCCCTTGATATTCGTGGTGATCATTCTGACCTTTACTATGCATTAAACACAGGTTGGGTCATTTTAACAGCTCGTACTCCGCAAGCTGTTTATGATATGAATATTATTGCTTTGAAACTTGCAGAGCATAAGGACGTTCGTCTTCCTGTTATTGTTGCCTACGACGGTTTCTTTACATCACACCAAAAACGTAAAGTAAACTATTTTAAAGATCGCAAAGTTGTTCAAAGCTTTGTTGGTGAAATGCCGAAAGACTATCTTAAAGCTTGTGTGAAAGATAAACCTGTCACAATTGGCGCTCATATGAATGGTGACGATTTAATCAATAATAACTTCCAACAATCCGAGGCAATTTATCGTGCTGGGCAAGTTTTTGAAGAGTTACAAAAAGAATATGCTGAAATTTCTGGTCGGACGTATGAAACATTAGACCTATACTGTATGGAAGATGCTGAAGTTGCTCTTTTCCTTCTCAATTCTGCTGCAGAATCAGCAAAAGACGTTGTCGATAAGCTTCGTAAACAAGGAATTAAAGCTGGTGTAATTAGCCCGAACATTATCCGTCCATTCCCTGCTAAAGAAATTCGTGAAGCATTAAAAAATGTCAAGTCACTACTAGTTGGGGAGCGAGCAGACTCTTACGGTGGAAACGGACCAAACTTAACTCACGAAGTAAAATCTGCTCTTCAAGAAGATAAGGACAACAAGACAATCGTTCTTAGCCGTTGCTTCGGTGTTGGTGGTAAAGACTTTTTTGCCGATGATGCTGAAAAGTTTTTTGAAATGGCTATTGATGCAAAAGAACGTGGTTTCGCGGAAAGACCATTTGATTATTACGGTCATGTACCTGGTAATCCTGAAAATAAATTAATGCCTGTTATTGAACCTATGTATGGAGATGCTTTTAATAGTGGCTTAATTACTGTTACTCAAGATGAAGAAACGCAAAAATTAAAAGTAAAAATTCCGCCACTTCGTAACCTAACTGGGAAACCAAAACGGTTTGCATCTGGTCATGGAGCTTGTCCTGGCTGTGGTATCTTCCCTGGTTTAGAGCTGTTCTTTAAAGGGATTGAAGGCGATGCGGTTATCTTGCTGCAAACAGGTTGTGCGTACGTTGTAACTACTGGTTACCCGCATAGCTCACACAAACAAACATTTATTCATAACTTATTCCAAAGTGGTGCTGCAACACTATCAGGTACTTTAGAAGCGTTCTTTGAAATGAAACGTCGTGGTGAAGTTGATATTTCAGACGATTTCACCTTTGTCATGATTACTGGTGATGGTGGTATGGATATCGGGATGGGTTCTGCTATTGGAACAGCTTTACGTAACCACAAAATGATCGTTCTTGAATATGATAATGAAGGTTACATGAATACAGGATCACAAATGTCCTACTCTACTCCACTTGGACATATGACTAGTACGACGACAATTGGTAAGACAAAACAAGGAAAAGCGTTCCACCATAAAGATACTGCTCAAATTATGGCTGCAACAAACATTCCTTACGTTTTCACGGGGACAGAAGCATATCCACAAGACCTTATTAAAAAGGCAGCAAAAGCACAATGGTATGCTCAAAATGTTGGTATGGTTTACGGAAAGATTTTAATTGCTTGCCCACTTAACTGGAAATCAGAAGATCGCCTTGGCGAAAGCATCATTAAAGCAGCTGTTGATTCTTGCTTTTTCCCGCTTTATGAAGTTGAGCAAGGTGAAACAACGATTACGTATGATCCTGAAGAGAAAAATAAACGTGTTGAACTTTCTGAATGGTTAAAAATGATGGGTAAAACAAAACACATCTTAAAAGAATCAAATGCTCCGATGCTAAAAGAGTTCGAGAATGAAGTAGAACGTCGTTGGAGAAAATTAAAGGTTAAGCACGAAACGCCATTTATCTAATAATAGTAGAGACACTCTAGTGTTTTCAGCTAAACATCAATAACAAAAAGAGCAGCTTCGGCTGCTCTTTTTGTTATCCTTTGACAATGGTTATTACCCGTTTTTGTGGTTCATTTTCTTCAAAATCCTCTTGGAGGCGATGGATCCGACTTTTTTCAATTTTTTTATAGCTTACAGAGACTGTTAACTCTCTTTCAAATGGAAAGTCTGTTAATGAAACGGTATTTTTATCAAGCCAGTGAGCTATTAATCTCTTGTGATTATTATAGGCAAATTTCTGCGAAAATCCTCTTCGAAACCAAATAAATTCATCTTTCTTAGCTACACCAGGCTCATTCAAACATAAGTAAAGGGAAAGATTGTCACAAAATTGTAATAAATTATAATGAAACAATAAACTTTGTTCCTCTATTTTTAAGCGTTTTATTAATTTTTCTTGGCGTAATTTTTCCCGTGTGACAAAATCCTCGCCCCTACCATTCGTGTAATTTTCAAAAAAAGATGTGTAATGAAGACTACAAATTAATGCTGCATAATCATCTTGCTTCTCTACCCGATTAATACAATTCGTATAGGCTAAAAGCTTCGGCTTTAATGGATAGTTAATAAAAGAGTATGGTACTTGTGTTTCTCTATTTAATAATGGCTTTTGATCTAGCTCAATCCAACCATTATCATGCTCAAAAATGGCATATATGACTGATTTTCTTCTTTTATTGTCTATAAAGTAGTCTTCACGCCATGCTTTTGCAAACTCTCCACAAACTTTAGCATGTTCATGTTGCTCGAATAAAAGGATTTCTTTTTCTCTTTCAGTTACAACCATTACGCCCCCTCCTTCTCCCCTAATCTTATCTACCATTATATAATATATTTTAATTTTCAAAGTTATTTTATCAATTTTATCTTTAAAACTTTGTTTTTTCTATAAACACGTTAATAATATTATAAAAATATTGCGAATATTTGATTCCGTGACAAAAATCACTGCTGTAACAATTGTTTGAAAGTATGATGGATACAGGTTAAGAAAACGGTTGTAATAAACGTTGCTACTGTTTCACTTATAAAAAAATAGACATAAGTTTTCTGAGGAGGAACAAATCATGTTTTGTTATCAATGTGAACAAACGCCAACTGGTGGCTGTAAAGTAATTGGGGTATGTGGGAAAAACGAAGATATTGCTAGCTTACAAGACACAATTATTTTTGGACTTAAAGGGGTAGCTGCTTACAGAACACACGCCAAGCAATTAGGCTATGTTGACCCTGAGGTTGACGCAATTACACAAGAAGCACTTTACTTAACTCTTACAAATTCAAACTTTAACTTACAAGAGCATATAGATATGGCAATGAAAGTTGGAACAGCAACTGTTAAGGTTATGGACTTATTAGATCGTGCTCATACAGAAAGACTAGGAATTCCTGAGCCAGTTCGTGTTTCACAAAATAAAATCGAGGGTAAATGTATTGTTATTACTGGGCATAACTTATTTGCTTTAGAAGAGTTACTTAAGCAAACTGAAGGAAAAGGGATTAACATTTACACTCACTCAGAAATGCTTCCTGCACATGGATATCCTCATTTAAAGAAATATCCGCATTTAAAAGGAAACATTGGTAAAGCTTGGTTTGACCAAAGACGTTTATTTGAAAAGTTTCCTGGTGCAATTCTTGCGACAACAAACTGTGTTATGCCAATTAAAGGATCTTATGCGGACCGCTTCTTCTCTTATGAGCTTGCAGGACTTGAAGGCGTAACGAAAATCGAAGGTGAAGATTTCTCTCCACTAATTGAAAGAGCGTTAGAATTACCTGAAGCAAATATTCATTCTGACGAAACGTTAGTTACTGGTTTCCACCATGAAACAGTATTAGGAATTGCTCCTGAAATTATCGACGCAGTTAAAGCTGGGAAGATTAAACACTTCTTCGTAATTGCTGGCTGTGACGCGCCTGGTAAAGGTGGAGATTACTACCGTGAATTAGCTACATCTCTTCCACAAGATACGGTCATCCTTACAACTTCATGTGGTAAGTTCAGATTTAATGATGTTGACTATGGTACTGTTCCAGGAACAGATATTCCACGTTACATTGACTTAGGACAATGTAACAACTCTGGTTCTACAGTTAAAATTGCAGTTGCTCTTGCTGACGCATTTGGTTGTGCAGTGAATGATCTACCAGTAAGTATTGTTTTATCATGGTTTGAACAAAAAGCTGTTGCGATCTTACTTGGTTTATTCTCTTTAGGAATTAAAGATATTCGTATCGGGCCAAAACCACCAGAATTTATTAGTGAAGGCGTACTAAATGTACTTCAAGATGCTTTTAACTTAAAATTAATTGGTGATGCCCAAGAAGATATGGCAGATATGCTTCAATTAAACGCTACTAAATAAAGATCGTTTTCATAAGGGTTTCCCCCCTTTTTGAATATACAAAACGAAGGCAAGCGCACTTGATGCGTAAGCCTTCGTTTTTTATTACTTAGCTTAAATTATTTATTTCGTTGGTTAAAGAATGTTATCATCCCAACAAATAAACCTAAAACTGCACCGCCAACTACTTCCTCTGGCTGATGACCAATGCTTTCTTTCAACTGTTTTTCTCTTTTGTCGTGAGAACTATCATTATCGTGTCCACTAAGTTGATCCATTCGCTTTTCAAGTTCATTCACTTTGATTGCTGTGTCCCCAGCATGCTTTCGTACTCCTTGGGCATCATACATGACAATCAAACCAAAAATGATTGATAAAGCAAAGTCTAACGAACGTGAACCTAACTTTAAACCAATATATGTAGCCAATGATGTAACACCAGCTGCATGGGAACTAGGCATACCTCCAGAGCCAACGATTTGTCTCCAATCCCATACTCCTGTTTTCATAGCTCTAATAGGAACTTTTAGAAATTGAGCTAATCCAATTGAAATTAAGGCAGCGATAATACCTTTCATGTAAACCAACCTCCCCTGTAACAACATCTAGGATTAGCTTTTGTTTCCTCTGTTCGTCTTATTCAAACCGAATAAAAAACTCCCTACATGAGCTGTAGAGAGTTACACATCTATTTTAGATCTTCTGTATCACATTTTTCACATTGATGAGTGTAGCAGTCGTGCATTTCTTTAACCTCTTGACCGCAACACGAACATTGCTTCGGTGGTAAATTTCTAAAGAATTCAACTACTGATCCTAATGCCATTGTTGATTACCCCCTATTAATTAATTAACATTTTGTACTATAACAATATTGTACTACAACACAACGTGTAATACAACATACAATTTTTAAATTTTCAGAAAATAAATTTAATTAATTCACAAAAACTTTAGACCATATAATTTATAAACTAAGAAAGAGAGAGCTGTTTTCACAGCTCTCTCTTTTATGCTAGTAATTCATCAATTTTTTCAACTAAGTTTACAATTTCTGGTTTACTTACTTGCGCATCGGCACCCACACGTTCACCTTTATGGAACAAATCACCTGTAATTAATGAACTAAAGATGACGACTGGAATATCATTAAGTACTTTATGCTCTTTAATACGCTTCGTTAAATGGTGACCATCCATTTTAGGCATCTCAATATCAGATATAATTAAATGTGGCAATTGTGAAAATGCTTGTGGATCGTTCCCTAATTCTTCCAAATGATCCCACGCTTGCTTGCCATCTTCAAAGAAGTGTAAGTTGTTATATCCTGATTCTGACAATGTATCTTCTAATAACTTACGTAAAATAGGTGAATCTTCGGCAACAACGATTTTCTTATCAGAACGTTCTCGTTTCCCCAGTGATTTTAACTGCCCTACATTAATACCTGATTCAGGACTAATTTCAACCACAATTTTTTCGTAATCTAACAATAAAATCATAATGTCTTCCATCTTAATGACACCAATTGTCGTACCTTCTAGACCTTGAGAAAGCTTTGTTGGCTTTTCAATTTGCTCCCACGAAATACGGTGAATACGTGACACACTATGTACGTGGAAAGCAACTTTCATTTTATTTAATTCAGCAACAATTAACTTGTCCTGCTCTGGGTGCTGTGACGGCGGGAAGCCAATTACTTGCGCTAGGTTAACTACAGGTAAAACTTCGTCACGAAGCCTAATAATTCCCTCTACACTCGGGTGACCATTCGGCATCTTTGTAACAGGAATCGGATTAATGATTTCCCTAACTTTCATAACATTTATACCAAATACACCTTCTCCAACAGCAAAAACAATAACTTCTAACTCATTTGTTCCACTCTCTAACAATATTCCTTTGTGATCGTTAGCCAACTTGATTTCCTCCTCCAATATAAATAGACTCTCGGCATTTGCCGAGCCTTGTGGCTCAAGGTTTTCTTGAACCAATTTATTTGTATCCCTCCTATTTCTAGGTGGGATTTTTACTTTAGTTTTCTTCTTCAATTGGAAATTAATTGTTGAAAAATATCATAAAAAAACTAAAAAAACACTTGACTTTTTAGTGGAACCCCAATAATCGCCGAGGAGGAATTGACTTCCTAACAATACGGTGAAATGGGGGATTTAAATGAAACCTGCGCTAATACCACATATCTCATATCAAAACTTCGTTTTAGACCAATTAAATACTCATTACTCAGGCGGTATACTGACTCTCGTACAAAAAGATTGGACTATTATCTCGAAGTTATGGATCACGGATCTTTCGTTTACCACTACGTGGCTTCATGATTCATATTCAGTTAAAGGTCCTGAGCCACGTGATCCTGCTTCCATGCTTCGCTCTTATCTTTTGTGTTTATTGACAAGTCCGACCCTGAGTATTACAGAATGGGTGAACCAACTCCATCGTGTTCCTCTTTACACGATCCTTAGCGGCTTTGAACCTGGGGATGTTCCAGGTGTCGGTACTTTTTATGACTTCTTCAGACGGCTATCAGGTTTTGAGAAGGCTAATGTAAAACCTTTTATTAAGCTCAAACGAAAAAAGAAGAAGAAGAAAAAACCGAAAAAGGGTGAAAAAGCAACTCCTAGAAACCCTGGTATTATTAGAAAATTAGTGGATCGTCATTTACGCAATGGCTCAAAACAAAAACAATTGCCGGGAGATCAATTATACGCGTTTTTTCAATCTCAATTTCTTGAAGTTTCAGCGAGATTGGGTTTGCTTGGGGATCCCCATTCCCTTGGTGTTGTTGGAGATGGGACACCCGTGGAAACAGCGAGATACCCAAGGAGCAAACCTATTTGTGATTGTAGTGCCCAAGGACTAACGAATTGTACTCATCCTCGTCGATATTCTCAACCTGACATCGACTCAGGTTGGGATAGTTCAAGGGAGAGGTACTTCAACGGATATCATCTCTACATGATATCCACTAGCGATAGCCAATACGACTTGCCGCTATATCCACGGCTGCATCCTGCTTCCCGGCATGATTCAGTCAGCCTAGTGGTTGGTTCAATTGAATTTTCGCAACGGTACACCTTGGGCACAATTGATAAAATCCTTCTCGATGCCGCACATGATGCAGAACCGATTTACGAATTACTGGACCATCATAATGTGGAACCATTTATTGATCTTAATGTTCGAACAAAGAAAAACTTCAGTACGCAAAGTGATATTCAGATTTCTCCCCTAGGCGTTCCTATTTGTCCAATTGGAATGGAAATGAAACCCAATGGGTTTGACAAATCTCAAAACCGCCAAAAGTGGCGTTGTCCACTAGCTTGCGGAACAAAAAATACATGTTCCACTCCGTGTTCTAAAGCGAAGTATGGCCGGACATTTCATACGTTTAAGCAAGATAATCTTCGTCTGTTCACTAAAACACCGAGGTCTTCTGAAAAGTGGAAACTGATTTATAAACGAAGAACTTCAGTTGAACGTTCGAACAAAAGAGAAAAAGTCGACTATCACTTAGAATCTGGGCGTCATCGCTCTACAAAAATGTGGTATGTCCGCTTATATTCAATCATGATGTGTCAACACATAGATGCTTGGTACAGTAGTCAGAAAGAGACTTTGAACATCCAAGAAATCATCTTTTCTAAGAGCGCCTAGTCATTTTTAAAAAATAGCAGCCGTAGGCTTATTTGGTATACACTTTTTTGAAAACACTATGAAAACACATCACTTTGCTGTCCTGTTAATGAAATTCCCAGTAAATTTTTTACAAATCTTCGATAAACTCATCATTTATTCCGAGAGTCTATATAATAAACATTCGTTTATTTGAAAGGTTTTATATTTTTTTATGATTAACTACATATGCATAGAGTACCATTATTTAACTCAATGTTCTATAATAAATCTTAACGTTTAGACGAGTAAATTAAACAAATTTTCGTCTTTATTTACTTCAATAAATTCTATTTCGTGTTCTGTCATTCGATTAAGTAAAGCTTCATAGTCTTCGCTACGTTTTAACTCGATTCCTACTAAAGCCGGACCATTTTCTTTATTATTTTTTTTCGTATATTCAAAACGAATGATATCATCGTCTGGGCCTAAAACCTCATCCAAGAATTCCCTTAACGCACCTGCTCTTTGCGGAAAGTTAATAATAAAATGATGTACAAGTCCTTCGTAAATTAATGAGCGTTCTTTAATTTCTTGCATTCTACCAATATCGTTATTACCGCCACTAATGACACAAACAACATTTTTCCCCTTTATCTCCTCTTGATAGAATTGAAGGGCTGAAATTGGTAATGCACCTGCAGGCTCTGCTACAATGGCATTTTCATTATAAAGCTCCAATATCGTTGTACAGACTTTACCTTCAGGGACAATTACAATATCATCTAATAAATTAAGGCATAAAGAAAACGGTAATTCTCCAACTTTCTTTACAGCTGCACCATCAACAAACTTATCAATTTTCTTTAAAGTTACGACTTCGCCTTTATCTAACGAAGCTTTCATTGCTGGAGCGCCTTTTGGTTCAACTCCAATTAGTTTCGTCCCTGGACTTACACCCTTAATGTACGTACCTACTCCTGAGGTAAGACCGCCCCCGCCTATTGACATAAATAAGTAATCAATAGGCTCGTCCATGTCATCCATAATTTCCAGCCCTACTGTTCCTTGCCCCGCAATAATTCTTTGATCATCAAAGGGATGGATAAATATTTTCTCATTAACTGTACAGAATTCCATTGCTTCAAGAAAGGCATCGTCAAATGTATCTCCACATAAAACAACTTCGACAAAATCTCCACCAAATCGTTTTACTTGGGTCACTTTCTGCCTCGGCGTTGTTTTTGGCATAAATATTTTGCCGAATATTTTTAAGTGCTTACAAGCATATGCTACACCTTGAGCATGATTCCCAGCACTTGCACAAACGACTCCGGCTTCCCGTTCTTCCTTCAATAAGCTTTGTATTAAGAAATAGGCGCCGCGAATTTTAAATGAGCGAACGACTTGTAAATCTTCCCGTTTCACATAAACATTACAGTTATAACGCTCAGATAAAACATCGTTATATTGTAATGGTGTATGAATAACAACATCTTTTAAGCTGTGATGCGCTATTACGATATCCTCGATCTTTACTATCTTATTCATATTAAACCCTTCCTACTTGAGAATAACATTACCCAAAGTCTCATATATTTGATTTAATCATTATAGCATGTTTTTTACTGATTATTAGATCAATTCAAAAACAATTTTCAATAATTGTGAGAATCATACATTCCCTAAAATCAATCTTATAAAATCTAAATTCAACAGATTTTTAACGTTTTTCGATCACTTATTGCTATTGTGTTAAGTTAATTCTATAATATTAGTAATAATACTATTTACATAGTTTCATTTAATTAGGAGGAGACTTTACATGAAAAAGATATTTGCACTTTTTACTACTTTCATTGCGTTCATGACAATCTTTGCATCTACAACGCTAGCTGCTGGTAGCGGTGGTGAAAAAGAAGCAGTAGCTGCTTCACCGTATGAAGGACCACTTATTTTATTATCCCTTATTACGATTGCAATTATGATTTACTTACCACTTACAGATAATAATTAGCACAATTAAAACCCATCACTATTTTTAAAATAGTGATGGGTTTTTTAGATATTCACTTATGCTTCAACTTTATGATCTAATAACCATGCACAAATAAGTAAAACTACTACAACCATGAGTAGATCAACAATTTGGGTACCGATATATAGATTAACTTCGTTTGCGACTCCCATATCAAAGTTAGGTTCACCAATATTGGCATCAAAATGGAAATTAAATGAGTCAATTAATTCTTTTTCGTGTAATATTACTCCCCATTCTGTTAAGCCTTTATAAATGGCTGTTTCTGAAAATTTGAACCAAAACCAACTACCTAGAATACTAATCCCAATCCCTAAAAGCCAACCTATTTTTCGAATTGATTTACCCATCATATAAATAAATGTGGCAACCACCCCTGACTGAATTGAGGCCATAAATATCCCTATGAAAAGTATCCACCAATATGACTCATACTGTTCAATTAGAAATTCTGGAATTTGCGTATCTGCAAACATTCCTGAACTTCGCTTCAGTAAGAAATAGACGATCATAAAAGTCGCGAGTAACGAGGCAAATAATTGCGTCATGGCTGCGACGAACTTTGCCGTTAAAAGATGCCACCCGCTACTTGGAATATTCAACCAAAAAACCGTCGTTTTCTGTTTCCATTCTTGCCGTAATGAATCAAACATCGCAAAAAACATGTAAAATAGATGAACAATAATTAGTGGTATTGTTAACGTTACAAAAAACGGACTGTAGCGCACAATTAGGAAGTAAAACAGAGCAGCTACCATGATTAAAAAAATTATATTTAATAGAAACTTAGTTCTAGTTAACCTGAGCTCTTTAAAATACAACGTCATCCAACTCATTTTAGCACCTCCCTCATTGCGTCTAGCACACTTTGGCCCTTCGTTTCCCTAAGCTCTTCTACCTTTTCCGATAACATAATATTTCCGCTTTTCACTAGTAAAACATGATCCAATAATGGTTCAATCTCGGTTACTTCATGTGTAGAAATAATAAGCGTTTGTTCTTCCATTTCAACGTACCTTGCAATTAACTTAATTATGTCTTCTCTAACTAAAGGATCTAACCCCGACAGAGGTTCATCCA
Organism: Anaerobacillus isosaccharinicus; assembly: GCF_001866075.3. Lineage (GTDB taxonomy): Bacteria > Bacillota > Bacilli > Bacillales > Anaerobacillaceae > Anaerobacillus > Anaerobacillus isosaccharinicus. The sequence continues at coordinate 3,778,720 of NZ_CP063356.1, read as the reverse complement.
TTAGTAATAGTGGTACCTGTCTAGAAAGAGTAATGGCGATTTTAACTCTAGCTCGATTACCCTTTGATAAGGTTCCAACTTTTTTATTTAAATCTACTTGTAATGTTTCTAAAATCGAGTTAGCCTTTTGTTCATCGAAATCTGGAAAAACATTTGCCGAAAACCGGACTGTTTCTTTAACCGTATAAAAGTCATATAACGAATCTACTTCAGCAAGAAAAGCAACTTTACTTCCTATTAACCTCGTAACATGATCTCCACATACGATGATTTCTCCAGCTGATTTCTTAACCAAGCCTGCAACCAACTTTAACAACGTTGACTTCCCACTACCGTTTGGACCAACCAAACCAATAATTCCGCTTTTTGGGACTTGAAAACTCACATCTTTAAGAGCTGTTGTTAGGCCATACTTTTTCGAAACGTTATTGAATGTAATAATATGATCCATTCTTTTTCTCACCTCTACCCGTTAGACTTGTTTAATGCTGCCTTCACTTGCTCTAGTATTTCTTCTTTAGTAAAGCCATTACTTTGCATATATCCGATAAATGTCGTTACATATTGTTCGGATATCTCAGAACGCAATTCCTTTATCACCAATTCATCCTCAGTGACAAATGAGCCTTGCCCTCTCCTGGCTTCTACAATCCCTCTTCGTTCCATCTCGGCATATGTCCGTTGTACTGTGTTTGGATTTACACCAGCCAGGACGGCCGTTTCCCTTACAGACGGCAATTTTTGCCCAGGCTTTATTGAACCATTGCATATTTGTTGAAAAAAATAATCCATGAGCTGTAAATAGATTGGTTTTGTATTATCAAAGGATAGATTCATAATTTTCCTCCTTTCACTAAAAGCGTATCAAGTTTAGCTTACTATTACGCTGCTACATCCCGCTTTTGGAAAATCACCCATGAAAGTACATTAAAAAAAATAAAGTAAATTGCTAACATCACGATGGAAAACGTCATTGTCATTCCTTCTACAAGCGGTGTTCCTTCAATATACTGAGCAAGATAGGTGTTAGCAAATAATATATATTTCACCCATTCATACTGACTAAGAACATGAACAAGTTGACTTCCGGTGAACATTAAAAAAAGAGCTAAACCGATGGCTAACGAACTACTACGGAAAATCGTTGATATCATAAATGCAAATGTCACCATCATTAGCAGTTCAACACTACTTAGACCATAAAGCATAAGTAGATGGCTAAACATATTTCTCTCAACGACTTGCCCTGCATCAAAAAATAAATGTGGTTGTGTTAAAGTCCCCCCGCCAAATAATAACGAGCCGATTCCAAATGAAAAAATAAATAATCCTAAAAGCATTAAAATCGCAAAAACAAATGTCGCTATATACTTAGAAAGTAAAATTTTAGCCCGTGATGCTGGTCTAATTAAAAGGAGTTTAATGGTTCCCCATGTGAATTCTCCAGCGACTATTCCTGCAGCAATAATAATCGTAAACATTGTTACAATACTAATCGAATTAACGGTTGAAGTCATAAATCCCCAAAAGCTTTTAGTTTCTATAGGAGGAATATTCTGTTCTAGTCGATATTCGTTTAAAGTTATCTCTCGTTGATAGCGCTCGACTGCTACTGCCAGCATTTCTCGTTCATCAATCAGCATTTGATACTGAGCATTTTTCAAAGTAAGGTCTTCTCGCCAATTACTAACAGGATCTTCCAAAATAAACTTTGTGAAAAGTCCAATGATAAGTAATATTGCGATTAATATTCCATACATCACCCATGTGCCTGGTCTGCGATATATTTTCATATTTTCATTTTGAATAAGTCTCATCAAATTAGACAATCTGTTCCCCTCCAGTTACTTCTAAAAATTTATCTTCTAACGATTTAGCTGTTTGACTAATTGCAAAAACATTGATGTCATTTGTGACTAATGCTTTATTTACCTGTGGAATTTCATTTTTTTCTAAAGAAACTTCAATGAAATCACCATTTACGCCGAATGTATAGGCTGGCCACTTCTCTTTTAAAATTTCTAATGCCCGTTTGGATTGATCAACTAAAAAGCGGATCATTAGTTCTTGTTGACCGTTAATAAAATCATTTACGGTTTGAACACCTATTAATTTTCCATTTTGAATAATACCAATGCGATCACACATCAATTCCATTTCAGATAAGAGATGACTAGAGACAATGACCGCTAGCCCTTCTTCTCTTGCCAATTTCCTTATATAATCGCGTATTTCACGAATTCCTGCAGGGTCTAAACCATTCGTTGGCTCATCTAAAATTAACACTGATGGAGAGTGCAAAAGGGCCTGCGCTAACCCTAAGCGCTGTCTCATCCCCAAAGAATATGTTTTTACTTTTTCATGAATCCGTTCGGTCAAACCAACTAACTTAACTACCTCATCAATTCTCTCTTTTGGTACACTATTTACCATGCGAGCATAATGAATTAAATTTTGATACCCGGTTAAAAATTTATACATTTCCGGATTTTCAACGATGGCACCAATTTCTGATATAGCTCCCTCGAAATTCTTCGCTACATTGTTACCCTTAATTAATACTTCTCCTTCAGTCATAGAAATCAATCCTACTATCATTCGAATCGTTGTTGTTTTCCCTGCACCGTTTGGCCCAAGGAAACCAAATACTTCGCCCGGATAAATTTCAAAGCTGAGATTATCAATAATCTTTTTTCCTTTTATTACTTTAGACACATTTTTTATTGAAACAACAGGTGTTGTCATCTTGATTCCCCCTTATTACATAAGTATTAATGAACTACTGTACTAACTAAATAGTACATTACTACACAGTAACTGTCAATCCATTTTTTAATTACTTTCATTATCCCCTTTTAATGGTAAAATTTAGTCATAGAGATTTTAGGTGAGTGAACCCCGAAAAAGTTTTACTCATATTATGACTGTAATAATTCAGTCTTTTTTCAACAATGAACAAAATTTGCGCAAACGATTTCACTTATTTATTTACTAATTAAAATTTGTTTGCTAAAATTTAGATTGTTAATGAGTAAACGCTTGCACTAATTGGAGGTAATAAGATGAAGTTTGTTAGTTTTACAAAGTACATACTACTTTCTGTTCTCGTTTCAATCACTTTTTTAACTGGATGTACAACACCTGAGGCAGAGCAACCTAATCAATCCCGATTGATAGAAACAATTGATCATACTGAATTAATTTCAAGCTATCCTAACACGGTTTTCTATGAAATTTTTGTCCGTGCCTTTTCTGATTCTAGTGGAAATGGAATTGGTGATATTAACGGCATGACTGCACAACTTGATTATTTACAAGAGCTCGGCATCGAAGGAATATGGCTTATGCCGATTCACCCTTCACCTTCTTATCACGGATACGATGTGATGGATTACTATGAGATTAACCCTGAATACGGAACGATGGATGACTTCAAGACATTTATGGCCGAAGCTCACGCACGAAATATTAAAGTAGTGATTGATTTAGTCGTTAATCACTCAAGCACAGAACATCCGTTCTTTCAAGACGCGATTGCGTCCAAAGAAAGCCCTTATCGAGACTGGTACATTTGGGCAGATGAAGATACAAACCTAAGAGAACGCGGCGAATGGGGGCAACCGTTCTGGCATGGTGAAGCTCCAAACCATTATTTCAGTGTTTTCTGGGGCGGTATGCCAGACTTTAATTTCTATAATGATGAAGTTCGCCAAGAAATGATTAACATTGGACAGTATTGGCTAGAAGAAGTTGGTGTAGATGGATTTCGTTTAGATGCTGCTAAGCACATCTTCCCAAAAGATAAAGAACAAAATTTAGTCTGGTGGAAAGAATTCCGAGCTGCCATGGAAGAAGTGAAACCTGATGTGTTTCTTGTCGGGGAGGTTTGGGATCTTCCTCAAGTTGCAGGTCCCTATTTAGAAGATGGGCTACACTCTACATTTAATTTCGATTTAGCTGAGGATATTTTAAAAGTAGCTATGACCGAGCGTGGCGGGTCTTTAGTTCCTAAATTAATTCGAAGTCTTACTACATTTGAACGCTACTCTACTGATTTTGTTGATTCAACGTTTATTACAAACCACGATATTAATCGTGTGATGAGTGAATTAAGAGGGAATGAGGAACAAGCAAAAATGGCAGCCTCTCTCCTACTTACTTTACCAGGAAGCCCCTTCATTTATTATGGTGAAGAAATTGGGATGCAAGGTGCTAAACCCGATGAACATATTCGTGAACCGATGCTTTGGTATCAGGATGGTGGCGCGGGACAAACTTCGTGGATTAAGCCAAAATACGACACTGGTCAAGACGCTCCATCTGTTGAAGCACAGCTAGAAGATCCAAATTCATTATACAATCATTATAAAACGATGATTTATTTGCGCCGTAGCGAACCAACACTATTGTTTGGTGAGATTACAGAATCGCCGATTAGAATACAAGGAAGTCTTGCCTATAAACGTATTTACAACGACGAGGAACTTCATGTTATTCATAACCTTTCAAGAAATGAACTTGAAATTAATTTAGAGGATGAAGACGCTGGTCAAGTGATCTTTGCTACTAAAAAGGAATACACGATATCTGACGGAATAGTAACCCTACCACCTTACTCTACCGTTATTTTTACAAAAACTTTAAATTAACAAGAAAAGAGAGCTGGCTTAGGTCAGCTCTCTTTCTTATTAATGAATAAAAGCTAAAGATTTACCGACTAGCAGCAAGCCTTAGCCTACTAACATTAATTTAAAATTTCAATTCTTATAATATAAACGTCTTCAATAGGACGATTATTTCCAGGATTAACTTCTACTGCGGCAATTGCATCGACTACATCCATTCCTTCAACTACATGTCCAAAAACAGTATGCTTATAGTCTAGGTAAGGAGTTCCACCGTGCTCTTCATAATGTTTAATTGTTTCTTCAGGAAACTCGATTCCCATCTGTTTTTCTAGCTGTCCAAACATCCCCGGGTCGAAATCATCAGTTTGAACTATAAAAAATTGACTTCCATTCATATTCGGGCGGCCTGGGTTTGCCATTGATAATGCCCCTCTGAAATGTGCAAGAGATGGAGAAAACTCATCGTCAAAAGGATCTCCATAAATGCTTGCCCCTCCCATACCAGTTCCATCAGGATCTCCTGATTGAATCATGAAGTTATTCATTACCCGATGAAAAAGAACTCCATCATAGTAACCATTTTCACTATGTGTAATAAAATTTTCTACTGCTAACGGTGCATAAGCTGGATAAAGACGTATCATAATGTCCCCTTTACTCGTTACCATTTTTACAGCTCTTTCATCTGGTTGAAGGGCAGCATGAAATTGTGGATATTCAACTGGCGTAACCTCTTCAGCAGCTGGTGGCTTTTCGTCCGTTGCAACTGGTGGTTGCTCATCTTTAGCACCAGTCCGTTCCTCCGTAGTCCCTTGACCACATCCAGCAATCAATAATAATAGCAATAAAGTAACTAAACCAAATTTCATAAAACGCATCTTAAATAAATCCTCCTTTTTTCCTCTATTATTCACTAAAGCAAATTTAAATAAACTGTGCCGCCGGCGGTCTTGCCAGTAGAGTTAGTAGATTTTAAAAATGCGGCTAGTAACATAACCCGTTTATAAAATACCACAATTAGACAAAGTATGAAAGTATCTAGGTGAAGTTCTTGAAATTTTGGTGGCCAATAATCCAAGACAAGAGTTGCAAAAAAGCTTGTCATCAATTAAAATAAAAATACGAACATAAGTTCTTTTGAAGGAGGAGCTTTAACAGATGAATGGTTTATCTCAACAAGAAGAACGCCTTTTTGAAGCGTTCATTGTTCTAACATTAGCTCGTAAAGTTTTGCAAAATGACTTAATCGCTGTTGAAAAATCATTTTTTAAATTAAAAGAGCCCTATTTACAACTAATCCACTCTTCCATTGGTATTATTAGCAAAGAATTGTTTGAAATAAAAAAACAATTACATACACAAAGTATGAAAATAGAATTCGGACCTAACGATGGAACTTTCTCAGAATTCTATTGTTACTACCGTGGATATGTAAAAACAAGTCGTTTTTTAAATGCCAACTTAAGAAATAAAGTGCAAGAACGGCTTAGTCATTTTTTTATATCCAATAGTAAGCTTTCTTAGATTTAGTGTAGAATGTAGAGTGTAAAGTGTAGAGTTAATGAAAGATTAACTTCGAAATCTAAATTAATAGAGATTTCATTTTCCGTAGAAATAAGGTGTCTCAGCTACTGGGACACCCATACTACTATAAAAACTGCTTGATTTTCGGAAAAACGTTTAAGGCATTATTGTAAAAAACATCTTCTACATACCCTTCTGGAATAAATGTTTTAATAAACTCGATGTAAGGTTGAACTTGAACGAGTGGCCAATCGGTTCCAAACAGCAACTTTTCATAATGATCACAGAACGTTATAGCATGTCGTAAGTGATCATAGAAATGCGGTGTAGTTGAAATTCTATGTACTTCTTTTCTGTCCCCAACAATTAGCCCTGACAAGTCAGCAAACATATTGGAATTTTTATAAACGACCTCCGCTCCATCTAACACCCACGGATCGCCAAAATGAGCCATCATAAACGTAACATTTCGGTTTTGAACTGCCACTTCATCTAACGTGAGTGGATGGGAGTATTTTAACAGGCCTCGCTCCGAATAGGTATCACCACAGTGAAATACAACAGGAACGTTATATGCAGCCGCCAACTCATAGACAGGTCCATAAATTTTATCGTAGGCATAATAAGGATAATAGCCTAAATAGATCTTTATCCCTACTGCTCGATCGTTGGTTATTTCAGACTCTAATGCTAACAGTTGTTCGTTACCTAAAGAATGGGGGTTTACCCCAGGACAACAAACAATGCTTGTATGCTTATCTTCAAGCATATCTAATCCCATTGGTGTTGAGGACGCTGCATCAGGGAAACCACCCAATTGTTGTTCTGTCACCCCCATCCCAATTCCTAGAACAACATTTGCCTCCCTGTATTCTTTTAGCAAACCTTCATATGAATAATCAATGTGAGAACGTTCTTTCGCTGTATCTCGAAAACTCCCAATATTAGAAAAGTGCATATGTGCATCAATAATCTTCAAACGTAACTTCCTTCCATAAAAAATTTAATGTTAAACTCTTTAATTATCAAAAAACTTCCCCTTCACTTGAACAAAAGCATTGTTTAAAGCTCCTTGAATAGCTCTACCGCGATCTTTCTTTCTTTTTTTAAATTCTTTAAGAATTTCTTCTCCTTCAAAGCCCTCCTCTAAAATAGTTCGTAAAATCATATCTGAGAAATCATCTTCTTTCACAACTAATAAACCATCAAGTAGAACACTAATATGATTTTGAATGTGGTTTATGCTCTTCACAGTACAAACAAAAGTAGCTGGCGCATTTGATTTTTTTGTAATGGTTGCTTCAACCATGAACTTTTCCTGTGTTTCATTTAATTTTATGAAATACCCCTCAAGCTTTGGTGTTACGACAGCTTCAATAAGCCAGTTTTTTTGCACTTCCTCTTTATTAATAATTAATCCGTCAACTAGGGGAATTTCCTTTGGCTCAATATCGTTATCTAACAACACAACTAACGAACATAATTTAAACGTTTTCATTTCATGCACCTCATATCATAGTCTCATGAATCTATCATACCATAATTCCAATTTCTTCTTAAAATAATCCGAAAAAAATAGGGCTAACCACGGTTAGCCCTACATCCTAATGTCCTGCAATCGGACCTGTTGTATCATCAAAAAACTCTCTGAACTGCTGATTATTATCTTCTGTTTGCCCTCTTTGTAAGCCGTCGTCCAACATACGAATACGGTCTACTGCACGGCGGTCAGTTACAACAATGATTTCTTTGTTTGGATATTTATCAGTAATTAATTGACTAATTTCATTTTTTATATCGTTAGTGTCATTTGTCTCACATTCAACAGCTACTAACAATTGATTGTGATAACTAATGACCCTCACGTCACGGACCATTTCCATCTGCAAAAGCTCTAATGTAATTTGCTCTGGCAAGTTGTCATCACTCTGACTGGAAAATGCTTTTGGACCTGGCCTCAAATCGTTCTGTTCTTCTGTCGCTTCAAACCTTGATATTCTTTGATTCATCTCTGGAGGACGTCGATCTAGAATACCGTTCATTCCACGACCCGGTCGTTCGTCCCTCGTCACCATATTTGCAATCGGATTTTTTCGGTCTCGTTGTTGATTAAAAAAGCCAAATCCTTCTCCACGCTGATGATCATGGGCGTGAAATCTTGCAGCAGGATCATTTTCTAATCCTGGGTCAACTCCCCGATCATTTATACCGCATCCATTTATATATAAAACGAGCATCAGTAGACCAATACTTATTAATATGCCTCTTTTCATGTTGTCACTCCTCATTTTACTGTTATGATTAGAGTGAGTCATTTAACGTTTTTTTACACAGTAAATTTTTAGAAAAAGCTGGTGATAATAATGGGTGCAGAACTTTTAAGAGTATTTGATAAAAAACTACAACATAAATACACGGTCACATTAAAAAAGAACCGATTAATCGCGAGTAGTAAAGCCTTAAAAACATACTGTTCCATACAGGTAAGTCCAGATGAAATTCCACCTCTGGAGCTTGCTAATACATATTTTCGATGGCTTACTAAAGCTTCAAAAAAAATAATAAAGATCAATAATACAAGTGATCAATATCAATTATCATTTTTTTTCTTAAAAAAACCACTTCTAGTTCTTAAGCTTCAAGAACATGACGATCAAAAAGTACAATATCGTGTTGCAGGAGGGTTATTAGCGAAAACTGAGCAGGAAGGGACGTTTACATTTTTTCGCTGTAATGGGAATTCAGTCATTGCCCTAGAGCACTTTCATCCCCGCTTACCTTGGTTGCTCTATTTAGCAACACAAGCCCCGATTCATGAGCTCGTGATGATAAAATTTATGAACAGAAAGTAATTAAGGTTTAAAAACAGCAAAAAGAGGCTGGGACAAAAGCGTTTTAATCAATGAGAAATCCGAACGAAATATCTGGTGCATATCCTTCGCTTCGGAAATATACTTCGCTTTCCGCGGGCGGCTGGTGAGCCTCCTCGTGCTTACGCACTGTGGGGTCTCACCTTTGCCTTTCATCCCGCAGGAGTCTACGTATATTTCCTCCGCTATGGTTTTGTATTGTTCGGATTTTCTGTTAAACACTTTAGTTATGTCCCAGCCTCTTTTTTGAATAAATTATAGTTTAAACTTCTTAATTTCTTCTTGTAGTTCTTGGGCTAACTCGCTTAAGTTATTTGCTGAAGTTTTGATTTCTTCCATTGAAGATAACTGCTGTTCAGCCCCTGAAGCAACTAATTGGAAGTGCTCGGCAGTTTCGACAGCAACGTTAGCCATTTCATCCACAGATGCACTTACTTCTTCAGAACTTGCAGACATTTGTTCTGCAGTTGCCGAAACTTCTTGAATTTGTGAAGATACATTTTGGATTGCACCTAAAATTCGTTCAAAAGCATAGCCTGTTTCTTCAACTACATTAATACCAGCCTCTACTTCTTTAGTACCATTATCCATTGTTTTAACAGCAACTGATGTTTCTGCTTGAATTTCATGGATAACTGACGAGATTTTCGCAGCAGACTGACGAGATTCTTCAGCAAGCTTACGAACTTCATCAGCAACAACCGCAAAACCTTTTCCATGTTCACCTGCTCTAGCCGCTTCAATAGCAGCGTTCAAAGCTAATAAATTTGTTTGATCGGCAATTGTCGTAATGACTCCTAAAATACTACCAATTTCATTTGAACGTTCACCTAAACGACCGATAATGACTGTTGCTTCTTTTACAGCCTCACTAATAGAGTTCATTTGCTCAATTACTCGTTGCAATGACTTATTACCTTCTTGTGCTTCATGTGTTGCATCTAATGAACTTTCAGCAACAACGGAAGATGACTCAGCAATTCTTTGAATACCAGTCGTCATTTCTTCCATAGCTCTAGCACTTTCTTTCGTTCCACTTACAGTAACTTCAGCACCTTGAGCAACATCTTTAATCGTTGCTGCAATTTGATTTGTAGCTACAGTCGTTTGATGAGAACTAGCAGTTAGTTCTTCAGACGCAGCAGCCACTTGGCTTGACGTTTCCGTTGTTTTCGTAAGTAAACTCCGTAAATTAATAGCCATTTCATTTGTTGACGCCGTCAACCGGCCTAATTCATCATTTGATTTAACTTCAATCGCTTTTCCAGTCAAATCTCCTTTAGCTACTCGCTCGACTACATTAACTACTGCTGTAATAGGTGCGACAATTTTCTTCGCAGTTATTAAAGCCACAACCAGAGAAATAACAATTCCAATGACGGTAGCAATAATATTGAATAAAACAATCGTATCGCCACGAGACATCATATCTTTACCTTGGTTAATAATATGCTCTTTCCCAGCTAGGGCTAATTGATGATAACCTTCCACAACTTCATTTGCTAAAGGATCTACCTGATACTGAATACTAATAATAGCCGTTTCTCTTCCATTCGCCTCAAACATCGGGAATATTCTCCCACTAATAAGACGATCCCAAAGCTGACTTTTCTCTACTAAATTGATAATTTTTATATCTTCGTGGATCGCTAATAATTCCTCTTCTAATACATAGCTTTGCTCAGTTAATTCGATATAACTTTCTTTATATTCCTTTTTACCAAGTAAAATATAACCCCGAACTAATGCTAATCGTTCTGCCATATTGTAAGCTAACTCATCACTTAACGAAACTCTTTCTAAATCCTCTTGCACAATTTGCTCTACGTCGTTATTAATTTGATGAACATTATAAAGACTATATCCAGACATAAGAACTAACAAAAGTAAAATGACAGAAAATCCACTTATAATCTTCCCACGCAAACTGCTCATACCTTACCCTCCTTTTTTCTCTCTATTTCTATTAATCAAAAAGTTATGTATTTATAGTAAATATATCACAAATCTATCAAATTGTTCACACTTTTGTAAAAAACAATTTCCATAATTTTAAAAAGCAGATAACACAAAAAATGTGTTATCTGCTTTTGTTTCGTTTTACATTTGTCTTAATCTTTTAATTCGTTCTTCAGCAGGTGGATGTGTCGACATTAAACCTGCCATTTTCTTCTTAAGGGGATCGGCAAAATAGAGTGACGCTGAAGCACTTGATGCTTCTCTAACAGGAGTCGCAACCCCAGTAATTTTCTCAAGAGCACTTGCTAAAGCATTTGGATTTCTAGTTAACTCTGTTGCACTAGCATCTGCTAAGTACTCGCGATTTCTTGATATAGCAAGCTTTATTAATGATGCAATTAACGGCGAGAGGACGAGCAAAACAAGGGCGATAATTAATACCGCTGGATGTTGCTTCTTATCTCTTCCTCCTCTAGCATAAAAGATCATCCTCGAGCCAAGGTCACTAATGATAGCAACAACTGAAACAAGGGCGAGGGCAATTGTTGCTAGTCTAATATCAAAATTTTTGATATGAGCAACTTCATGGGCTAAAACACCTTCTACCTCTTCTCTATTAAGCCGTTCTAATAGTCCAGTTGTCACAGCAACAGCACCGTTTTTCGGAGAAGTTCCTGTAGCAAAAGCATTAGGACTAGGGTCGTTGATAATGAATACTCTCGGCATGGGAATCCTTGCTACCATCGCTAAATTTTCAACCGAGTTCCATAAGAAAGGATTTTCATTTTTTGACTTAATTTCTTTGGCATGGTTCATACTCATGACGACTTTCGTACTTGACATAAGAATAATTCCAGCATAGATTGTCGCAAAAACAGTCGTAAAAATCGCTCCTGTTACAAAATCACCTGCCATAATATAAGTGAGTGTCGAACCAACAGCAATAACAAATACAATAAAAAAGGCAACAATGACGATTGTTTTACGTTTATTCGATTGGATTTGTTCGTATAGTAACATGAACTATTCCCCTAAAACTTTACTTGAACATTTTCACGTTCTTCTGCTCTAGTCTCAAGCATGTCACGACGATCAAATTTATGAAAAGATGCAACGATGTTTGTAGGGACAGATTGTATTTTCGTGTTGTATTTCATAACTGTATTATTATAAAGCTGTCTTGCATAGGCAATTTTATTTTCCGTTCCCGTTAGTTCTTCTTGAAGCATCATAAAGTTTTGGTTTGCTTTTAAGTCTGGATATGCTTCACGTAAAGCAAATAAATTTTTTAAAGCTCCTGACAACTGATCATTTGCTTCCATTTGATCTTTTCTTGATCTAGCTCCAGAACCACTAATTTGATTTCGTAATTCAACTACTTTTGCTAAAGTTTCTTGCTCATGTTTTGCATAACCCTTGACTGTTTCAACTAAGTTAGGGATTAAATCAAAACGTCTTTTTAATTGAACATCAATCTGTGCCCACGATTCTTCAACCCAATTACGATATTTCACAAGTGAGTTATACGAAGTGACCCAAAAGATTAGTAACACTGCAATAACACCTATAAGTATTAGCATAAATAATTCCTCCATTTCCAACTAACATCCATATTAGTATAGCATGAGCCCCACTAATTTTGTTTAAAAATATGACTTTTTATTGTTCTTCCAACAGCTTTTCCTTACTTAGTCCAAAATAGATCAATTTATAAATCCCAATAGACAAAGCTCCAGCGGCTGCCACAAAAGCTAAAATTGAATATAAATACGAAACACTTACTTCTTCGATAATGATTCCGCCAATACTCGAGCCAATCATCCCCGATAATCCAAAAAAGAAAGAATAAAATAATAGATGCCCTGTTGATTGGAGCTCTTCTGGGATTAGTTTCGTAATAAAATGGAATGCACATAAATAAAACATGCCAAATGTAAGACCATGCATAATTTGTAGAGGTAAAACAAGCATAGGATCCTGAATGATCCCCATAATAAACCAGCGTATCGCAAACAAAATTCCAGATATTACGATAAACGTTAAAGCATGATACTTTCTAAACCAAAGCGTAGCTGTAGCAAAGATAAATGCTTCAGACATAACCCCAATAAACCAAGCCCAGCCAATGAACGATTCACTCCCACCCTTTTCAACAATATAAATCCCTAGGAAACTGTCATTTGTTCGATGGGTGATAGTTATGAGCATCATTATTACCAAAAAGAACATGAATTTCTTATTTCCAAGTAATTTTATCGCTTCTTTTAGAACGATAGGTTTTTTTGACGTCTCAACATCCTTTACTCCAAAAGCAATTCCCAATGTTAGCAAGATAAAAAACAGAAAGGGAAGAAATATGTATTGCACTCCAATCTTTGCTAAAAGGAATCCACCAAGTAGTGACATGATTGCAAAACCGAGGGAACCCCACAATCGAATTGAACCAAAAGAAACGGATAATCGATTGGCTGTTTTTTGGGAAAGACTATCACCTAAACCGCCTACCGGGGACATGAAGGCAAAAAAGAAAAAGACAGCAAAAATTAAAAGTATGTAGTTATAAATACTAAACATGAATACTGCGCCTAATATAGCGCCTAAAAGACAAGCGATTATGACCTTTTTTGAAGTTTTATATTTATCCGTCATATAACCCCAAAACGGCTGAGCAATCATTGCTGCTAGTGGACCGACAGCTAGCAAAAAACCTATTTGACCACCGCTTAGTCCATTTTCATGAAAGTAAACAGGTAAGTAGCCAATAATAATGGTCATTGCTGAATAATAGAAAAATAAGAGTGCTTTTAAATTTAAAGTGGATGTCATAAACGTACTCCGATCAATTATTGTTAATTAGTATTAGGTAAAATTCCTATAGATATTAAATTTAGATAAAAAACACAAGAAAAAGGAGACTCAGAAGACCTGAGTCCCAAACTGTTAGTATAACAACCCCTTTTTCTCAAAAAGAAAGGAGTACGGAATATCTAGATACAAATATAATTCTTCGTTAATCGGATATGAAAAGGTCCGAATAAACTCATTTGTTTCGATATCACTATACAAGTCAGATAAAATCCCTCTTTTCTCGTATTGCATCCTCACGATTGTCTCGAGGAAATATGGACGCCAACTCCAGTTTTTCCCTACATATTCTTCGAGTTTTTGCCAAGAGTTTTTATTTTTCACATAATTAGAGGATCTTTGAAACCCATATTGGTCACATATGTAGAAGCGAAAACTAACATCGGTAAATTTTGTTGCTACAGCTTTCATCAATTCGTCCATAGGTAATTTTTTATCTTTTTTTAGTAATTGTTCAAGACGGTTGTTTAACTCTTCTGTAAAGACGTACTGGTTCGTTAAATTTGTACGCTCATGATTAATAAATCGTTGAAATTCGCTTGTAAGCTTTTCCTTACAACAATTTTCATCTACGAAATTAGGTGCTGGTGATGCTAAGTAAAAACCTTGATAATAACGCCCTCCGTTTCGCCAAGCAGCGTTTAGTTTCGTTAAATCACCAATACCTTCAAATAACAAAGTTGCCCCCATTTTTCTAGCAAACGTTGATAACGAATATAAGACATCACGATGTGTTTGTGAAACTGTAACCCCTTTTATTAAATTTAAATCTACCTTTAAGATATCAGGTTCAAGATGTGCAATTCGGTCTAAATTACTGCCTCCTTTTCCTACATCATCTATGGCAATTCTAATCCCTAAACTTTGAAAATACATAATTAAATGACTAAGTTGCGACAAGTCACCAATATAATCATGCTCCCTAATTTCTAAGATAATTTTCTCCATTTTAAGTCCACGGGGTTCATATGATTTAATCCGATTAATCAGTTTTTCTGTATAGTCATGATCATTCATTAAAATATTTACATTGCAATTAATAAATAAATTAGACTCTAGTTTTTCCTGGCAATAATAGTCAAAAGCCATCTGTTGAATATGCTCATCTACTTCCATTACATACTCGTCTGGAATACTATCATTATTAAAAAAGTCGCCTAAACTTATCATTTCGTTATTAATGTTGATTCTACCTAGAACTTCATAACCGACAACCTTTTGTTTAGTAGCACTTAAAATCGGCTGAAAATATGGGACAATTTTATTTATATTCATTAAGACCTCTAATGCATCCATATTCCGTAACACCTATCTTTTCTTGTTTATATAGAGGTGGCTATTGAAAGTTTGATATCAGTTCTCGCTTTCCTGTGCTTTTTATCCACCAAAAAAAGCAAATCGAAAACATGTATCATTATACCATTTAAGGATAACAATTGAAACGATGAGCATTTACAAAAATACCGAAGAGAAGAAGCCAATTAATCGCTTTTTCTCTTCGGTTTAACTAAAAACCAATTTTCTGCTTTTGTTTTTTTCGGTCGATCTGGTGAGGTCGGATCATAAAACCAGTTATTTTTCACCGTTAGATAAACAAGAATGACAATGATAATTATGATAAACCAATTCATGTAACTCCCCCCATAATTGTATTGTTTCCAAAACAACTGTAATGAGGGATGTTAAATAATTGATCAATTCCTTAGTTTTGACAATAGATGTTTTAATGGTTGTATAAGACATTTGCGGCAGAGCAGGCTACCTTATGTTTGAAAGAATGCTTCAATGCTATTTGGTCATTTAATTGAGTGTCTTTTTTCTTTTTTACCAAAATAGCCTCTTCATATTCTTTTTGCGCAGCAAGTTTTGCTTTAAAAAGCATCATTTGTACTCTACTATAAACATTCACAGCACCATCCCCCGTTGTCTCAATTGGTAAAAAGATCGCCTCTGGGTATTTTTCAGTAATATAAGATTGAATTCCATCTGATACTCCTGAAGAAGGCATACATCCGAATGGTTTCACGGAAATGGTCATGTTTGCTTTTTTCTTTTTAACATTTAAGACAAGCTTACCTACCTCCATATGGCCCTCACCACCACGATTATGGTTGTCATAATATTGATGGGCGATTTCAGCAATCTCATCCATATTTGGTAGTTCGTAATAATGTAGTCCTAAAAGTTTTGCATAAAATTGAAACAAGGCCCGCACTGAAGCTTCACCTATTGCTAATTTCAATAGCTTTTGCTGAGGTTTTTTACCTTTTAATCCAAATCGACCACCATCATATTCTTTTAAAGCGATCCTACGGTTTGTATCAAAACGACCTTCCCAAATTAAAAACAAAATCCAAGCAGTTACTGGTTGTACCTCAACTTCTGCGCCTTCAGTTTCTAAAAACTGTTGAAGTTTGTAATTTCCGTCCCCTTCAGTTGTCATTGCCCAGAACTCACCGATTACACTTACCTTAGGTTTGATTTTTGTCCAATCAACTTTTATCGCCCCAATGGCCGATTTACAGCTTAATAAAACAGGTATTAGTGGCTTGCGATGTAAAAACGCCTCATAAAGTTTCTTTTTACATTCCTCGATCACTTTATTAGTTGTTCCCGCCTCTATTTCATACGGACGAATTCGATATCCTAAAATATTTATAATATCTCCGACAAAAATAGCTTTTAACAATGTTGAAAAGAAGGACAGGTTAAGGTCGACGGCATTATCGCTTCCAGAGGCTTTTTTTAAACCATCTTGTTGTTGAAATAACAAAACACGAAAACCCTCAAATCCAGCATCACGAAGCGCCTTTCGATATTCAGTAACGTATGTACCAAATCGGCAAGGACCACATGAACCACTCGTAATAAACAAGTAATTTTCGATGATTTCTTCTTTAGACAAGCCGTTTTTCTCTAGATCTTTTAAATATTTAATTAAATTACCGACTGTAAAATACGTTGGGTTACACTGGCCACGATTACCGAATTCTCTTCCAATTTGTAAAGAGGCAATGTCAGGACAATCTAAGGCTTTAATGTTATAGCCTAAACCTCGAATAGCTGCTTCAATTAATGTATCATGCAAAATTGTTAAGCCGCCAAAGAGTATTGTTGTCGTAGCTTTTTCTAGTTTTGAATAGTGGCGAGGTCTAGCATCGTACCATTGTTGTCGTTCGTGTAAGTTAACATTTTTTTCTTCAATCGTTGTTTTCATTAACAAGCTTACCCCCGCTCTACCTAACTTGTTTGTTCTACTTCAGAATTTCCAATTGCTATTTTTCGTTTTCCCTTCACTTTTAATTGATCTTCAAGGATTTCTTCCCTTAACTTAAGGGAATGATGGTATGTTTTTACGCGAATTTTTATTGATCCCGCTGGCTTGTTAGCATCAATATCATGTAGGGCTGAATACGGGATATTCGCTGTGCCTGTTATCGAGTCAATAATTCCATACGTAGGAGCGTCATGCCCGCATTTGAAACTAGATAAATCTAACAAAGCAATATTTGGGTGCCTGGCTGCAAATTTTGTTGCCCATACCTTTTGAGCACTATTTGAGCTAAAGTTTTCTGGCCAAACATCATTAATATCAAATGGACTAGTAATCCAATCTTTTTGGATGTCTTGTTGGAAGTAGTTTGTTAACCACTTTTGATTTTTTGGAATGGAGCGGATCGATAAAATTGGATAACCCTTAACTTGATATTCCTCAAGAACTCGATGGTTAAGCCCCGGATCAGAATGATAAGGTCTACCAATCATTAATATCGCTAGCTTCCCATTTCTCTCTACATCCTCTAAGATCTCTCTTCCCTTTTCCTCCATCTCTTGATCAAATACTTGAAGCGCCAATAATCCCTGTTCAACTGCAAAATTATTTTCATCTTCGGTGATTGACAAAATCTCTTCGAAAATTTCAAACAGCTGTAGCATCATAAAGTTTTTCTCAGCAAATGTCACTGCTGGATCAAGATAGGTTATATTCTTATTTTTAAAAAAGTCAGTTTCCTTTGTGAAAGCTGCTTTAATGACATTTGGCGACCCACTAACGATCGGACAACTTGACGTATCCATTGTAGCTTCTAAAAACGTAGGTAAATGAGTGATGCAAGGAAAAAAGATATAATCTAATCCGTAATGCTCATGTTGTTTCGTTAATAAATTGTGAACATGTGCCTGTGTAACCTTTGAAGGATAACAAGGATCAACTGAACCGTATTTACCACCCTTCTGCCATAAATCTTCACTCGTATAATCACTAAAAATAATGTGCTTCGGATCTAATCCTAACGTCTCAAAATACGCCCGCCAAAATGGAGCTGTGGACCATATTCCTAGAACCCTAGGAATCCCAATTTTTATGGTTTTCCGTATTTCCTCTGCTTCTTTTGAGGAACGTTGAAATTCACGCTGAAACTTCGTCTTCTTCGGCTCAAAAAACGGAATAATTCTCTTTTCCATTTTTACATCCTCGATCAATTGATCTTCAGATGGCAGAGGATGAGGCTCTATAACTCGTTCAAACATTCGTTTCGCTTCATATTCTACTAAGTTAGGATACTGCTTCATTAATTCATTTCGCTTTTTTGTTAGCGCGACAACTGCTACTTTATCCTCAACAGTTCCCTTTTCACAGCTAAATCCCGAGATGTACCTTGCCGTGCCCCCATCTGGTGTTACCGTGTCAATAAACGTTCGACTACAATGGTTAGGGCAAAAATGACAAACAGTCGTTTCATCATTTGTCGTAGAATACTCAATGTTAATCGCTGTATCTAATCCAATAAATGACGTTTTTCCTTTTCTCTTTATCACTCGCAGTGCTTCCATAGCAGCTCCAAGTGCTCCTGCTTCACCAGTATGAGGATGGACAAACACTTCTGCTTCTGGCACACGTTCTTTAATATAATCTACCTGTGCTTTAACAGCAGCTAAATTGTTCTGCGTCCCGCCTTGCAAAACAAAACGCTTCCCTAGCTCTGACATTCGCGGGATTTGGACAACATATTGCCAAATGTTTTTCGGAAGAACATAAGCAAGACCTGCTAACAACTCTTCTTTTGAATAGCCTTCTTTTTGAAAATTTACTCGGTCAGTGTCAAGAAATACCGCACAACCATAGGAAAACTTCGGAGAAAGCTCTGCTTGAAAGGCATGTTCGGCATATTCGTGAATTGGAATGCCAAATTGATCTGCCATTGCTTGTAAAAGCATTCCGTTTCCTGCTGAGCACTGATTTGATAATCTGAAGTTTCGAATATCACCATTTTTCAAAAATAGGACCTTTATATCCTGACCACCAACATCACAGATGACATCAATATCGCCAAAAATCTGAACGGCACTTTGCATATGGGCGACTGTTTCTACAATGTTTACATCTGTATATAAAGTCTTTTCTAAAACATCAGCAGCATAACCCGTAGCCCCAAAGCCAATGATTTCTAGCTTAGCACCATTGACCTGTGCTTGTTCTTTTAGCGATTTTAAAAGTTCCTTCGTATCTTTAAGCGGGTTTCCTTTTGAGAGCTGGTAAGCTTTAAATAAAACCTGTCCATTTTCATCGATAAGTACCGCTTTGGATGATGTCGATCCTCCATCTACACCTAAAACTGCCCGAATGATTTCTCCTTTTTGAAAATTAGCTTTTTGAAATGAAGGAATTTGATACTGCTTTTTAAACTCAGCTAATTCACCACTCGTTTTTGCGAGTGGTGGACCTGCCGACTCGCCTAGTTTTGCTTTTCTACCAAACATAATATAATCTTTTAACTCAGTGATTCCCTTAAAAACTCCAATGTTTTTCGGTTCGAATAATCCGTAAATCGCAGAGCCATACGCAGCATAGTATTGAGAATTTTCTGGTACGTAAATCAATTCGTCAATTGATTTATGAGTTGGATAATCATATTTCCGTTCATCCCACACTTCTTTAATACGTTTTTTCCAACAATCTTGTAAAAACGGCAAGTACGTATTAGGTCCACCTAAAAGAATGACTTCATGTCGTAATGTATTGCCACGACTTAATACAGATAAATTCTGCATAACAATGGCATTGGCTAATGAACACATGATCTCAGAAGCTGGAATCCCAGTTTTCGTCAAATTAACAATATCAGTTTCAGCAAAGACGCCACATTTTGCGGCGACATGATGAAGTTTTGTATCATCAAAAAAAAGTGTCATAACCTCTTCCTCGGCCATTCCAACTTTAATCATACATTTATCAATGGTAGCCCCTGTCCCTGATGCACACTTATCATTCATAGATGTAATGGCATGTTTTCCACCGGTTTTTTCATTTTCCTTAAAAATAATAATTTTAGCGTCTTGCCCCCCAAGTTCAACAACACTGCCAGCGTTTGGGTGAAGTTCTTCTACGGCCATCGTCACAGCATTTACTTCTTGAACAAACTTGGCGCCAAGCACTTCTGCTAGTGGTAACCCACCTGAACCTGTAATAAAAACACGAACATCATCGCTTTTTTCTATGCATTGCTCATTAATCATTTCCTCTAGAAACTGTAATACTAGCTCTGCTTGTCTCGTATGATGACGCTTGTATTTTGACCATAAAATTTCTTTTGAAATAGGATTAACGACTGTTGCCTTAACAGTTGTTGAACCGACATCAATCCCAATAACAAATTGCGTTTGCGACATTTTTTAACTCCCCTAATATGTGTAATCAGAATTTAAAAAGAAAAATAGACTAGCTTGTCCGATCAAATTATTGTCCAAAAATAGGACATTCAGTTAAAGGTTTTTCCATTTTCCAGGTAAACTATTCCAATCACACTAAAACTACTCCAAATCTTACCATATTTTTTGAAGACAGGCACTATAAATAGTAAAAATGTGTAGATATAGTGTTAGAGGACATCAGATCCCCCAAATCAAATAATTCTTGAATAAACTCAAGTTTATTGGACATCAGATACGCTATTTGGCTAATTTACGTGGAAAATATGCGATTAAACAAGATTAGCGGATCTGATGTCCTCAACGTCTCTCAAAATTACAATTTCTCATAAAATAACGGAACAAATGCCCTACTTTTTAGTCGTTGCGAATATGGTGAGTGTTTATTTTGATACGGGTCTAATTCTAACCATTATGCTGTTATATCTGCAATTATTTCATTTATTTTTTCCGTAAAAATAGTACTATCAACAGCTTCTTGATAGATTTGTTCTAATGATTCCCTAACCTGTTTCGCCTCTTGAAGTAATCTTGTGCCTTCCTTCATTTCCTGCTTGTAAGCAACATGTAAATCTTCGAAGCGTTGATCATACTTTGTTTCAATTGATTGATCCATACAAAGCTCGAACATGTCGATCACTTCATCACCTGGTCTTGTCGGATCAATGACATGAGGAGCTGTACCATCAATAATCGCCACACTTAGCGAAGGAATAATAATCATATCTAAGCTATTTGGATCTAAACCACAAGGGAATTGCTGAACTGCTAAACCTACATTCTCAGCATATTTAGCGATTTTTCTCATTACCGTACTTTTACCGCTGCCTGATCTACCTTTAATGATGTACCTTTTTTTAATGTCACTTGTAATTGAGTCAATGTAATTAACGGCACCATTTGGTGTGGCTGCACCGAAAAATAGCTGTTCGACAATTGGATTTTCTTTTGCAACTATAACATCATGGAAAAGATTCGCTGCCAGTTTTGCCGTTACCTTATTCGCTTTATCAAAATCCATCGCAGAAATATACAATTCTTCTTTTTGTTCATGTATTTCCTTACCTTTTGCAAATTTTGCATAAGCACCTTCATGAAGTTGCTCTATTTCCTCTTGCATTTGAATAATTGAATTTTTATTTATAACTAACTGAGTTTTATCTAGGGCTTCATCAAGGTCAAAAATTCTTTCTATGAAATTACTATATTTAGCCTCAATTCCATTTCTTGCTGAACCATCAATAACAGCAATACCTTTGTCTGGAATAACAATCCCGTCTAACATATTTTCATCAGATGGATTGTGTAACCAATAAATCTCTAAATCTTGCTGCTCGAAATTCCCGCTAATTCGTTTAAAAATTTTGTTTTTTTCATTTCCTAAACTTCCCTTGAGCGTATAGACTTTGTTTATTGTTTTAACAATATTTTTTACTAGTGTCACATAACCTTTACTTGTATTTCCATCTAAAAAGAAATGTTTAATACTCACTGAACAGCCCTCCTGAGATAACCTTATCTTAGTCGTTAAGTACGTCTTAGATTGTTGTATGATAACCGTCATAGACAGCTACCTAGTTTTTATCGTATGCCACTAAACGCCTAGAGGTGCTAATTTTTACAATAACTTTACTACAAAAATTATGCTATTAGTGTTATAAAACGATCTTAAACAGGCCGCTGACATTTTAGTAGATGGCAATAACTCGAGGGGACCCCCAATGTCTAGACTTGTTCTTAGAATGGCTCAGAGAAACTCAATATGGGATAAAAGGGAACCTATTATTAGCCCACTACCAACTTTCTGACTTTATTTAAATGAAAATTAACCCCCTCTTCTTAAAGAGGGGGTTTGACTTTTTCATGTTAGGAAACTAACGATTTCCAGTTAGATCATACGGTGTTTCTTGATACACATAGTAATTTAACCAGTTTGAAAAAAGTAAATTAGCATGGGCCCGCCACCGTAATCTAGGCGCTGAATTTGGATCATTATTAAGGAAGTAGTGCATTGGACAGCAGATTGATAATCCTTTATCAACGTCTCTTTGGTACTCACTTTGCAAAGTTGTTGCATCGTACTCAAAGTGACCAGTAATGAAAATTTGCTTCCCGTCCTTTGAGGCGATAATATTTACCCCTGATTCCTCTGATTCTGATAGAATTTCGATTTCTGCAATTTTTTCAATATCTTCTCTGCGAACCTCAGTATGACGGGATTGTGGTACAACATATTCATCGTCAAACCCTCTCAATAAATTCACATTACGGTTAAAGATGACATGCGGGAAAACGCCAAACACTTTTTCTTCTAGAATATATTTTGGGACACCATAATGATGGTATAAACCTGCTTGAGCTCCCCAGCAAATATGTAATGTCGATGTTACGTTGGTAACAGACCAATCCATAATCTGCTTTAATTCATTCCAATAGTTTACGTCTTCAAATGGCAATTGCTCAATCGGCGCTCCTGTTATGATCATCCCATCAAATTTTTGATCTCTAATATCAGCAAATTTTTGATAAAATGATGTCAAATGCTGCTCTGATGTATTTTTTGATTGATGTGTGTCGGGATGAATAAATCCAACCTCTATTTGCAAAGGCGTATTCCCTAGTAAACGTAGCAATTGCGTTTCCGTTACTTCCTTAACTGGCATCAAATTAAGAATGACAATTTTTAATGGGCGAATATCTTGACTAAAAGCTCTGCTTTCATCCATCACAAAAATATTTTCTTGTAACAATATTTCTTTTGCCGGAAGGGCATCAGGAATTTTGATTGGCATTTACATAACACTCCTAATCTACACTCTGCTATTGTGGATAGTACCTAAATTTAAGGGCAATAAATAAGACAAAGTACAAATAAAGTTCGACCCTTTTAACTAATTAAGTTATCATGTTTTTATAAAATTCGCAATTATTTCTTTAGTAAATTGAAGGGGTAAAGGAGAAAAAAATGAAAATACGGATGGAAATTTTTTATAAACCGAAAAATGGAACAAATCAATACGAATTATCAACAGATTTCATGCCTGTGCAAGAAGCTCTTTTTTTAAGTGAAGACTTAGAAAAAACAGGCCGTATCGCAAAACTTAATTTTCTTGACGAGACCGATGCCAGTTGGCTAAAAAAGCATTTAAAGAAATATTTAGAAAGTCTTAAAGAAGAGCCTCACAATGTGTTGATCTATTTTGATGGCGGTTATAATGAAGAACAACGTCTTTCTGGAGTCGGAGTGTCTATTTACTATGAACAAAATGATAAATACTTTCGACTTCGAAAAAATGACCGACTAGAACAACTTAATTCAAATAACGAAGCTGAGTTTGCTGCCCTTTTTGCTGCCATAAATGAGTTAGAAAATTTAGGTGTTCACCACCTTCCGATAACTGTAAAAGGTGATTCGTTAGTTGTCATTAACCAAGCCAAAGGCGAATGGCCTTGCTACGAGGAAGAACATATCCGCTGGCTTGACCGGATCGAAGCAAAAATAAAAGAGCTTGGTCTAACAGTTACCTTCGAAGCCATTAGCCGCAGTGAAAACAAAGAAGCAGATCACCTCGCCACCCAAGCGTTGGCTGAGACATTTATTGATGCAACGAGTGAGGTGAAGGGGTATTAGGGGGAAATTGAAAGAGAAATAGTCTAGGCACTAGTATTTCACCTAAAAAATGAAGAACCCTAGTGGGTATACATTGTTTGCGAACTAAAAAAAATGCTTGGCTATCCAAGCATTTTTCCCTTTAACTCTATTCAATTAATCTCGTTCATTCATTCGCCCAAGCAACTTAATCGCTAACTCGTTCTCAATCCTAGTTTCTCCTAGCGGTTGACGAACTCTTCCGTAGTCTTCGTGATGAAAGTCAGAGCCACCTGTTCTCAGTAAAGACACTTGTAAATTTGCCTCGATTTGCTGAACCAGCAACTCATAATGATTTTGGACATCTTCATCATGGTCGCGATGGTAAACTTCTACACCATGTAGCAATCCAGTAGCTGCCCACTCCTCTATTTTTTCATCTAATTCATAATAGACAGGGTGTGCAACGATAGCAACTCCATGGGAAGCTTCAATCCATTTTAGCGCCTCCATTGGTGTCATTTCCCGCTCTTTTTTCACATAGCACGGTTTACCTTCTCCTAAATAAAGCTGGAATGCTTCAGCAACATCTTTAACAACACCTGTTTTCACTAGCACTTTTGCTACATGAGGTCTACCAATGCTGCCACCATCAGCTTCTTTTAAAATATCAGCCGCATTTATTTGGATATTGATATTGGCAAATTTTGTTACCATTTCTTCCATTCGCTTTTTTCTCATCCTCTGTTGTTCACCGAGCATATTTAAAAGAGCTTCATCATTCAGATCAAGACCATATCCTAAGACATGAATACTGACGCCATTTTCTTTTGTAGAAAATTCAATTCCAGGGATAACGGTAATCCCAAGCTTTTCACCTTCCTCCATTGCCTCTTCTACACCGCCAACGGTATCATGATCAGTTATGGCAATGTACTCAAGTCCTACTTCCTTACACTTAGCGACCAATTCCCGAGGCGAATATCCCCCGTCAGATGCTGTTGTATGCATATGCAAATCCGCGTTTTTCAAACAAACACCTCATTCTTTATTTAAAATTCATCACGCTAAATAAATCGAAGCATTACCTAAATCTACTAATTTAGCATTGAACATCTCCACTTGTGAAATTGCACACAATCCTACACTCTACACTCTACACTCTACACTCTACACTCTACACTCTACACTCTACACTCTACACTCTACTTTTACTTCCACCACTCATCATAAATGCTCACTGCTGCTTGGCGCTTGTGTTCAGTAACTTTGTATTTTGCTTCAATTTTATCACTAACTTCAGCTGGAACTGGTTTCCCCTCTAAATAATCGTCAATGTTTTCATAGGTAAATCCTAAAGCTGCTTCATCCGGTAATCCTGGTTTATCGTCTTCAAGGTCAGCAGTAGGAACCTTTAAATAAAGGTGTTGGGGGCAACCTAAATGCTGCAGTAATTGTTTCCCTTGTCTTTTATTTAAACCAAAAAGAGGAACGATATCACAAGCACCATCACCATGTTTTGTATAAAAGCCTGTAATCGCTTCTGCTGAGTGATCAGTTCCCACAACAAGACATTGATAGTAGGCACCAATATCGTACTGAACTTTCATTCTCTCTCTAGCTTTTGTATTTCCTTTCATAAAAGGACTAAGCTTGTTTCCTGTCGCATCTAAAAATGCTTTTGTTGAAGCATCTACTGCTTCTTTAATATTGACAGTAATTGTTTTTGACGGTGCAATAAAAATCAGCGCATCCTGGGCATCTTGTTCATCTTGTTGTTCACCATAAGGCAGGCGAACTGCAATAAATTGATACGGATTTCCCTGTTCTTTTTCGTTTAACTCATCGATGGCTATTTGACAGAGCTTACCTGCTAATGTGGAATCTTGTCCACCTGAAATCCCTAACACATAACCTTTTGTTTTTGTTTTAAGTATATAATGTTTCAAAAGTTGAACTCGCTGTTCAATTTCTACTTTTACATCAATGAAAGGCTTTACCTTCATCGCTTCGATGATCTTTTGTTGCATTGTTCCCATAAGTTATGTACCTCCAAAAAAATCCAGATTTATCCCTAGTTTATCATTTTAAAGCAAAAAGCACATAAATTTAGTCAGATTTTTGCACAAGAAAAGGCTAGGCAATCACCTAACCTTTCTACATTTAAATTTCACCGTTTTCCCTAGCTGCAACTTCATCTTCAATTTCCGCCTTAAAGCTATCGATGCTTTGTTCACGTCTAGCATTTTTTGCTTCAATTGCGTCTCGGTCTGCTTTATTTAAATCTTCATTTTGCAACGTTTTATGTGCTTCTTCCAAATTCTCAATTGTGTTGTTCACCATTTGTTCTAAACGTTCTGCATTATTATAGCGATTGTCTGGTTTTGCCATGGTATAAAGTCCCCTTGTCATAAGTTTTATAACGTACAAGGTTATTTTTTACTGTCATGTTAGATTTATACATTACGATTAATTGCTTTAAAAAAAATAACTAAAATGACTCTCGCTAATTACTTCTTTTTCACTTTTTCATAGGCTTCATGCAAGCGAGGAAACTTTCGTTTTATGGATATTGGACGAAACGAATTTTTCATCACGCAAACATGTTCACTCGTTCCAGTTACACATACTTTTCCTTCTTGATTTACGATTTCATAACCATATGTAACTTTAACGCTATTGTAAGCCTCCACCCATGTCCTCACTACCACAGTTTCTCCGTATTTTGCGGGATACTTATATGAAAATTGCACATTGACAACAGGAGACATGATCCCATCTTGTTCCATTTCGGCATATTTAAAACCCATTTCTTCAATAATTTTTGTCCGTCCAATTTCACACCAAACCAGATAATTGGCATGGTAGACAACACCCATTTGATCAGTTTCCGCATAACGAACTTCAATTTCTGCAATCGAAATTAACAATTTATTTCCCCCTATTATGATTTCTTTTAAAAAGATTTTGTAAAATCTTCTAAAATCAATTGTGTAAGCTCAACCGTTGTTAAGTCCTCAGCTTCATTCATGATTCGATGAGAATGATGTTGGATCGCTAAATCAACAAGATCTTTTGCATAGCGTCCATTACCCGCAGGCTTTAACTCCGCTAGCTTTGCTAGTAAAAAACTCTCGACGTCACTTGAGATTGTATAGCCATATAGCTTTGCATTAAGTTCGACCATTTCAACTAATTCCTCAGTTTGATAATCAGCAAAATGAAAAAACTTTTTAAAGCGCGATTGAAGTCCTGGATTACTTAAGATCAGCTTTTTAATTTCATTTGGATACCCTGCTAAAATAACAACGAAGTTATCATGATGCTTTGTCATTTCATCAACTAGTGTATCGATGGCTTCTTTGCCAAAATCACCTTGACTTCCCACTAAAGAATAGGCCTCATCGATAAACAACACGCCGCCTAACGCTTCACGAATTTTTTTCTTCGTTTTCAAAGCTGTTTGACCAGTAAATCCAGCCACTAAATCACCCCTACCAGCGACTACAAGATGGCCTCTTTTTAATAGTCCAATTTCCTTTAAGATTTTAGCATAAATTTTTGCGACAGTTGTCTTTCCAGTCCCAGGATGACCCGTGAATACTGAATGAAGTTGCAGAGGAACTGTAGGCAGATTTTTTTCTCGGCGAAGTTGTTGCACTTTTACAAATGAAACTAAAGATTTCACTTCTTGTTTAACTTCATGTAGACCAACAAGAGCATCTAGTTGGCTAATGCCATTATCGATTTCCTCTATGTCTTGAACTCTTACATCTTCTTTATTTAAGATCGTAAAATCATCATGATGAAAAGGTTCATTTAGACCGACTACAGAACCTTTTTGAAAAATGGCATCAAGAACAATGTTCTTGACTGTCCTTGCATTACCAAAAGAAGCATCTACTTGCTCGCTTTCAATCCGTTTCTTCAGCTCGATAATTGCTGCTTCTGAAAATGTAAAATCATTATCTATGGCAACTAGCTCGGCGATGTGAATTAACTCTTCAACCGTATAATCCCGTAAATGGATATGATTGCTTTCTGGAAAACGACTTCTAAGACCTGGGTTCGCCCATAAGAATTGCCGCATTTCTTCAGGGTAACCGGCTAGAATAACGGCAAACTTCCCAGCATATTCACTACTTGTCATTGCCGAAACGAGGGTATCAATCGCTGTTTGACCATAATCATTGCTACTACTAGCTTCCCTTTTTAAACTGTACGCTTCATCAATAAACAACACACCACCAACCGCTTGCTTAATGATGTTCATTGTGTTTTCTTCAGTTTGTCCAACAAACCCTCCGACTAAATGCGACCTGTCAACCTCAATGACTTCTTCCCTAGGTAAAATTCCTAGCTCAAAATAGATCTTTGCAAGTAGTCTAGCTAACGTTGTTTTCCCTGTACCAGGATTTCCCGTTAAGATCATATTTAAGCTTAATTCATCTTTTAACTGATACCCTTTTTCTTTTCGTACCTTTTGATACATTAAATAATGATACAGCTTTTCGACTCTTTCTTTCACTTCTGTTAAGCCAATCATTTTTTGTAAGTCTGTTAGGGCAGACTGCTGGATAGTACCTTGCGTTTCTTGAGCTTGTCCAGTCGTTTCTTGCCACTTTTTATATAACGATTCAATTTCAGCAATCGACTTTTTTACTTCAGCCATTTGCGCCTGGGAGTAATAAATCCCTTTTACGGAATCGGAGTAGGCCTCTGTTGATTTAACAATCGTCCGTAATTCTTTCTTTAATTGTTGTAATAAATCCGCTAAAATTTCAAACTTGATTATTTTCTCATCATCATACAACCTTCTAGCAGCATTTATAAGTGATTCGATAATTCCCTCAAAATAAGAAGCACGCTCAAAAAATTCATTGGCTAACTTCAAATAATCACTTGCCAACTTCTTCTTCGCATTGCCATGGTCTGTTTCACGAATTTGTGGAAACTGACTTGGGAGAAGCGGCGTTTCAAGAAGCATAAAATATATTTTTATATACGTTTCATTAATTAACGGATCGCTAGAATCAACTTCCATGGCTTTATCTAACCAACCTAAGGTTACTTGATCAAGTTCACTTAATCTCTTAAACCTAGTAAAGGCGATCATCGAATATAGTTTTGCTTTTAACGTATTCGTTTTCGTTGTTTCCTTATGAAGATTGTCGATGAGTTGCAATACTCTAAGTAATTGCCCCTCAGTGACTTTATCAAGATTTTGACTCCATTTGGCAATAGAGTTTTCCAACTCTTCCATGTTATATGTATGGTCGCTCATTCATCCACCACCCGAGAAAAACTATTTTCTCTATATAGTACCACTTTCAAGATAATTTTTCTCTTCACATGAAATGAAAAAAGGATAAGAAAGTATATTCTCATCCTTTAGTGGCGAATATTTTTCAAATATGTTTCAATTTCCACTAAATACTGCTCTAATTCATTTCCACTTAATTCACTACTTTTTGTTTGTAAAGTCCTCGAAATTAACGTTAATTCGTCTTTTAAACCTTCAACCCGAAAACCTTGATCAATGTAGTCTTTTACTCTTTTATAATATGCGATAATTTCACCTGTTGTCATTTGTTCATAATTCATATCCATAATAAATCAACTCCTCGAAAAGATTTCTGTATCTGAAAATGGGTTATAATACTATCTATTCTATACGCTTGAAAAATGTGCTTCAATCCTTTTCGTTCCTCAAAAACATTGGTTTTTCGACGAAACGTATATTTTGCCAATATATTAAAGCGTTTTCTTTTCACATAATTTTCCCTCTATTTTTTCTAAATAGTCCGCCATCACATGCAATTTTTCGGAATAAATCAAAAAAGGAAAGCTTGATTAGCTTTCCTTTAAAAATATGTCGAAATATTTATGCGAGCTTTTTCATTGTGTTAGCTTTTGAAGCTTTTGAAGTTCGTTTATAGGTACTTAACGTAACACCACTTAATACAAATAACGCACCAATTAAGTGGGGAATTGTTAACGCCTCCCCTAGGAATAGACTAGCCATAATCACCGCAGAGATCGGCATAAAGTTAATAAAAATAGAGGCTTTCGCTGCTCCTATTTGTTGAATGCCATAGTAGTACATGATGAAGGAGACAACAGTAACAAAAACACTCATATGCCCGATCGAAGCCCATGCTCCAATTGTCCCAGAAGTTAAATCAGCAACCGATGTTTCCATCAAAGCAAAAGGAAATAAAAACACCGTTCCAAATGCTACCGCGTATGTTGTGGATACGATCGAACTAAATTTTCTTAAGACAATTCTACCAATCACACTGTATAAAGCCCAGCAAATAACTGCTCCGAGAAGCACAAGATCAATAAGTTCAAAATCCATGTTAATAAAGACTTCAAGATGACCGTTCGTAATAATAAAAGCTACACCAAGCATTGCTAAAACCAGTCCAAGAACTTGGTTGCGCGAGATTTTTTCTTTTAAAAATAAAGCAGATAAAAGAATGATCAAGATTGGGTTTGAAGCAATAAACAGAGAACTCTTAATGACAGGTGCATGTTTACTGGCAATAAAAAAGAAAATATTATAAAGTGCAATTCCAGTTAAACCGAGCATAGCGAACAAAAACCAATCTTTTTTTGTTGGTTTAGGAATATCTTTTTCCAAATACCACATTAATGGGAAAAGGAGAATGACCGCACCGAAAAATCGAAAGAAAGCAACTGTTGCTGGTTCAAAGCTTTCAATCGCAATTTTACCGGCAATAAAGGCACTGCCCCATGTACTAGTTGCTAATGCTAACATCAAATAGATAAGCCATATTTTTTTCGTTTCCACTGGCATTCCCTCTTCGCTAATATTTTTCGTTAACCGAAATATAACTCATTTCACGGAAAAATTCCACACCTTTTTTAGGCAAAAAAAAGATGGATAAATCCATCTTAATGACAATAGGCACCGCTCTCCATAAATCCTCTCATATATCCACCAACCTCAGTACCAGACTTATCATAAAACAAAATTGGATGAAGAGGATCCCATTGAACGATCGAAGAAGATATATTAAAGAACGATTGATTTAAAACTTCAACTTTTTTATTTTCACCTTCATACCTAATCTCAACATGAGCTATTTCTTCTGGTTCTTGAACGTACCCAAAGGTTACATAGGTAAACTCTTTCCCCCTTTGCAACCAAGGCCCATCCGTAACAAGGAATGTTCGAATTTTGTGTTCCGAATCCTTAATAGGTACTCCACCAATGATTAAACGACTATCTGTAATCCGTTCAAAACCGTTCTCAGTTTTTAACAATAGTTCGCTTATTAATTGAGAGTGATTAACTGTATATAAAACATAAACAACATTCTCATCTCTATTACCAATTTGAAAAATGAATAGGTCTTCCTCAACTTGATTATTTCCTTTAATTGCTTCTTCTATTGTTGTGTAAACTACTCCATCACTGACAATACCATGTTCTACAGTAATAGCGGTCATGACGAGAAAATAGCTGGCAACAAGTATACTAACCCCACCTAATGCACCATAGATCAAGCTCCATTTTCTCCAAGCCATTTGAATAACCATGAATCCACATAAAAAAATGACTATTAGTAATAAACCAGTTAGTACATTAGCATCGAAAACCACAGTGGTGTTAGCGGAGACACTCCCATGAAACCACTCAAATATTTTTGTAGGTTCAACTCTCTCTAGTGTAGACGCAACATTATGAGGCGGTGTTGTTTCTGTCATAAACGCAGTAACGCTCAATATTCCAAGGATAAAAAAACTTTCTAACCTTAACCATTTTTTAGGCCTAAACGACGGATCCTCTTTTAATTTCTTTCTGATAACAATACCATTTATGAAAGCATAAAGAATAATTACTAAAAACAAAAGGTGCTTTACTAACAGAAACTGACCATATGTTAGCATTAGGGAATTCGTGTACTCAGGAACTATTCCACGCATTAAAAAGAAACCAGATAACGATAAAATTAAAACAGCAGCAAGGGCCAAAGGCGTATACCACTTTAAAAAAGCAGGCCAATTCCGTTCATCTTTTGCGCATAAACCAATAACAAAAAGAATCCCTACCCAAATACTGACACTTATATAGTGAATACTGTGTGCAATAAAACCTAAGCTAGGTTCTAATGATGCAGAATGGCTTCCCTTAGAGATCGCAATGATCAAGGCGATACTTAAAAATAAACTTAGGTAATTACCCATAAAACTGTCTTTTTTGTTAAAAATAAGAACTGCAATTAAAATGGAACTTATAAAACATATCGTCAGCCAAACAGACCCTACATTAAAACTAGTAAGAACTCGTATCATCGCATCTATGATGGATAAATCAAATATAGTTGATACGTAGTGTGCAACAGAAAAGACGCGGAATAAAGAAAGAAGAACGATACTTCCAACAATTATAACAAAGTATTTTCTTGTTACCACCATTGTCGGTTTGTATTTTTCCGGTATTAGTGTTAAAAATAATCCACCAATTAAAAAGGCGAATGCAGGATATAGTAATGCATTACTTATAGCGATCATTTTTTACCCTGCTTCCTATATAAGAGAAATCCAATCGCAAGGATAAGTGATAATCCAGCAACTATTAATAAAACATTTAGACTTTGTTCTGGTTGTGGACTAACATCTTCAATTGTTTCCTCACTTTCCGTAACATCTCTTTCAATTACCTCTTCCTCGACTATCTCTTCAACTACCTCTTCTTCCTTTTCTTCTTCTACAAAAGGCTGAATAACCGAAAAATGGTAGTTACCACTGGTTGGATGACCATCATCACCAATAACGACCCATTTTACTTCATAATCATCAGTTATTAACGGAGCGCTTAAAGTAACATAAAGTATGGGACCTTCAACAACAATCTGATTAATTTCAACTTCGCCATGATTAGAAGCAACTATGTCAACTTTGCTACTTTGTTCTATTCCACCATCAAAATTCAAAACTAATTGTTCAACATGATCTTCTATAACAGAGCCATGCTCTGGAAATGAGCTTTTTAAATATGAATGTGCTTCTACCTCTCTACCAATTATAAATATTAAGAACATAAACATAACTAGAAAAAATCGTTTCATAAATACTCCTCCTACAAATCCGAGTTAACCACTTTGTTTTATTGTATTAATATCATAACAAACTTGTTAACAGATGAAAAGAATATTCTCTCAGACTTAAAAGCAATTCTAAGAGGTTCTTCAATTCTTTTATGGTAAAATTAAAAAAGGGACTAGCCAAACTATATTCCTAAAAGCACGAAAAAAAGCTCAATGCTTTTCTGATAGGAGAACCGTCAACATGAATAAGCTTTTAATGTTTATTTTTTATTTATTTATTGCCATTTCCATCTTCGTTTATCAAGATGAATTGTTGTTTTGGTTTCAACAAACGAAAGATAGCTCTATCTTTTTAGTGATGTTTATCGCCACTCTTTTTGCGTTATTTCCAATCATCCCATTCCCGATAATTGGTGGAATTATCGGTGCGATGTATGGGACATTTTTAGGCGGATTTGTCACATGGGTCGCTTCGACGGCAGCATCTTTAATTATGTTTCTTTTTATCCGCTTTGTTTTTCAAAACTATGGTTTAAAAGTTATCCATCGCTATAAAAAATTGGAAATGATTACATTAATGTTTGAGCGAAATGCATTTATTACGATTTTAGTCTCTCGATTGATCCCATTCATTCCTTCAATCGTTATTAATGCTTATAGTGCGGTAAGCCGAGTATCGTTCATTAGCTATGCAGTTGCGTCAAGTTTAGGGAAAATTCCTGCGATGCTTTTATTCGCCGTGTTAGGGCACTCTTTTGTCTCGAGTAATCAAGAAGTACTATTTGTTATTGGTATTTATGCTTTGATTATCTTAATGACGATCTATTTTTATTCCCGCTGGAAAAAGTCATTGTTTCAACAAAAAGAGCAGAACAAATAAAAAGGATGAGCCAAAAAGTGCTAGCAACCGCTATTACTTTTGGTTCATCCTTTTTATGTTTTAAAGTAAATGATTTTTGATTTGACAAAAAAGCAAATTTTAATCATCACTGCCCCTATAAAAGCTCCTAACGTATTTAAAATGACGTCATCAATATTTGATACTCGATACGTAAATAAAAATTGACTACTTTCAATTGCAATCGATAGTAACATCCCAAGGCCTGTTGTTATCAGCACTGATTTTCTTAACTTTTTAATTGCAATTGGCGCTAAAAATCCAAATGGAATAAACAAAATAATATTCCCGATTAAGATTTTAATTGGATCAACAATAGTTGGACTGTAAACTGCAATACGATAAATACTTCGAAACGGAATAAAGTTATAATTTCTTCCCCCCGGCCCAGCAGGACCAAGCGAGGCTCCATAATTCCATGCAAACAACGTTACGTAAATGACCAGCATTAAATAAACAAGGAAGCCGATGAGTAATAGATTTTTAATTTTATTTTGTTTTCGTTTTTGAACACTTTTATTAGTATGACTTTTTCGTTGAGATTGAATTTGAAACACTTCCTTTTTTAGTAAACAAGCTCATTCTACTCCATTATGAAACCGTTAAGCCCCTTTTGACAAGTATTTTTTTTCTCAGGTAAAAGGTTACAGACTTTTCCTAGATTTAGACGTGCATACTAATAGAAATACACTAAGAAGGAGTGGCAAATTATGCATACTATGTGGAAGGGCTCGATCAGTTTTGGTCTGGTTCATATACCGATAAAACTATATTCCGCAACTGAAAATAAGGACATTAAACTTAGAATGATTCATAAGGAATGTAACAGTCCAATCAAATATGAACGGACTTGCCCTGTTTGCGATAAGGAAGTTGATAATGCAGAAATTGTAAAAGGGTATGAATACGAACCAGGGAAGTTTGTCCTACTAGAAGCCGATGATTTAGAAAAAATTGAACTTGAACAGAACAAAAGTGTTGAAATTATTGATTTTGTAAAGCTTGAAGAAATCGACCCAATTTACTTTAATCGTTCTTATTTTATGGGACCAAATGATAACGGCCAAAAAGCATATATGCTGCTAAAACAAGCGATGGAAAAGTCCGGTAAAATCGGTGTAGCAAAAATCACGATTCGTTCAAAACAACACTTAGCCATCGTACGTGTCTATAAAAATTCCCTAGTCCTAGAAACGATTTATTTCCCAGATGAAGTTCGGAATGTAGATCAAGTACCAGGTGTTCCAGAAAATGTTGAATTAAGTGAAAAAGAAATGGAAACAGCGATCCAACTTATCGAGCAATTAACAACTCAATTTGAACCTGAGAAATACACTGATGATTATCGGACTGCCTTAATGGACTTAATACAAGCAAAAATTACTGGCAACGAAGTCAAAACTTCTAAGGAAACACCACAGGCAAATGTAGTTGATTTAATGGAAGCATTACAAGCAAGTATCGATCAAACGGCACCGAAAAAGCGGAAAACTACTAGGAAAAAGAAAGCGACTGGTTAATCTTGAAATTTTTGAAACCAATGCTTCCGTCATTAGTGACGGAAATTCCTAAAGGCGAGGAATGGGGTTACGAAGTCAAATATGACGGATTTCGAGCGATGATTTATGTTGAGGCCGGTGAAACAACCATTGTTAGCCGAAATTTAAATATTCTAAATGAGCAATTTCCTGAAATCATTGAAGCTTTTCGTCACCTAACCCCCACTCTAAAGCATCCACTCATATTAGACGGGGAATTATGTGTCCTCGATTCAGAATTAAAAGCTAATTTTGAAAAAATCCAACATAGGGGTCGACTAAAGAACAAAGAAAAAATTGACCAAGCAAAAAAACTAAATCCTGTTATTTTTCTAGCCTTTGATTTAGTTATGGAAGATGGAAATTCACTTGTAAAAACACCTTTTCTAAAACGAAAGAGACGGTTAGAACTGTTGGTTGAAAAGAGGCAAAACCCACAGTTCCTTAAATATGTCCCTTTTAATGAAGATTCCACTAAACTGTGGAAAATGGTCTCAGATGCTAATGGTGAAGGTCTAATAGCAAAGCGAAAAGATAGCCTCTGGGAAGAAGGGCAACGATCTAGACAGTGGCTAAAAATTAAGAACATGATGATTGCTTCTTTTTTTATCTTAGCATATGACGATGCTAACGCCTTTTTTCATATCGGTTGTATTTATAAAGGTGGAACCAAACTGATCGGCAAGGTTGGCCAAGGCTTTACGAAAGAAGAAAAAGAAGCATTAACAACGATTGTAAAAAAAAATAAGGTAAAAACAGAAAACAGTCTAACATACGTCAACCCTAGTATTTGTATCGAGGTTGAGTTTTTAGAAATAAGTAAAAATGAACTTAGACACCCAAAGTTCAGGAGATTTCGCTTTGATAAAAGTTGGGAGGAGTGTACATGGGAAGCAATACCAAAGGGAGAGCTGAATTAAATGTAGATGGTGAACTAGTTACATTAACAAGTATGGATAAAATCATTTGGCCCAAAAAAGGCATCACAAAATATGACTATCTAAAATTTTTAACTGTGGTTGCTCCCCATATGCTCCCTTTTCTAAAAGATCGATTATTAACAGTCATCCGCTTTCCAAATGGTGTTGATAAAGAATCCTTTTATCAAAAAAAAACTGCCCTGACTATGCGCCTGATTACGTAGAAACAAAACAAGCAGAAGGAATTGATTACATCGTTTGTTCAAAGCTTGCAACCATGTTCTGGTTAGGAAATCAAGGTGCAGTCGAATTTCATATACCTTTTCAAACAATAAACAATAAACAGCCTAGTGAAATTGTCATTGATTTAGATCCGCCATCACAAAAAGAATTTCACTTAGCCATTCAAGCGGCGCTAGTTTTAAAAGAAGTATTTGATAATTTAAAGCTTTATTCCTATGTCAAAACATCAGGAAACAAAGGACTTCAGATTTACCTGCCTTTAAACGAAACGTATTCTTATGCTGAGACTCGTATTTTCACAAGTTTTATTGCAAATTTTCTCGAAACAAAATACCCAAAATCCTTTACCACTGAACGTTTAAAGAAAAATCGTAATAACCGTCTCTACATCGATTTCCTCCAACATGGGGAAGGAAAAACAATTATCGCTCCCTACTCGCTAAGAGGAAACGAAGATGCACTTATGGCAACACCATTACATTGGTCTGAAGTAAGTGATCAGCTCCATCCAACACAATTTCCATTAGAAGAAGGAATCAAACGAGTAACAGATGGGATATTTCCGTTTCATGATTTTTTCACAGTCAAAAAGAAACAACCGTTTAAAGTTGTTTTAGATACTATAAAAGAGGCTTACTCGACTTGAGTAGCCTCTTAACATGTTTTAAGCGATCTTATCCTTTTGGAGGAACGTAATCAGGTTCCTCATTTCCTTTAGTCCCCATTTTTTTCCCGTTGTTTTTATCAGAAGCCCTTGGTTGTGTCCCTAAATGATTTGGTCGAAACTTATCAAATGCATGTTTTGATTTAGCCATTGTTCACTCCCCCTTCCATAACTTTAATATTTGCTATGTAAAGCTTGTCTATGTGATGAAGTTGTTGTAGTCCTTTCAATTATTTGGATAAAAAAAGCTGGTAAAACCCAATACAGGGCTCTACCAACTTTCTTTTAATCGCTCGTAATGCTTATTATCAAGGCGCTCTTCAATTTGTTCCATTGCTTCTTCATCATTTAAAAGTTCCTTCTTATTTTGCTTTACTAAATCATCAAAAGAGATTTTTTTCATTTTTCTCATTAGATCAACCCTTCTCTAGATGTTTTTACTCACATTATTAGCTAAAAGGGGGGAGTTTAAACATAATATAATGAATTTTCATACTATATTTTCGCAATAAAAAACTACATCTTTTTGATGTAGATTTTTAATGAACTATTGGTTTAATTGAATATCTCGTTTTTAATGTTCTCCTGACGTTTGTTCATTTGGCTAACATAAATTTGGCCACCTTCATCCATCGTCATAAGAAAACAGTCTGAGTGGTGATTGATTCCATGTTTTTGGAGTTGCTCCTCTAGCCAGCCCTTTGTCCCAACTTTCTTTAAATTTGGTTTAACGATTTTTCCATCTTGGATGAGGACTGTTGGGTACCCTTTTAGTGGTGGTTGTTGTTGCATGTCATTTGGTGTTAAAGATTGAAATTGGGGTTTCTTAATAACACTAATTTGACCATTGGATTCTAAGACTGCGTAGTCAACCTCATTCAAATCGGAGGCATCTTGTAAACGCATGTCCATTAATAAAGACTCTACTGTTATCTTTGCCTTTGTTAGTTCCTTATGTAAGATTTTACCCTTTTCAATAAGAATAATCGGCTCGTCTTCGATCACACGTCTAAAACGAGGTGTTTTTAGCGAGATATAGGATAAAAACAAATGCAAACCAGCTATGACAGCAGCAGCGGCAAAAGGACCTGCCAAGTCAATACTACCATCTGCTAACGGTTCCCCTACTACATCACCTATAATTACCGCAAAAAGAAAATCTATAGGATTAATGGCAACCATTGAGCGTTGCCCTAGGACTTTGATCATAATAAAAATATAAACGTAAACAATAAATGCCCTGATTGTAAAAGCGTATACCGGTAAATCTTCAGCACCAGTCCAAAATTCAAACATTCAATTTCATTCCAATCTAATAAAAATTAGGAGTCTTGAGTTTCAAGAGTCAAGTGAGCAGCAAAGCGACACCTTCTACTATCTCAAAACTCAAAACTCACCATTATTTATGGATTTTGATTAAATTGTGGTTCTTCATGAAGAATTTGTTGATACCGTCCTTCAAGTTGCGTGACAATACCACGTTGTTGCTCTGCTAACTGACTATACAATTGTTTCATTTGTTGGTTCTCAGTTTCTAATGAGAATTGTGTAAGGCTTGCCTCAACAGTTTGTGCAGAGGCAATGGCTTGTTGCATTTGCGTTTGAATAGTCACTAAAACACCGCCTAGTCATTTTTCATTTTTTTAGCTTCTATTTCAGAAAAAGTAGATAGCTCTGAAGCGTGATTACTTTTCCCCATTTTTTTCTTGTTATTATTTCTTTGTGCATTCGCATTTGCATTTTTTGTTCTACCCATCTTTTTTACCCCCTTTTTTAACAATCCCCTATAGTATTTCACGTCAGGATTAAATTATTTACATGCATTTTAAAGCAAGTAAGGGTAAATCATAATAATTAGGAGCGTCTATGCGTTACATAAAGCCTGATCATAAAAACTTGGCTAAGTTATGAAATCAGTGAAGGAGGTATTACCTATGACAAAAATGACAAATAAATCCATTGAATTTTTACTGAATGAATTAAATCAGTGGGTAGGCTCAGATATTACGATTGAAAAAAAGGAACGAGATGATTTAGATACAAATAAGCTTGCTCTAAGTGGCGTTGAAATCGTAAAGCAATTAGAGGACGAAGATGATTATGTTGATCCATACACAATTCAACTACAAGGACATGGAACGGTTTATCAAAAAGACGGAAAATCATCGAAATTACCATTAGATAGTTATGAACTCCCCTTACACGAACTTCATTCCATTGAAGCATCAAATGAATTTTTAACAATAAAAACAGATCGGGCAACTTATGTTTTAAAAAAATAAGAAAAAGCCAGTTTCTAATGAAACTGGCTTTTTTCTTATTAAGCGTTAGCTTTTTCTTCGGCAAGCTTAGCACGAAGTACCATTGGTAAGATACCACCATGACGATAGTAATCAATTTCCACTTCACTATCAAAACGAGCGACTACTTCAAATTTCTTTTCTTCGCCAGTTTCTTTGTTTGTAGCAACTACTGTTACTAAATCTCTTGGTTTGATATCATCTGTTACTTGAACATTAAATACTTCTTTCCCTGTTAAGCCAAGAGTTTCTGGGCTTTCACCATCTTTAAATTGAAGTGGTAACACTCCCATTAACACTAAGTTACTGCGGTGAATTCTTTCAAAGCTTTCTGCAATCACTGTTTTAATGCCAAGGAGGTTTGTTCCTTTTGCTGCCCAGTCACGTGAACTTCCCATTCCGTAATCTTTACCAGCAAGAACGATTAAGCCTGTTCCTTCTTCTTTATACTTCATGCACGCATCATAAATAGCCATGATTTCACCAGTAGGCCAGTACGTTGTATATCCACCTTCTGTACCAAGGGCAATTTGGTTTTTGATACGGATGTTTGCAAATGTTCCTCTCATCATAACTTCGTGATTACCACGACGTGATCCATAAGAGTTAAAGTCTGCTGGTGCAATTCCTTTAGACACTAGGTATTTTCCAGCTGGTGTGTCTTTCCCAATTGAACCTGCAGGAGAAATATGGTCCGTCGTAATTGAATCACCAAACTTAGCAATCACGTTTAATCCTGTAAGTTCTTTAACTTCTTCTGGCTCAGGAGATAAGTTTTCAAAGAATGGCGGATTTTGAATATATGTTGAATCTGGATCAAAACTATAAAGATTTTCTTCAGTAGTCTTAAGATCGTTCCAACGTTGATTTTCTTCAAAAACACGCTCGTATTCTTTCTTGAATAGCTCAGGCTTAACAGCTTGCGCCATAGCAGCTTTAACTTCTTCAGTTGTTGGCCATATGTCTTTAAAGAAAACATCGTTGCCATCTTTGTCTTTACCAAACGAATCGTTTTGAAGATCAAAATTTACGTTACCAGCAAGTGCATAAGCAACTACTAGAGGTGGTGATGCTAAGTAGTTGGCTTTTACTAAAGCATGAATTCTTCCTTCAAAGTTACGGTTTCCGCTCAGTACTGAAGTAACGGTTAAGTCATTTTCAGCAATTGCTTTCTCAATTTCTTGAGGAAGTGGACCTGAGTTTCCGATACAAGTTGTACAGCCGTATCCAACTGTATTGAATCCTAATTGATCAAGGTAAGAAGTTAAGCCTGCTTCATTTAAGTAACCTGTTACAACTTTTGATCCAGGTGCTAAGCTTGTTTTTACATAAGCTGGTACTTTAAGCCCTTTTTCAACGGCTTTTTTCGCTAGTAAACCAGCACCAAGCATAACGAATGGATTTGATGTATTAGTACAGCTTGTGATTGCTGCGATCATGACTGAACCTGTACCAAATGTCGACGACTCACCATTTGGATGTTGAACCGTTACTTGCTTTGCAATCTCTTCATCAGAAAGACCGAAACCACTGCTTCCTGCAGGTGCTTTTAACGCCTTGTTCCACTCTGTCTTCATAGCTGAAAGTGGAATTAAATCTTGAGGACGTTTTGGTCCTGAAAGATTTGGCTCGATATCTGATAAATTAATTTCTACTACATCTGTAAAGATCGGATCTTCACTATCAGGAGTATAGAATAAGCTGTTTGCTTTGCAATATGCTTCTACAATGGCAATTTGCTCTTCTGATCTACCTGAAAGACGTAGGTAATTAAGGGCTTCGTCGTCAACTGGGAAGAAACCACATGTTGCACCATACTCAGGTGCCATATTTGAAACTGTTGCACGATCTGCCAAAGGCATTTCAGAAAGTCCAGGTCCGAAGAATTCAACGAATTTCCCAACAACCTTTTTCTCACGAAGTACTTGTGTAACCTTTAATGCTAAATCTGTTGCAGTTGTTCCATTTGGAAGTGAACCTAGTAATTTAACACCAATAACTTCAGGAACTGGGAAATACGAAGGTTGTTGAAGCATTCCTGCTTCCGCTTCAATTCCACCAACACCCCATCCAAGAATACCAAGGCCGTTAATCATTGTCGTATGAGAGTCTGTCCCAACTAAAGAGTCTGGGAATGCTTCTAATACACCGTCTTTTTCAACTGTTTGAACAACGCTTGCTAAGTACTCCAAGTTAACTTGGTGAACAATTCCTGTTGCTGGTGGTACAGCACGGTAATTATCAAATGAGGTTTGCGCCCAGCTTAAGAACTTGTAACGCTCTTCATTTCTTTCAAATTCAAGATCCATATTTTTGCTTAATGAGTCACTAGAACCAAACTCATCTACTTGTACTGAATGGTCAACTACTAGATCAACTGGAATAGCTGGGTTAATCTTATTAGGATCTCCACCTAAATCTGCCATTGCCTTACGTAAAGAGGCTAAATCTACAACAGCTGGTACCCCTGTAAAGTCTTGTAAAATAACACGAGAAGGCTTGAAAGGTACATCAATATCTTTGACTTCGTTTGTTCCCCATTTTGCTAAGTTTTCAACATGTTCTTCTTTGATTACTGAACCATCAAATTGACGTAAAACAGACTCAAGTAAAATTTTAATAGAATAAGGAAGTTTGGTAACGCTACCAACACCAGCCTCTTCAATTGCTTGCAGCTTGTAAAAATTATACTCTTTTCCGTTTACTTGAAACGATGAACGTGAATTATAAAGATTTTTTTCCTTTGTCATATGTAAAACCCTCCTTCTACTTTATCTTATACCACATTTTCGCAATTCTCTAAATAGTTTATTCGAAAAAAGTTCAAAAAAATGTTCTTTTTAAGTATAGCAAATTTTTATCAAATGTGGTTTGATTTTGACTTCACACATATTGGAATCTTACTTCAAGAGTTTTTAAACATATTAAATCATTATTTTAGAAAAGATATATCATAGCGAAATGGAGGTGAAAATAATGGCAAAACGTAAAGCAAATCACGTTCGACCAGGAATGAACGACGCTAGTGCTCAAGGTATTGGAACAGGATATAATGAAGAGTTTTCAAATGAGCCTTTAACTGAAGCACAAAAACAAAACAATAAAAAGACAAAAAAGCGTCAATAGATTAATGAACATGTAGAAAACTCCACAGCAACTGTGGAGTTTTTCCGTTTCTATAATTAATACTGATTTAAATGACCTTTCAGTTCTTCTAGCCCAGACTCGAATTTTTGCAATTCATTTCTTTGGTGTTCAGAGGCATTTATTAGAGCTTTTTGGATCAC
Source organism: Anaerobacillus isosaccharinicus (assembly GCF_001866075.3). GTDB lineage: Bacteria > Bacillota > Bacilli > Bacillales > Anaerobacillaceae > Anaerobacillus > Anaerobacillus isosaccharinicus. The sequence goes on along the minus strand of NZ_CP063356.1, from coordinate 3,735,647 downwards.
TTGCTCAGCTTCCCTAATTTCACGCTCTGCTTGCTTTAAATGATGACCAAAATCCTCGTCATGAGGCTGTAAACTGCTTGTCGCTTCCTCAGCTTGAACAAAAGCTTGCTGAGCTGCTTGGAATGCTTGTTGTTTGTTTTTAATATAAGGCAAAACAAACTCCCCCTTCTTTTGCTGTATTGCTATATTAGTTTTTATTGTTGTGGCTAAATCTATTCATTACGTTCATGAATAGATTTCCCTCACCGATTAAATACTAATAACGCTTGTACTATTTTCTATTGGAGGTATTTTCATGACTGAAAAAAACACATATAAAGATCAACGTAAAAATTCACCAAAAGGTCATAACCAAGGTCAACCAGAACCTCTAAGTGGCTCAAAAAAAGTGAAGAAACATAACCATGTTGGGCAAACAGACGGCGAAAGCTAAGATAAGAAATAGGGGCGACAAAATGTCAGCCCCTACTTTTAATTACTAGCTTCGATTTTTTTCAATGCCTCGACGACCATTAGAATTTCTTCTGTTGTGATTGTCCGAAAATCTAAAATTACATGATCAGCTTTCGTCCTTGAAACAATTGCCGGTTTATTTAACCTTAATTTTTCCGCGATGTCATTTACCGAGTGAGCGTTCGATACAATCGCAACTGCTTTTGTAGCAATTTCCTCTGTCGGCATTGTACCACCGCCAATTTGTGAAACCTCATCAACTAGCTTACATGTGTAGCTTGTACATACCTGTTCAACATGATTGATAAAAGCTTGAGCTCTCGCTTCAATTTCTTGTTCAGAAGCTAATATGTCTCTCACCGTAGGAATTTCCTTCATAGCCGTTCCATTTTCATAAGCCTTTAAAGTCCCTTCAAGGGCAGCTAACGTCATCTTATCCACACGTAAAACACGTGCTAATTGATGTTTCTTTAGCTTTTGAATTAATTCCTTTTTACCAGCAATAATCCCGGCTTGCGGCCCACCTAAAAGCTTATCTCCACTAAATGAAACTAGATCAACACCCATTTCAATTACTTTAGAAACGACGGGCTCATCACCAATTCCATGCTGCCTAAAATCATACAAAGCCCCACTACCTAGGTCTTCATAGAAAATAATTCCATCATGTTTGTTAGATAACTCCACTAATTCATCTGATTCTACAGAAGCTGTAAAACCAACAGTTTTAAAATTACTCGTATGGACCTTCAAAATCATCGCCGTTTCTTCATTGATCGAATTTTCATAATCATACAAGTGGGTCTTATTTGTTGTCCCTACTTCAACAAGTTTAGCACCACTTTCTTCCATAATGGACGAAACTCGAAACGAACCACCTATTTCCACTAATTGCCCCCGGGACACGATGACCTCTTTATCTTTCGCTAATGCCCGTAAGATTAAATAAACAGCAGCAGCATTATTATTGACGACCATAGCCGCTTCGGCACCGGTCATCCTTTGAATGACGGCTTCAATTATGTCATGCCTAGAGCCACGTTTCCCTTCTTCAATTTTAAACTCTAAGTTTGAATAGTTCTTCGCTGTTTGAATTACTTGCTCTATAGCAACGTCACTTAATTTGGCACGTCCTAAATTTGTATGCAGTATCGTTCCTGTCCCATTGATCACTCTTCTTAAGTAAAACGGTTCATATTTTTCCAATTTCTTTAATAATCGCTCAAAAACGAGTCGTGTTAAAGTCTCCTTATTCGGTGGCGTTTCTTCTAACTCCCCGTTCAACAGATCTTTGCGAAGCTTGTCGATTTCAACTTGAACAAGATCCGTCATCTCGTGATCATTTAAATTAAAGCTTTCACAATATTGAAGAAAGTGCTCGTCCGATTTCAGTATATGTATCGCTGGTAATTCACGTAAAAACTGTTTCATATGTCCCTCCCCATTGTCTATCTATAGGTTCTTATAGTGATCAATTATACCTAAAAAAAATTCAAAACACTATCTCTAAAGCAAAGCTGTAAAGTAAAAATTTCCATAAATATTATTCCCACTTCTACACAAAATAGTACCAGGGAACAGGAAACTGTTTCTCCCATCTAAAAAGTGATTTGTTTGGGTAATAAAGATTTGCTTTTCTAACCTCAAGGGGTGATAACGCTTGTACAGCATAGCCTTTAACTCATTGTTCTAAACGAGAACATAGAAATGAGGTGTCGGAGAAAAAAACAGATCGATACGACCCCAGAAGCGTTTTAATCATGTAGATGGAAAGAGGTGATCGGCTAGCCCGGTCACCTTTTTTATATGGCAAAAATAAAGGTGATCGAGTAAAGCCCCGATCACCTTGTCTTTATGACATGTCTTGCCCAGTACCGAAAGTTTCTCTTTCTTTCAGTTGCTCAGCTTTTTCTTTATACTCCAAATAAAGTCCAGTTAAATAAATAGATAAACCAATTCCTAAACCGATCCCAAGACCTTTAGTCAATTTGTTCTTCAAATGTATTTCCTCCCCTATTTGAATCTCTATGTTTTTAAGCTTGTCTATTTCTATTATACAAGAAAAAAAGAGGGGAAAGATACAATTTTTTGAAAATTCTTTAACAGAAATCAAAGTAAAAAGCACTCATCATGAGTGCTTAAAAATTCTCCATTTTTTCAAAAATTTCTTCTGTCTCAGGGAAGGATCCTGTTTCAAGTTTCGAATAAACCTTAATTCCGTTAACTGTGACTTCAAAAGCGCCACCTGAACTAGGAATTAGCTCTAGCTTGGTAATTTCAGATCTGAAATGGTTAAACATCTCTTCTGCGAAACTCGCAGCTTTAGGTGCATAGTTTCACTGCATACAAAATTGCACTTCGATTGTATAACTCATTAAATAACCTCTCCTTTTAATGAATTCATTTATTTTTCATTTTATGATATTATTTGTCAATAATCAAAAAATACGCTTATACTATTCTATAGGAGGTGCATTAAAGAATGGAAAACAATCCAATTAAATTAACTACATTAACAGGTAAAGGTGGTTGAGGATGTAAAATCGGTCCTGAGGACCTAGCACAAGTTTTGTGCCAATTACCTGAACGTGCATATGACCCTAATGTCCTTGTGGGACATGAAACATCAGATGATGCTGGTGTTTATCAATTAACAGATGATCTTGCTATTATACAAACAGTAGATTTCTTTACACCTATTGTTGATGACCCTTATATGTTTGGACAAATTGCTGCGGCTAACTCATTAAGTGATGTTTATGCTATGGGCGGAACACCAAAAACAGTCTTAAATATTGTTGGCTATCCAATTAAAAAGCTAGGCCCAGATATTTTAGCTCAAATTCTTTGTGGTGCTTCTGACAAAGTACAAGAAGCTGGTGCCGTTGTTATTGGTGGGCACTCGATTGATGACCAAGAGCCTAAATTTGGCTTGTCTGTTACTGGAGTCATTCACCCTAGCCGCGTTTTCAAAAACATCGGTGCTAAACCTGGTGATGCCCTCGTACTGACAAAACCGATTGGTGTGGGAATTCAAACAACTGCCATTAAGCGAGACAAGCTAACTGAAGACCAACTTCACAAAGTCATGGAAACGATGGCTACGTTAAATAACAAAGCTAGCGAGGCACTAGAAGACCTTCATCCGAACTCCGTAACAGATATCACAGGTTTTGGATTGTTAGGACATGCTTTTGAAATGGCAAAGGGGAGTGACGTTACCTTTAAGGTAAATTATGAAAAAGTTCCTGTTTTAGAAGGAACAACCGCTTTAGCTGAAGAAGGAATTGTCCCTGGTGGTTCAAAAGCAAACCACCGCTGGTTAGCCAATGATGTTGAGTATGACGAATCGTTAAAAGAATTTGAGCAGTGGATCCTTTGTGACGCGATCACATCAGGAGGACTTCTTGTTTCCTTACCTGAGGAAGAAGCACATCATTATGTAGCTAAATTACATGAGTTAGAAATCGAAGCGAAGATTATCGGAAGTGTAGAAGCTAAACAGGAAAAGTCTTTATATGTTAGTCGTTAACGATTAAAGGAACAAGTTCACCTTGTTCCTATTTCCAATACTTAAGGCTTATATGATCAAAGTCTAATTAAAGGTGATCCCCAATGAACTTAAAAAGAATTAAAACATTTATGATGGTGCTAGATAACAAGAGTTTTTCGACTGTTGCAAATCTATTAAATATTAGTCAACCTGCTGTAAGTAAACAAGTTAAAACTCTTGAAGCAGAGCTAGGGATTAACTTATTACATCGAGAAACGGTTGAGCCTACTGAAGCCGGAAAAGTTGTTTACCAAAAAGGAAAAAAGTTTCTTTATGATTGGGACGTGCTCGTAGAAGAATGTCGCCGCCTTCAAGGAGAACTTACTGGTGTGCTTCGGATTGGGGCAAGCTCGGTACCCGGAACTTACATCGTGCCTAGTTTATTAAGAGAGTTTTTAAACGTGCACCCAAGTGTGGACATTCAACTATCTATTCATGATTCAGGGGAAATACCTAGTCTACTGAAAGAAGGCTCCCTTGACGTTGGCTTTGTAGGTAGCGAGCCCATAGGTGATGAATTAATTAGTCATATCATTAAGAAAGATCAATTTATTTTAATTGGTCCAAAAGATAGTGAAGAAATCAACGATCTAACAACAATAAAAAATTTGCCGTTTATTTTCCGTAGTGAAAAATCAGGCACTTGGCAAGGTGTAGAAAGAAGCCTTAAGGGACTTGGGATTTCAACTTTCGAGCTTCGCTGTATTGCGAAAGTAAAAACAACGGAGGCGGTCATTAGCATGGTTGAAGCCGACCTAGGTTACTCTGTCGTCTCAAGCATTGCTGCAACACAGGCGATGAAACAAAATCGCATTAAAGTGATTAAAACCTTACCAAATGAGCGCAATTTTTATTTAACATATTCTCATTCTAAAAAGATTCATCCGGCGATTGTATCATTAGTTACATTAAGTGACTCAATTGACGTTGAGTAAGGTAAGAGACAGAACCCCGCCAAATGCTGGCGGGGTTACTTTGTCCTAGGTAGTGTGCGGTATTTGGATCGCGCCCGATATTTACTTTTTCTGGTAATATTAGGAGCCTTTCTTCAGTTTTACGCCTGATATTTACTTTTTTTGGTAATATTGGGAGCCTTTCTTCAGTTTTACGCCTAATATTTACTTTTTCTGGTAATATTGGGAGCCTTTCATTAGTTTCTCGCCTGATATTTACTTTTTCTGGTTATATCGGGAGCCTTTCTTCAGATTTACGCCTAATATTTACTTTTTCTGGTAATATCAGGAGCCTTTCCTTAGTTTCGCGCCTGATATTTACTTTTTCTGGTAATACCGGGAGCCTTTCTTCAGTTTTACGCCTGATATTTACTTTTTTTGGTAATATCGGGAGCCTTTCTTCAGTTTTACGCCCGATATTTACTTTTTCTGGTAATATCGGGATCTTTTTTTAAATTTTCATTCAACTTTTACTTTTTTTGTGATTCACAGGTCTTTTTTCAGTCAGTACCGCGCTCATTCACTAAAATAACCTTGAGGACATCTATTTTTAATCATAATAACCCCGCCAACATATGACGGGGTTCATCTCATTTTAAAATCTGCAAGTACAAATTCAAATAACTCTCAATCTCTTCGTTAAGCGAATGGTGCTCTTCTACATATTTACGACCATTCAAGGCAATTCCTTCCTTTATCTCATCTTTTGTCAATAAAAGCTTGATTTGCTCATAGAATTCGTTGACATTTTCAAATAAAAATCCAGTTTTATCGTGAGTCACAATACTTTGGTTACCACCGTTATTTCTAGCCACAACGGGCTTTCCTAAGAACATCGCTTCGAGTAACGCGGACGATTGTCCTTCTGATAGGGATGTATTGATAATAATGTCACTTTGCAGATAGACCCCCTCCATTTCTTCAAGGGCGACTTCCTCAAAATAATCAATCCACGGATACTTTTCCTGTGCTTGTCTAACAGCTTTTACAACACTTTTCTCTAAAGGTGCGCCTAAAATGGTAAACGTTAACGAAGGAAATTGTTCTTTTAGTTTCACTAACGCTGGTAAAACAAATAAGACATCCTTTACCGGCCTTAAACCAGCAGGTAGTAAAATATTTGGCCCCACCTCCGCGAAACTAACGGTTGAATTAGACGACGCATCATGCGGAAACCAAACACTTTGCTTTACAATGTGAACTTTCTCGGTAACTTCAGGATATACTTCGGCTAGTTTTTGTTTCGCATCATCACTAAATACGGTGATAGCTGTTGCATTCCTTAAAACTTGACCAATTTTCTCCTTGTACTCACTACTAAAAATATCAATATTAACATCTGTTCCACCAGAAGTGATGACATAAGGTTTCTCAACCTGATAATCATTTTTTTCTAGCCACTCAGCAAAGCGACGGAAATGAAGAACATGAAGTAAGTCACTTTTTTTTATCGTTTCAACCAAGTCTCTGGAAAACGACTGTTCATCATAAGCGACTACGTTTGTATTCATCTCTGTTTGCCCAAGACCTGTCATTATCCTTCTAGCTGTTGTGGCGTTTCCACGACCTTGTTTATAATACGGGGTTAAAAATGAAAGCGAAACTCCGAGTAAATCGTCTATTATTTTCCTTGTATCCATTTATCATACTCCACTTTTTGCCACTGCCGTTTCGTCTCGATTCGAACAGTTAGTTTCAATTGGTCTAACAGCTCCATAAACGGAACTAGATATTTTCTTGATAGCTGCAACACTTCTTTTGCATCTTGAAGTTCAAACTCGTCGTTAGTTTTGTCTCTCAAATTCTTAATCGCTCCTCGTAAATGGGTAGCTGAAACAAAATGCTTCTCATCAAGGGCAATCACTTTTCGTGTACGAATAAGATAATGCTTTAAATCCTCTTGAAAATTTACCGGTAATCCAGCTCGACCAACAACATACTCCCACGCTTCTACTTGCATGCCTTGACTCTCAAGTTCATTTACAACTTGTTCCATTCGTTTTGCCCATTTTTTTGGAAAGTGTGGTTCAAATTGGGCCAAAGCGATAAATTGACCACGTCTACTTAGTTGTTGATCTTGCTCACTTTTCGTAAGTGTAAATTCTAATAGTTTAATCGGATAACTTTGTTTTAACGAATGAAGAACTTCGGCCTTACTTTTTCCTTCTCTTAATGGAGTCTCTTCATGAAATTCTTCAAGATCGCGGCTAATTAGCTCGACGATTTCTTCAAAAATTGAAGTTAAAACAACTTCCCCCTGCTCAGTTTCGATCATTTGTTCGTTCTCTCGCAATTCTTCGAGTGCCGCAGAAACAACATCTTCTGCTAAATCAGCAAGCTTTTGTAATTGTCCTACTGATAAAAACTTCTCTTCTTTTAACGTATCGATGATTCGTTCTAACGGTGTTCCTTCTTTTTTCCGTTCTAACAGATTAATTGTCTGCTCGCCAAACTTATATTTTTCCCCGTTCGGATCGATAACAAAACCGCCACCAATTGTTTCTACTGGTGTAGGTCTCCGTAAAATAAAGCGATCTCCTCGTCTTGTTACAATTGGTTCGTCTAAGCGTAATTGGCATAAAATCGTTTCAGCTTCGTCGCCCGCTAATTCATTGCGATCAAAGAAAATAATTTTCCCGTAAACTTCAGCTGTACCTAAGTGAAGCTTAATATGGCCCCGTTGCTTCAGGGGATGATCTAACCCTTTTAAGGCTTGAAGTGAAATGTCAATTGTAGAAGTTGTTGAATATTGCTGGGTTGAAACAAGAACATCGCCTCGTTTTACATCTTCTTTAGTGACGCCACCAAGGTTGATCGCCGTTCGTTGCCCCGCAAAGCCTTTTTCTTTCTTTTCGTGATGGACTTGAAGCTGTCTGGCCCTTACTTTGACCCCTTGTGGCAAGATTTCAAGGATATCGCCTTCTTGTATTGACCCTTCATAAATCGTTCCTCTAACGACCGTACCCTGCCCGTGAACGGTAAATACTTGGTCGATTGGTAAGCGAAACGCTCCCTTTGCGTCACGACTCGGCACATCTGTGAGATTTTCTTCGATTACTTCTTTTAAATGATCAATTCCTTTGCCCGATAAACTGTCCACAAAAACAAAAGGGGCATTCTCTAGAAATGTGCCTTCAACTTCCATCGCAATATCTTCTTGAACTAATTCAAGTAGCTCTTCATCAACACGATCAATTTTCGTCACCACAACGATCCCTTTTTTAATTCCTAACAAAGATAAAATATCTAAATGCTCTTTCGTTTGCGGCATTACACCCTCGTCAGCACTGACGATGAGCATTACTAAGTCAATCCCAGCAACTCCAGCAATCATTTGCCGAATAAAACGCTCATGTCCAGGCACATCAATAACCGATACTTGAATATCACTCTTCAGCTTTAACGGCGCAAAGCCGAGCTCAATTGAGATATTACGTTCCTTTTCTTCTTTTAAACGATCCGTATCAATGTTTGTTAACGCTTTAGTTAACGTCGTTTTCCCATGATCGATATGCCCTGCCATTCCAATTGTATAAAAACGATCTCCCATAGTTGGTCTACCAACCTTTCTATCCTTTTTTCTCTATGTATGTTACTAATTTTCATTAAATTGATGTGCATCATTATGTAGTTAGCTATTACTACTTTACTCTTTATCGTAGTGTCGTTGCAAGAAATACAAAGAGAAATGCGAGGAAAAAGATCTTCACCTAAAAAAAATGGATGACAACTTAATACGATCATAAGTCCTCATCCATAGCTAGTTCATTCTTTTTGACGATAAACTGGCGAATTCGCCTTCCGTCCATCTCATGAACAATAATCGTTAAATGGTGATAGAGTATTTCTTCACCGACATTTGGGATCTTTTCTATTTTTTCAACAATCCAACCGCCCAACGAATGATAAGAGCTATCGGGAATTGGTACAGCCAATAACTGACAAAAATCGGTTAGCGGGACATCGGCAGAAAATTGATAGGTGTTTTCATCAAGCTGATTCATGATGCTCACCTTTTCATCGTGCTCATCCCAAATCTCACCGACAATTTCTTCTAAAATGTCTTCCATCGTAATAAGTCCCTCAGTACCACCATGTTCATCAATGACAATCGCCATATGTGTTTTATTTTTTTGCAACTCTGGCAGTAACGACGATATCTTTAACGACTCAACAACAAACATTGGTTTTCTAAGTAAGTCCTTTACCGAAAAGGTTTTGTTCTGGACAAGATGGGACAGAAATTCCCGCTCGGACAAAATTCCGATAATATTATCAATATGCTCTTTATACACAGGAACTCTAGAATAACGTTCTTGTAAAAACATCTCTAGTATTTCGTCTTTTGGGTCATCGACCTCTACAGCAATCATGTCAATGCGTGGTGTTAAAATTTCACCAACAACAATATCGTCAAAATTAAGGGCACTATGAACAAGTTCTCGTTCTTTTTTATCGATAATACCCTCTTCTTCACTAATATTGATCATGACTTTCAGTTCTTCTTCTGTTACTGAAGGCGTGTATTCTTTTGCCGTCATCATCTTGGATATCGCTTTTTTTAACGAGATGAAAATGATCGTTACCGGCGCTAACACCCTCATCAAAAACGCTAAAATCCCAGATATTTTTAAAGCAAAAGACTCCGCATTTTCTTTTGCATAGGATTTCGGTAAGATTTCACCAAAAATTAAAACAAGTGTCGTCATGACTACTGTATTGATGATCATCCCTGTCCCAGCTCCAAAAAGGTCAGTCGCTAGTTTCGCCGAAATGGTGGCTGCACCAATATTGACGACATTATTGCCGACTAAAATCGTTGATAAGCCTTTATCAAAATTCTCGGTAACCATTAAGGCATTCTTACTCCCTTTTCGATTTTCATCAACATAATTTTTTAAACGAATTCGATTCGCACTAGAAAAAGCAGTTTCAGCAGATGAGAAAAATGCTGATAAAAACAAAAGAATGATTAATAAGACCATAATAAAAAAAGGAAAGTTCTCCATACTCCATCACCACCCAAGCTCACACTGCGATTTGTCTATAGCTTTAACTTCCCCAATAAGAGGTAATTCATTTATGTTTAAGAAAACACTATGCTAGAAAAAGTTGGTCTAAGTACGAAAATATCAACTGGCCAAAAGGAAACCAGGATGTGTGTTGCTGAAGCTGTTCTTCAGATACGTTGAATACAGACTGAATTAAACAAATAAAGCCACTCAGCTACGAGTGACTTATCAAACATGTTAAGTGAGTATGGTAGGATTTGAACCTACGATATAACCGTAAAGGTTTGCTCTAACCACTGAGCTACATACTCAAAATTTCAGTTAACTATAAAATAGCATTTCCCATTATTTAAGGAATATACAGTTAAATAAATGTTTACATAAAAATTGATTGTAAGTAGACTCCCCAGCGTTTTTGTCGAATTAGACTTGATTTTATACTAAAATAATTGTAATATAGACAAGTAGTAAATATATAAAAATTTTTTTCAAATACGGGGCTGGTTGTGTAACTGGTGTTTGCCGAGGTCTTCAAAACCTTATGGGAGGCGCGTGCCGTCTTCGGTGGGTTCGATTCCCACACAGTCCCGCCAAATTAAGGTTTTTATGGCTTTTGTGGTTTTAGGTATCAAGAGGTCTCAGGGCTGTTTTTGGCTAAACCTTGGGAGACCTTTTTGGCTAACCATTGGGGTTCAATTACATAAATATTCAAACTGTATCCTCCTTTATTCAATATAGGGAGGTTTTTTTATGGAGAAAAACGGGCAAAAAAGGCTTAGAAAATTTTCTAGGACTAGTGCTGCAACTAGTAAAGGGAACAGTAGTTCCAATTCATTAACGATTTGTAGTATGTTTAAAAAATTTATGGCTTTTAAAGCGACTGAAGGGCTAACAGAAATAACACTAAATGATTACCATAAGCATATTGGTTATCTTTTAGATTATACAGGTGGGGACTTATCAGTAGAAGCGCTTAATTTGGACCTTTTTAGAGGCTTTATCGGTTTTATGCTGCACGATAAGGGTTTATCACCAGTAACTGCAAATGTCCGCATTAGGACAATGAGAGCTTTTTTACGTCACTGTTTTATGGAAGGTTGGCTTGAAGAACCAATTCATGAAAGATTTAAACCCGTGAAAACTGAAGAAGATACTTTAGAATCGTTTACCCCAACAGAGGTTAAACAGTTAATTAATACAATTGATGACTCTACATTTAGAGGTTTTAGGGATTTAGTCATGATATATGTATTACTTGATACCATGATAAGATGTTCCGAGCTCATAAAAATTAAACGGAATAACGTTGACTTAACAGAAGGGCTTATTCAGCTAGAAGCTAAAAATACAAAAACAAAAAAAGCAAGGCTAGTTCCTCTTTCAACAAAAACATGCTTATTAATTGAGGAATACATGGCTGAAACTAAGGAATTTAAATCCGATGTACTATTTGTTACTTATGACGGGAAGCCCTTAGCAGACAATACGGTTCGGAAAAACCTTCAAGAATGGGGAAAATTAGCTGAAATTCAAACAAAACGAGTATCCCCCCATACATTCCGACACACTGGGGCTTTATTCTACATTTTAAGTGGCGGAGACCCATTTAGTTTGCAAAAAATTCTTGGTCACTCCGATATGTCAATGGTGAGAAAATACATTCAAATGACAAACACAGATATAAAACGGCAGCACAATCTTTATTCACCAATTGAGTCTGTGTTTAAAGGTTAAAATAAAAGACCCTCAACTCTCTTTAACAAGAGTTAGGGTCTTTTAACACGATTTTGAGTCGTGCGCTAAGGTCTGGACCGGACAGTAACGGAAAAATCGCGTCAGATAAGGCTTTTCGGGACATCTTACCTTCGATGATATCTCTAGGGTATACACGACCATGACTTTTTCGGACACCTGATTTCGGGGTCGGAATCGGGAGGTCGTGTTCCTATTAATTATAACAAATTATCCCCCATAAACTTTAATTTAATGGGACAGTTAGAAGAAATTTCATCTAAATTTTCAATTAATGAATAAATGCTATTTATATCTTACTTAATATTAATCTTTTCATAAGATAATTTAATTGCCTATAGGGCTTAATGTTAAATTGGATAAAAATTTTTTTATATCTTCACTTTCCTTTTTTAATGCAGTATCAGAAATATCGATGGCAGGTTGGAATATATTCATATTTCCTTCAAAATGATTAAATTCATTTAATAAAGTTTTTCTGGAAAGCAAAAATATACGGCTTTTCTTATTTTCTGGTGTGTCTTCTGAAAATGCTTTTGAAATAATTTTACTTAACATATCATTTTTTTTGGTATTTATATTAAACAAATCGACCAAAACCTTTTCCACATTTAATCGTAAAAATAGATAAGTTAAAGTATGTCTGAGAGTCTTATTTAATAATGGGTATTGAGAACCTACTTTCAAGATATCTAACGTTGATATGTCCAAACTTAGGATATCTTTAGCAGAAACCTCATATGATGTTGTAATCTTATCTTTCGTACCAAACAAGTTATTATAGATTTCGGCTAAATCTACTTTTTCCTCCTGATAACCATGCATTAATTTAGTTAAACTATTTTTTTCGTTCTTATAATTAATAATTTGAGCATAGCCCCTCATAAAAGGAATCATTGCAATTAAAAAATTCCTTTCATTCTCTACTTCTACAAAAATATCATTTCTAAACAATTCTAATAGTTTATCTAAGTAAAGAAGTATTTCTTGTTCTTTATTATTTACTTTAATAAAACCATTCTCTTCATCAAAGGTATTGTTAAACAAATATAAATTAAAACATTTATTTCGTTGATGCTCCATTAATTTTATGAGTTCAGTATTGTGAGTTAAAATTATTTGCTTCTTCCCCTCAAGAAACTTAATTATCGCGTAAGTTATTTTATTTTTGTAAATTGAATCAAAACTCGAGATAGGGTCGTCTAAAACAATAATTTTTTTGTTCGAGTTCTTTGCTTTTATTAATTCAAAAGCCAAGGATATGAAATTTTGTTCACCCGTACTTAAATGTAAGTTTTTCCTATCTTGATTCAGAAACTCCTTATCATTTAATAGCAGTTTTAGATTATTATTTTCATCTCTTTTTAATACAATATCTTTTTCAATATTTTCATTTACAATACTTTCAATAAATAAAATATCCTCATCACTTAATTCTGGTTTGTTTTCTAGCATTTTATTATATTCGTTATTTTTATCTAGCAATTCATTGTCTTCTAAGCACGTGGCAAACAAATTGTGAATTTTTAAGTTAAATATCTCCAAATAAGCTTTTATTTCTTCGACTAAACTTTCAACAATCCCTTTATTACCTACTTTTATTGCCTCCATTAATGAACTTTTTATATTAAAAGGGTCTTCACTACCTGTTAAGAGGATAATATTTTCTAATATTTTTTTTGTATCTTCGTCCAGTTGTTCGTAAATTTTCCCTTTATTTGTTTCTTTATGGGAAAGTAATGTTTTAGCGTCTATACCACTAGTATCACATACTATGCACTCGTCTTTATAACTAAATTTATGAAGAATCCTAATTGCTTCATCATGTTCTTCAACTTCTCTTATTTTTTCATTCTTATTTAAGGGCTTTTTTTCTAATTGAATTATCTTTCTTAATTTAGATTCTTTTTCTTCAAAGTCTCGTATTGTGTATTCATACTTTTTTATATCATATTCTTGAACATCTTTTTGCTCTATATTCGAAATATAGGCTAGAAACTGGTTCCTATCAATTTCATTCCCTTTAGACTTTGTATTTGAGAGGTCCCCTATGTACTCCTTTAGTATTGGGTTAACTACTTGTTTAAGTAATTCACTCGATTTTTTCGAGATATTAAACTCATTTTTTAGAATAGTTGATAATTTATTAACAAATAAGTTTGTAAATTCCCTATCTATGTATCTTTTGTGACCGTCAAGTAAAAATGAACACTTTTTGCTAATTAATTTTGAACATTTCCTTCCTTGAAAATGGAAGTTCTGTGCTTCATTCGGTAACTATCATCAGTGAACTGTATGATCTCGGCACGATGAATAATTCTATCTAAAATTGCGGTTGTAATTGCTGGATCACCGAGAAGTTCTCCCCATTCACTTGGCCCTTTATTTGAGGTCAAAATGATAGAGGAAGAGTTATATAAATCATTAATTAAATGAAAGAATAAATTAGCTTCTCGTTGATCCATTGCCATAAACATTAGATCATCAATTATCACTAGATTCGAGGTTCGTAATCTCTTCAATCGCAATTGAGATTTTCTCGTTATTTCTTCTGTTTTCAGCGTATGAATAAGTTCACCCATTGTGATAAATGTGACCTTATAACCTCTTTGAATTGCTTCTATACCAAGACCTATTGATAAAAAAGTCTTTCCAGTACCTGTCGGTCCTAATAGTAGTATGTTATAAAGTTGATCAATCCAGGTCAGGTCCCTAAGTTGGTTGAATTGCCTTTGGCTCAATGAATTTTGTTCATTTAAATTAAACTCATCCAAAACTTTAAAGTAAGGGAAATCTGCCCATTTCAAGCGTTTTTCAAACATTTTTTCTTCTCTTCGTTTTTGTTCATATCCCATAACTTCGAGTAAAAATTTTTGATAAGATAACTCCTTTGTTTCAGCCTTTTTGATCAGTTCCGGAAGCTGAGCAGCGGTTTCAGCTAATCTTAAGGTTCGAAATAAATCTTGCAATCCTTTTAAATCCGTCATCTTCAGCTCCCCTCCATAATAGAGATGTATTCATCAATATTCCGGAGAATTGGCTTTACATGGAGAGCAGCACTTCCTTGTACATGTAATGGTTGAACAACTTTATCACTAGCGGTTGGTACTGTATTGTTTACTTGTCGTTGGCGTTTGACGTGTTCAATCATATCAGCGAATTCAGATGCGCTAAACAATTTTAATTTCATACACTTATGAAGTGCTTCATTTTTCTCTTTTGACGATGCCAGATCAATATGTTTAGACATTAACTGAAGTTGATCACGAATATATCTAGGATATGCTTCACGAACTTTTACAATATACTCAAGGGCAAGTTCCTTATTTTCGAAATGATTAGCTACCAAGTCAACGAATTCAGCTATTCCTTTATTGCGATCTCTGGTATGTTTACGATCTTGTATAAGTTTACCTGCTTCCAGTGAAATTTCATGTTCACCTATCATTTCACCAGTTTCTTGATTAATAATTTTTAACGACGGTTCTTCTACCACTAGTGCAACGACTGTTCCAAATGGTGAATAGGTTCCGAGAGGAACACTATAACGGTTTGATTTAAATAGAATAGTATTGTCCTTACGAACCGTCCTTGTTATACTTGAATTAAGATTTGTGTAATTTTGCTTATTGTTGTTGGTCGCATCAATAAGCGGAAGGGCCGGTCGTAAATGTTTCTTTTCTTCTAGAAACACTTCGACTGGTCTTTTTTTTGTTATATTATGGATCTTACCATTCCCAGTTCTCTCTAACCAACGTAGGCACTGCTCATTCCAGACATCGATATTAGTGAAAGTGCGATACTTTGCGAAGTTTTTCTTTACAAACCCTACCACATTTTCAATTCTCCCTTTACTTTGGGGATCAAAAGCCCTACACATATATAATTTCAGTTGACGCGAGAGACGAAATGCTTCAAACTCTTTCGTCATGATAAGATCTCCATAGTTTTCGCTAACAATAATAATTCGATCTTGATCATACACGATTTCATAAGGTATTCCACCAAAGTATTGAAAAGCATTTTCGTGAGCCATAATTAAATCTTTTGTAGTGAAAGGACGATTCAACCACTCCACATATTTGTACCTGGAGTTGGATAGAACAAACGCTACAAAGTACAGTTTCACTATCTTTCCTTCAATAGTTTTTACTTTTATTTGTCCAAAATCTACTTGGGCCTGCTGTCCCATTGGCATATCTTCAACTGCTTGATATTGTCTTTCCCCCTTAGTTTTAGGAAGATCATATTCCTTTCTCAAGTTACGAACGTAACTCCTAACGCTACTTTCACCAATCTTATATTCTGGAAAACGGTCTTGAAGCCAATCAAAAATTTGAGCTGCAGTAACATCAGGACAATCTTTCAGCCAATTTATAATCATCCCTTTAAACACATCCAACTTTTTTCGTCTCGTCTTACTAGAAGCTAACCAAGTACTCATTTCATCAGGAGTCATGTTCAAATACTTGTACAATGTTCCTCTTGAAATATTAAACTTTTCTGCAACCTTAGCCTTCGAATACCCTTGCTCTAACATTCGTTTAATTTCCACATACTTCAACCACTTTTCCACCTTTCAAAGCCCCCCAACAGTAAAAATAATATAAAACTATCATACTGTTAGAAGAATATTTGGTAAATAAGTGTTCAAAATTATTTGTCGGAAACTGTCTATTTTAGTTTAGCAGTTACATCTTTGAAGGTCATACTCTTTTTTTATATCATCCCCTAACAAAAAATCTTCTGTTTCTCCTACTATAATATTTCTACTATTTTGGTCGTTGATAATGTGAAATAACTCATTATCTATTTCACTATATTGCTTCCCTTCAAATTCAACATTGAATGAAGAACCTTTTTCACAATCTAAAACTCTAGTTAAACTTGTTTTACCTGTTCCATTAGGTCCATAGATTACTGCTATACCGGCATTAGAAAACTGTATTCCATTATTTTTTTCAAACTCGTCAAATGTCTCGCAAAAGATATTTTCTTTTTTTACTTTACTAAACACTATAGAATTAACCATTTTATACCACCTCTAATGATATTTTACTTTTTTCCTCTTTTTTTACATTATATACTATATCACTCCAAAAAAAGGCAAAAACTACTAAATTTAATGTATTATACGAAAGAATATATAGAGAGATTTTAGATATTATGTAATATAATGGATTTATACTAAATTAAGTTTTATTTTTAAATTTTTGGGAGTGTGCTTACAATGAGTGAAGAAAAAAACTTCTTTGATGAGGAACAATTAGAAAAAGACTTTGAAGAGGCATTTAGGAAGACTAATGCAGAATTGGATGAACTATTTAAACAAAAGCTTGTTATAAGTTTGTTAGGAGATGTAAACGTTGGGAAATCTTCAACTATTAATGCTCTAACTGGTAAGAAATTGTCTGAAGTTGGTGCATATGCTGGGTTAACAACTGAAGTTAAGCCTTATTATTACTCGGAAAATGTAATAATTGCTGATACACCTGGATTGGCTGATATTAATCAAGAAGTGTCAAACCAAGCTGAAGATTTTGTTCATGAAGATGCAGATATTATTATGTTTTTCTTTAATGCAGCAGTTGGTCCTACAAAGCATATGATTGATACATATAATAAGGTTAAAAAACTTAATAAGCCTATCATTACAGTTTTAAACAAAATTGATATTTGGTATGAAGATGGCATTTTAGAAGATAAAGATGCGTATGAGACTGTAATTTCACAAATTAAAAAGGAAACTGGACAAAAAGTTATTCCGATATCT
Source organism: Anaerobacillus isosaccharinicus (assembly GCF_001866075.3). GTDB lineage: Bacteria > Bacillota > Bacilli > Bacillales > Anaerobacillaceae > Anaerobacillus > Anaerobacillus isosaccharinicus. The sequence goes on along the minus strand of NZ_CP063356.1, from coordinate 3,718,151 downwards.
GCAAAAAAATATATAAACGTAGAAGAATTAAATAACGAAATTATAAGTATTCTAGAAAGTTCTGGAAAAGATTTATTTTTTCTCAAAGTATCTAAATATAAGGAAAATAAAGTAAAGGGCTGGATAAACGGAGCAGCTGTATCCGCATTTGGTATTGGGGTTATTCCAGTTCCCACTGCTGATATTATTCCATTGACTTCTCTACAAGTTGCACTAGCTCTAAAAATTGCCTATATATATAATTGTAAAGTTTCTAAAAATGATGTTATGTCATTGATAGGTTCTACCATTACTGGAAGTTTAGGGAAACAATTATTTAAATATGGAGTACAGTTATTAAAAGGATTAGGTTGGGCAGGTGGTCGCCTTGGTACAGGTGCAACTGCTACATTAGGAGGTACAGTAGCCGCTTCGATTACATATGGTTTTGGATGGACTTGTAACGCCTACTATAAGAGTGGAATGAATATAGATTTAGGACATTTAGGGGAAATATATACCCAAAGTTATAAAGAGTACTTCAAGAACAACCAAAGTGTCCCATCTACTGTTTAAATAAATATTATAAAATAAAAACTTTAAGTTATATATGAGAATATTAGTCTAATATGCGTAATAGGTGGCTATTAACTCTATTACGCTCTCTTTTTATTATTGTAATGCTGTGATAAAATAAAATAACAATACTTACCAACTAATAGCATCTGGTTCAATCCCAGACCTCCTAACCAGGATACAAGTGTTAATGAGTAGTAATATGCTTTTTGCAGGAATGCTGTTAGCAGGATTACTATCCGCAAATATCGCCAACTTACTTAATGCATTTAAAACAAAATTTGAGGTGATTTGGATTATGCTCAATACTTGCCCTATTTTTTTAACGTCCCTTGCTCTGTGCATAAGGAGGACTAGCCGGTAGAGCTATTTATTGGATAGCACATCAAGGGACCCAAATTAGAATACATTTAAAAAACTGCCCTTTAGCAGTTTTTTTATATTACCCATTTTCACCCTTTACTTCTATTTATTTTATATTTATTTATACAAAGTAGATTTTACTACTCCAGTTGCTTAAGTCATTCTCGTGCAGAATGATTTCATACACTCCAATTACTTTTTCTCATTTCCCATCTCATATTCTCGGTATTCCAAAACCTTTCGTCTTGATGCCTTTATTTAATCCTTCGGTAACTCGATTTACAGTAATATCCCTTTGTAGCTCACTTATGGCACTCATATCGCAAGGTAAAATTTATCATTTGGGCTCAAGGCATCAATCTTTTGACGCAGTGTTCTTCTTATTATAATAAAAGCATAATAACGGAGGGACAGTTAAAAGAAACTACTTTAGAAAAATATTAATTCCTTCTACTTATTAATGCTATTCAAGAAATCAATAGTCTTTTTCTCATCTTCTTGGCGCAATTCCTTAATTAAGTGAGAATATTCCTTTAATGTTGTTTCAATATTACTATGACCTAAGCGGTCACTTACATAATAAATGGAGACACCCTTATACAATAGCAAGCTAGTATGCGTATGTCGTAATCCATGGATTGTAATTGGCTGTATTTTAAGCTCATTTGTTAACATTCGTAGTTGCTTATTTGCAACTGTATTAGTTATTACTTTATATTTCGATGTAGAGCTGTAAAAAACCAACTTGTGTTTATTATTGGGACTAGAATAAAATAATTCTTTGAAGTGAGCCATTGTTACTTTATCCATTTTAATAGTTCGGTTTGAGTGTTCATTTTTTGTCGGACCAAAGCCTAAAGGGGTTCGCTTCATATACCCCCAAGTTTTATTAATTGTAATAGTATTGTTTACAAAGTCAAAACTTTCCCAGGTTAGCCCAACCATTTCAGCAAAACGCATCCCTGAAGATAAGCCCAACAACAACAACGAGAATATTCTCCCTTCTTTAAGCCTATTTGAAATTTCATTTAGCAATAACTGACTTTCAAAAAAATCTAGATGTTTCTCATTTGCTTTTTTTGCAGGTGTTGTCCAAGTCAAAACAGCTTTCCTTGTAAAATCACTATTTATTATCTGTTCTTCAACTGCATCCTTAACACAGGCACGTATATGTGTATTTAACTTTTCAACAGCCTCTTTAGACCTGCCTGAACCATATTCATTTATAAATAACTGATAATCGTGTCTTCCTATTTCTTGTAATGGTTTGCTACCGAAATAAGATTTGATTGCCTTAGAAGTGTAATCATAGTGTTGTTGAGTCGTTAAACTTAAATGAGATTTATATAATATCAACCAATTATCAAAATACTTGTCAATTGGCACAGGATGTAAGTGACGTACTATCCCTTTACCTAATTGTACCTCTATCTCAGCTGCTGCAATCCTTGCTTCTTTTTTTGTACGAAACCCTCCTTTTCTAATTGGTTTCGATTTACCATTCACCCTGTTACTTACAGTGTACTGATATGTTTTTCCCCTTTTTTGAATACTTGCCACAGATTTATCTCCTTATATTTTCTCGCTCATTATCCAAGAGTAGAAAATAGGATTTATAATTATAAAATGCAATATAGCCTAAAAAAATTGTCTAAAACAGTTATTACCGAAAATAATTAAACTACACTAAACAATTGAAAACGGTGGTATATCCTATGTCCTAATTAATTCCCAACCGTTTTCCTCATTACTGCTGCTGTTACCATCTAAATTATTTTGCTTAAAAAATTGCCTGCTATATTCATCCAAATCAATATTTATATTTGGAGTAAAATAGAAATGCTTTTGCAAAGCAATCTTTTTTTCAACAACACAAAAACAAAATACTATTGAAATTGTTTTATTTACATACTGTTTATTATCATTAATTGCCTGAATAAATTTATTAAAAACAGATGAAAAAGTTCCACTATCCATATTCTTAAATAAATGAAACCAATTCCCTACTACATCTTCTCTGATTAACTTTTCAATATCTTTTTTTATATTACTAGCCTCAGGGTTGTGTGCCTTAAACTCTACATTTACAATCTTGTTGAAGGTATTACCCATATCTATTTCATAAATGCTTAAATCACTTCTAGTTTTTAGAGCGTAATTTCCAGTAAATTGATATGAATTTTCTGTTGGGGTTTCTATGGAGTAGTAATAGCTGGTTGAGTTAAGGATTGAAGTGCATAATACTCTTGCCTCTTGCTCACTAATACGAGCAACGTCATTTATACTAGGTAAAATTAATCTTGGAGATAATCCTTGGATAGTTTGCTCGCTACTAACTACGTTCCAGATTTCATTGCAAAGTCGTTTATTAATTTCTTTAATGTTACTTATGATTTCCTGGTTTTCAATACAATCTCCTTGCATTAGCTTCAATACCCTTATAAGAAGAGTCCTTATTTGTGCTTCTGAAAAATTTTTAATATTAATCCAACCACGCTCGTCAACAATATAATCTTCTTCTAACCCAACCCCATAGTGTTGGGGGTCACCTCCAACGTCGTAATTGGTAAAATTTTAGCTGCCTTTTTTGTCGCAAAAAATATAATATAAGAGCCGTCAACTCTAACGACCATAGTATAATGGTCGTTAGAGTTGACGGCTCTTAAACTTTAGAAAAGGAAAAGGTCATTTGTCTCAATAGCTTGGCGGCTGGACAAATGACCTCTAACAACTATGATTATTTTACTAGATTCGCCTCGTTCTATCAAGAAGTATAATGATTCCATTAATAAGTATGATGTTGAATTACGATGTCCGTGCTGCGGTAGAAGAATGAAAAAACACGGCAAATATAAAAGATGGGTTCATATGAAACACCAGTCCTCGATAATCTTTGTGTTAAGAAGGCGTTGTGGTTCTTGTGATCGTACGTTTTCGTTACTCCCTTGTTTTCTTACTCCTTGGTCTCGTTTTTCAAATGTTTTTCGTGAATTTATTGCACGGTGGTTGTTAATGGGAGTTCCGTTAACGCATCTCACTAAGCGACTTTCTCATTGTACAGTCCCAATCATTTCCTTACGGACTTTACGTCGTTGGAAAATGAAATTAACCTCTCGCTTTAATCAGTGGATTGCCAAGCAACGTGTTAGATTGGCGCATGATTACCAAGCAGGTGATGATTTACTTGAACTTTACCGTAAGGGAATTAGTCTTATCCAAGAGTGTGAGCTTTACTTCAAGATTTTGTTTCATGGAAAAAAACATATTCCTGGAAAAGGAAAGTTATTCTCATCACTCAATCTTCGTCAACACAAAGGGTTATTCTGGTAGCCACCAGGAATGTCGTTTCAATTGCATAAAATTGGTTTCTACCCCTTTTTTTACTACACAAAATATGTCTGTTTTCCTTTCCTTAAAAACAGAAGAAAATTAAGAGTGTTTACATTTGTAAAAAAGGAGAGGAAAACGAGTGGATGAAAATTTACGCAATGAAATCGCAGCATTTCGTTTTGGGTTAATTGCCCAAGTTGTTCAGCGAAAGCTTAATGCTGGGGAGAAATATAACCTTTTAAAGGAGATTGCAGCACAAAGATATTCCATCCCAGGCAGTGAGAAAACCACAATTAGCCTTAGATCATTAGAAAGATATTTGAAAAACTATGAAAAAGATGGATTTGATGCATTAAAGCCTCAAAAAAGAGAGAAAAAGGGAAGTCTTCAATATGTGGACCACTCTATATTGAAACGAGCTGTGGAATTAAGAAAAGAACTTCCTAGCCGTAGTGTGGAACAGGTAATTCGAATTTTGGAATTAGAAGAACGTGTTCCGGTTGGTGTCCTCAAAACACGTACGCTCTCAAGATATTTTCAAGAACAGGGTTGGAGTAAGCGAGATATTTACCGTGCGGTAAAGAAAGAATTTCAACATTTCGAACACGCAGCTCCTAATGATTGTTGGCAAGCAGATACACAACATGCCCTTTATTTACCCGATCCAAATCATTCGGGGCGAAGAAAGAAAGCATACTTAATAGCAATTATTGATGATTATAGTCGTCGGATTATGCACGCTGAATTCTTTTTTGAAGAACGTTATCCACGTCTTGAAAGATGTGTTCAAAAAGCGGTATTAAAGTATGGTGTGCCCCATTTGTTTTTCTGTGATAATGGCTCTGTTTATAGCGCAAAACAGTTTAAAGTGATTTGCGCGCGTATGGGGACGAAGTTAATCCATGCAAGCCCGTACTCGCCAGAATCAAAAGGCAAGGTTGAAAAGTTTTTCCAATATGTTGATTCAAGCTTTACCGGTGAAGCAAATCTTCTCATTAATCAAGGCAAGTTGACGACATTAAAATCGTTAAATGAGTACTTGCGATCATGGTTGGATGCCTACGATCATCGGGTTCACCGCGGGACTGGACAAACACCAAAAAAGCGATATGAAGCGAAACAAGAGGAACAACGGTTTCTTTCTCCTGAAGAGTTAAAAGAAATCTTTTTATGGGAAGAAGACCGTTCAGTTAGAAAAACAGCGGTGATTGAATTAGAGGGAAATCTTTACGATGTAGATTCGTCTTTACGGGGTAAAAAAATTATCGTTCGTTATAACCCATTTGATTTATCCTATGTACAGGTTTGGAAAGATGACTTGCGCTACCCAGATGCAAAACCAGCTGAACTGCGAAATCAAAGTCATTCAAAACTTCATGAACCATATGATGAAAAGTCCTCACCAACGGCTGTATCGGATTATTTAGATCGGTTGAAAAAACAGCAGGATGAGGAAAAGCGAAAACAACTAGGAACCACAAGTTTTGTCCAATGGAAAGAAAAATCAAGGGGGCGTAGCGAATGTTAGATTTCTTCGAAATGAAAGGTGTTCCATTTACTCGTGAGATTTTAATTGAACAACTATATAGCTCATCTAGCTACAATGAAGCAACAGCTCGATTAGAGTACGCTGCTGAAAATCGACAGTTTTGCTTATTAACTGGTGAGGCTGGTATGGGAAAATCAACGGCTGTAAGATCATTAGTACAAAAACTAGATCGTACAAAATACCGTTATTTATATTTATGTGACTCTGAACTAACTCCTAAACTATTTTATCGAGAAGTTTTACAAAACTTTGGAATTCACCCTGCATTTCGATCAACCGAAGCGAAACGACAGTACCAATCTTTAATGTTAGATATTTATGAGAATGAGAGAAAAACACCAGTTATTGTTATTGATGAAGCACACCATTTCTCGGAGCCGATGTTGCAAGAGTTACGCTTCATACTTAACTTTAAAGAAGATTCTATGTCTCCTCTTACCCTTATTGTCGTTGGGCAACCTAGTCTACGAAATCAATTAAAAGTGAAGCACCTAGAAGCTATCGATCAAAGGATACAAATGCGATACCAAGTAACAGGGCTAACTGAGCAAGAAACAAAAGCTTACATTAAACATCAATTGATAGTAGTTGAAACACCATATGAGATTTTTTCAGAAGAAGCCATTCAGGCAATTCATAACTTTAGCCAGGGGATTCCGAGAAAAATTAATACTCTATGTAGTCAAAGTCTTTTAGATGCATTTCTTCAAGGAAATAAAGTTGTAGGAGAATCCCACATTCACCGTGTAATCAATGAATTATAAGGGGAAAGTAACATCGAAGATGATTAATAACTTAGAAGATTATAAGAACCAGCTTGAAGATGGGATCGGCGAAATGGAGACTATGGTTGATCAATTAAGAGCTGAAATACACGATTTATTGGAGAAAAAGGTAGCATTAGAAAAAGTAGTTGAAGTGTTTAAAAACGATCTTAGAAATTTCATCTAGGTTCTTCCGCTTTGGATGCGCCAAATTAAGTGACTAAATCAATCGCCAGTGGCAATGAGTGTGACTCTACATAACAAGCCACGTCAATGTCACTGGCAGTTAATATGACAATTTTCGAGACTGCGGACACCATAGACGTACCCGTTACCGGATTGAGCTAGCTCCCGAACTGCAACTTTTCTTTTCAGCTTACTGTTATTAAAAATGAAATTTACTCTATCGTTACTAATACTAGTTTCAGTCAACTCACTAAAGGAAGTGAAAATCCTATACTTTTCCGCATAAGAAAGAAAGTTGCTCATGAAAACACCCCTATAACATTTGATTAATATTAGATTCGATATTTTCAAGAAGAAAATCTTCCTAAAATTTACAATAGTTACTTTATAAAATATGCCGTTGTTGGTAATCATTCAAAAAAGCCTAAAAAAATTAAGGATTTTCAACATAGTTTGTAAGTTTTTGAGGCGAATTCAACTAAAATAGAAGTGGAGGTGATGATATTGGATGCAAGAACATTATTTAGAATAACTACTGGTAAGTATATAAGACAAACGAGGAAGACAAGAGGACTTACACAAGCTGCATTAGCAAGAAAAGCTGGAATAAGCACAACTTACTTAAGCTACATAGAAAATGGCTCTAAATCAATGAGTTCATCGATATTTTTAACTATTGCACTTGCACTAGAAACGAAACCTTCAGAAATAATGAAAGAAGTTGAGTCCGAACTGTTACCTATCCTTCTCAAAAATAATCTAAAAAACAACTAAACTAATAAAGGAATATGACAAACTCCCAGTTTCATAGATTAAAGTAGCAAATTGTTCAACTAGGGGGTTGTCAGCAATGTATCGTTATCAACTTTTTCAATTAAAGGAACTTATTCCTGCATATCGTGTTATTTTTTCACCGACTGTCTTAAAACAGAAATTGAAATTTTACCAAGAAAATAGAAATGAATTTGAATTAGTTGTTTTTCCTAAAAGCAATAACGAGATACTTTTAGTTGAAGGTTACGATTTATACTTTACACTTATTAATACATTGAAAGATACTGATGTTTTATGTAAGGTTGGTGACTACACAAGTGAAGTAGAAGCATATTTTGCAACACTTAGAGAATTACTACATCAAAGAAATGGTCGGTGGGCGATTAAGATGAACCTTTTTACTATGCTTACTAATACATTTCACCAAGATATTAAGGAAATTGCAAAAAGTCTAGGTATACCTCAAGAAAAAGTGAGTAATTACTTACTTCACCCTGATATACCACCTAACATCAAAATAAAAGCTTGTAAATATGAAACGGCAAGATTAGCAAATAAAATCGCAAGTTCAAGGTTGGACTCACGCTTCAAACATATATTATTTGAATTCGTCACTTATCCACCAAAACATCGACTCCGAATTTCTGATAGGGCATTAGAGATTTGTAACTATCTTATAAATAACAATAAAGATAATCTCTACTTCCTTTCTAATGAAGATGTCAAGTCACTCATAATTCGTTATTGTTTAGAGTTCAAAAATAGCCTCAATGAAGAATTCAGAAGAGATGTTCTAGCATTAAAAAAAGGGTGGACTGGTTAAACGGGCAAAAAAGGACAGCAAATCTGCCCTTTTTCCCACTATTCCTGTGTTTTTATTCAAGCCTTCTTTTCCTCAGGATTGTCTAAAACACTGATATTTTGCAAAAACTTTCGATGGTTTTTCATGAGTTTCTTACTCAGTACTTTTGTTCCTTCCATCACTTCAATGCTCATATTATAGACTGTATGAAACTTTGAAGTGATATGTACGTTTGCAATCGGTGGCGCAACTACTAACCACTGAATTCGCAACAAATCCAATAGACTAAATGTGGATTCAATCAATTCTTTAGCAGACATTGTTCCGAATGGATTGTCTGTCACTAATAATAGTGGACTATTATCATCGACCCTTTCCCTCATTAACATTGCTATGACAATCATTCGAGCCATTAACGTTTGTCCGCCACTCTTAGTTGCGCTAGAGGCACTACCATTGTTAATTACTTCCCACTCTTCATATTTCGCATATTTGGTTTCACCTCTTAACAAATCACCCTCAATTCCAGGAATATGAATTAGTAGTCTAGGAAAATCACCTAATGCCTGAAGAGTAAGATTTGAAACATTAACTGTCCTAGCAATGTCTTTGACAGTAAGTTCCTCGACGTTCTTATTCGTCTTTTTAACATAGCGGTCAATTTCATTTAAACAAAACTCTTTTACTTTAGCTTGAACATCTTCTAACTCTGTTGGAAATGGAAAGTTTTTAGAGTACTTAATTAAAGGGAAACGTTCCTCTTTCCAGTTAATAATCGTCATTTTATTAGCTAAATGTTGCAATGCTCCGACAACCTGTAGAACCTTTCTCGAACTACGCTCTACCCAGAGATTAATCGCCATATCCGCTTTCTCTTTTTGAGCCATCTCATCTTGCAAATTATCTTTCGCCCAATCTAGATAATTATTTAAACATGTAATTGCCTCTTGATAACTGATTTCTCGAATGGTAGAAAGAAAGTTAAGCAGCTCAAACTTATATTTCTCTGGTAGATGTTGAAATGATTCAATTTTATCTTTTATTTGATTAACCCTAGTTCTAAGCACATCATTAAACTCTCTACTATCATTAAGGTTTCGATTGAACTTGGCGTTCCAAAGAGAATAATACTCCATAGGTTTACTACCTAATTCAAGTTTTTCTTCGTCTGATAACTGGTTTGGCTGCTTCTTTGATTTTAAACCTAAACCACGTATTAGAGTGCCTGTTCTATCGATGTCTTCAACTATTTTCCTCAATGCGGAGATTTCTAGATTTATCTCTTTAATTTCTTTATTTAATACATTTCTTTTTTGACGATAAATCTCTCGCAATTCATTGCAATCTGAAGTTTCTTCATATTGAGCACCTTCTTCTGGAAAATCTCTCTCTAACTCTTTTTTCTTAGCTTCTATCTTTTTCACGAGAGCGTCCATTTGACGTTGATTATGACTCATGTCATTTTTTATGGTTTCTAGTTCACTTAGCGTCTTTTTTTCAGCCTTCTCTAAGACAGTTACATTATTTTTCAGGTGCAAAATGTCATCTTCAGGAACTTCAACGTTTTTCCACCCATTACCATATAAATGTTGTAACAATCCCTCTACTTCCGTCAATTTTTCATTTAGGACTTTGATTTCCGCTCTTTCATCAGCGATACGAGAATTTCGATTACTTAAATCACTTTCTAACTCCTTATATGCCATCAAGCGATTAAATTCTTCCTTTTTTAGCGTATGTCTAAAAGTTTGTGGTTTTAAATCATTTTCTTCAATTTGACAGGAGATTTCTACAGGGACTGGTAGTTCAATTTCATCCCCTAGCATCCTTTTAAGCACACTATAATTATCTTTTACAAATTTATTCCAAGAATTATAACTATTTTCATTGTTTAACTTTTGAACCCGAAACCGGTCTTCGTCTTTTTTCAATTCCTCTAACAAATGCTGCTGGTAACTTAACTTTTCCAGTAACATCTTCTTTTGATGTACGTTTCTTTTGTTTTGTTCGATTTCTATCTCAAGTTGGATTAACTCTTTTTCACACTGCCTACAATCTGTTAATTCGTTATTTTTAACTTCCAATTCATCTTTTAGATGCTTTTTTTCTTTTTCTTTATTATCTAAGTCGCTATGGAAAGTCCTTATTTCCGATAACAAGTGCTTGTTTTGACTTTCGAGTTTCAAGATGACGTTAGCCCTTTCTACTTTCAGAGTCGATTTGAGAAGACCTTCAATTTTTTGAATAATTACTTCAACTTCTCTAATATTTTTTTGGGTTGAATCTAATTCGATTTCAATGTCATCTGCTTTTTTCTCAATGCCAGCTTTCCAAACTTCTAACTCATATTCATCTTCTATAAAGATATAACTTTTATCATTTAATAAATAATTTACTTCATCTAGCTTACTGACAGATGGATTGGTTGTCCTATGCCTTGTTTTTTTACTTGTTTGTGTCCTATCTACTAATAATACGTTGCTTCGAATTAACTCTTCTTCGATAAAAGATAAATTCAACGACTCAAATTTATCTTCTAAGACAACAATGCTATATCGAATGGCTGGATTTTGTTCTAATTCAATTTTTCTTTCTTCAGGTGTCAATTTACTTAAGAACTGTGCACCAAACAATGACGAAACTTTATTTTCATCAAGTAAAGATTTTACTTTTAACAAATCTTTATTTGGTATAAAGCAACCTAGCTCATTACCCTCCTCAATAAGATACATATCTTCGTCGACTTCCCACTTACTTAACAATTCTTGTTTTTCCTTAGCTTTTAATCCTTGTAAATGTTTAATTAACTTGCTTTTGACTTCTATTGCTGTGTTTCGTTCCAATTCACCTACGAACTTATGTTTTAGAATATGAGAAGCTTGAGAAATTACTTCTTTCTCTTGTATAGAAGTTTCATTCATCTTTTCGTTCGCTTCTTTAATTTTATCCACAACATTCTTTACTTCTGTTTCAATTTTCCCAATTTGTACATTCAACTCAAGAATTTTGTCTTCAACTTCAGATAATTGTTGCTCTTCCTGTTGTATGCTAGACATTATTAGTTCTTGTTCTTTTTGGGCATTGTGCAATAAATCCTTTATTAAATAACGGACTTCAACACCATAGCGCTCATTTGCCTCTAACATCTTCTTTTCATGTTCTTGCATGTTTTTTTCTATATCCCTAATGTCATAACCAATGTCAATACATTGTTTGTCTTCTGCCGTAATGTAATCAGCCAATTCAACCAGTTTATTATTATGTGCGTACATTGAACGACTATATTTGTTCATCTCATGTTGCCAATATGAATATATATCATCCCAACGCTCCTGAAAATATGCTTTAACTTCGTCGATTGTTTTCAGTGTAGTTTGTGCGTTCTCTGACTGGAGGAGAATCGAAATATTGTGATTTTTTTTATCTATTTCCTCAAGTAATCCTTCTCTTTTCTTAATTTCTAAATTTACTTTCGCTTCAGTAAGTTCTTTTCTCACATTTTTTAAAAACAAGTCTTTATTCTTTTGTTCATGCTCTTTTTCGTAATATTCACCATCTAAGTCGTCTCTCTCCTGAACTAGTTCAATGTAATCAATGTTTCTAAACTTCCACTGAACTAAGTTCAATTCTTGGTCTTTAGAACTTTTATCTTTTTCCTTATTGTTATAATCATTTATCTTTTTGTGTCCCAATGTTTCTAAAAACTGTAAAATTTCAAGACCCTTGCCTTCGCATTTTTCTAGTTTAGTTTGGATTTCTTCTCCTTCTAAAAAACGTTCCTTTAACGGCAAGATGATATCATTGATTTGTTCAATACTATCAACCATCGCTAACAGGTCCGGTAACTCTTTTGAAATCTTCAATGTGTCTAAAAAAGAGATAGAAATTGAGGAATCCTCTTGCTTATTTCTTGAATCGATTCCTTCCAGCTTGTCATTAATAGTTGGTATCAACAATTTATAAAACAACCCAAGATTGTCCGTTGCTCCCTCAAAGAACTTACCAAAATCACCTTCAGATGCATTGATTTGCTTGATAATAGAAACGCTAGCATCTGTAACTCCAAATTCTGATATTTTTTCTTTGTATTCTTCAACATTATTCATTGGAAAAATAGTAAAAGTACTGTCAGCTTTTAGCATCTCTTTTATCGTATCAAGATTTACAGCTTCTTTTTCTTCTTCCTTCCAGAGCTTTAAGTCACTAAAAAGGTCAAACCTTTCATTTGCAGTAAATTCTTTAACATAAGTAACATAATCAATGGCTAACGCTGTCTCTCCGCTTGTCCTGCTTCCAAACGAACTAAATTTAGGCGCTATTGAAACCCCTAAAACTATACTTTTCATTGGCGATAAAAACCATTCCTGGACTACATGAAAGGTATAATTAATTGGTTTCTTTTCCTCGTTATAGAAAAATTGAGTTACTTTGTTTTTACCTTCTTTCCAATCTGCACCTGGTTCCATTGTTTGAATTAGAGATTGTAGAAATACGCCCTTTCCACCTGCATTTCGGAGAATATAGGCGGCATGACCAGGTTCACCTTCGGGAATAGTAAAATCCAAAACCAAATTTTCCGTGTTTATTGTTGTTGAATCATATTTCAACCCGACTATCCTCATTTTCGCTAATCTGGCTAACATCACGCACTCACCTCTCCACTTTCTTTTACATCTTCTAACAGGACTTTTAACAATTCATACCGGTCTTGGTACTTATCTAAATTGCCAAAACGTAATTTTAATCGTTCTCTAAAAACAGGCATTGGTGTAACTCTACTCATTTGTGCTGTGCGTTCAATGAAAACCATTTTATCTTTTTCTAACTCTCTAGCTGCGGTATCAATTAAACCTATTCGAGAATCTTTTGCGTAAACAACCCGCCCTTTTGTCGTTTTGTTGTATCTCAAAACTTTCCACTTTTTGTACATTCTTGTTACAGCCAATGACCAATCTTTTGAAAATTGGTTATCTGATTCTTCATTAAGTTTGTTCCAATGTTCCATTACTTGATTTACCAAATCCTCAATTTCACCGTAAGTTAACCCTTCGTTCTCCCACTTAATCGTTGTTGAGAGTTCGTTATCAGCCTCATTGTAAATTACTAACCAAATGACACCCATTAAATATAAATCAGTCTCGCTATCATAACCTTTAATGCTTCTTCTCAATTCTTCCATAGGAGTATTTAATACTGACCTTCCGGGTTGAACCAACAAATGAATATGTTTACCTTCTCTCGCTACCTTTAAGCCCCAATTTTCACTTAAACGCCTGACACAGTTACGAACTTCTTGTTCTTCAATATAAGGGTGTACCAATGGATGTTCCGTAGGTAAGTATTTCTGTTGCCACAAAGAAGCTATCAATTTAGATGACACATCTTGAATTTGCGAATGATTCATTACTAAACCTCCTCTAAGGTTAAAATAAAATTTGAAGCATCAACTTTATTTTTAAATTTAACTGTATCCTTTGCCGGAACACTTCCGACTTTTTTATTCCAAAGTATCGACATTTCAGGATATGTTGCCATTAGTTTTGTTATTAAAATTGCTCTATCATCATTGTCATTGCTTAAATTTAGTTCATCTATAATAAATGCTTCTTCGGCAGAAGCAAATGCAAGCCAGAAATCAAATGCTTCTCTATTTTCTACCCATCTAGCCAATGTCACTTCATCCAATTCTTTCAAAAATCCCAAAGTCAATTTTCCTTTGTTTAATAACTCATCAAATAGTTTCTTCCATAATAAAAGAATTGCTTCCCAATCCATTTTAATGGGCTCTAAATTAGTTGGTTTTTTCGTCGTTGGTCCTACAAATGTGTTTAGAGCTGTTTCTGTTTGGTCTTCCATGCCCCATTCTAGTGGTAAGATAGATGGTTTTTTAGGAGACATTATACTTTCTACTATTGCTAACATTTCGTTAGGATGAGAAAATCCGACTACCTTGGCATGTTGTTCCCAAATATTTTTTCGAAATGATGTAATATTAGTTAGCCACATCCCTCTAAAATGGGTATTACGTATTTCCAACTCTAATCGAACGTTTCCAATGACAGTTCTCGCCAATTCATCATGCAGCTTTATTGTTTTTGTTACTCTATTAAATAACTTTAAGTATGTATCCTGATGTTTAGGGGATACTTCTATTTTCTTTAAAATACCTTCCGTTTTTTTGTAGTTTTCAGCTTCATCTTGGAATTGCTGTTCCACTTCACTTAATTGTTTATTCCACCGATTTCTATTTTTATAAATTGTATCTTTAGGGTTTCTTATTAACTCATCTCTATGGATTTTTTCTTCGCGTAACAAGTGACCTGCACGATGATTTAAGCCGTCCAATAAACGCAAAGCTGTTTTTAAATCCCCTTTTTCAATCAGTAAATCTATCAGCAACTGTTGAATAGGGACTGATAAATATTGCTGTATTTCGTTTGTATTTAGAAACATATTTCGAGCTACTTCCGTCAACTTATATACAACAATTCCATCCTCTAGATTACTTGCATATCTATCAATTTCTAAATACTGATATTGATAAACTTCCCATTGCTTTGTTTTCTCGTTATAGTATTTGTCTTGAAACGTAAAAAGAAATTTTTGACTGTCTGTACTAACTAACAACGCATCAATAATTTTTTCTGACTCATCATAAGAGCACTCCATATTCATTAGGGCAGCGATTTTTTGCACATATAAAATCAAATCTTCTCTTGTTCTCCTTACATCATTTAACAATTCCTGATAAAACATGACCGAAATTAATGAAAAAGAAATCTGCTTTGATACTGGATTTAATCTTCCAAAATCACCTCCAGAACCTAAATTCCAAACTGGTATCATAGTTTTTTGTCTGTCTCCAAAATCCTCCAACATTAATTGAAGTACCCTTTCCATCAAAACACCTCCCTGCTAAAAACTGTTTCTAGATTTATAACTTCCTGAGCAATACGTTTTTTATCAGACCATAACATTTGTACTGTATCTAATACTTCCTTAAATTCATTTAATTCTTCGTTCAAATGATTCATCACTTCTTGAGAAATTCGTTGTGCTTTTTCTACATTTGTTGCATATCTAGTAGAATGCCGACTTAAAAACTTATAAAATGGATATGCTAGTTTGATATTCAAATAATGATTTTTTTGTTTTAGATTAAAATATATATTAAAACCTTCAAAATCCATATCTCCCAAGTAATGGATATCTAGTTGTGTAATGTCTGAAACAAGTTCGTTTAGGTAGTCAATAGTACTTTCTATCCTGTAGCCTTCTCCCCATATTAGGAACTGAGGCGTTGGACCGAAATGCCAAGGATGACAGTTAATTAAAATTTCTTTTATAGTGTTATATGTAGCTAATCCCTCAACAATAAGCACATTGTATTTATTATGGGAATTCACATTTTTCCAATAAGTAAAAGGTTCACGAACAATTTTGCAAGATAAATCATCCAAGTTGATTTTTAGCTTATTTATTAAAGCAGTACCTTCTGAAGATGACAAAAATTTTTCTGCTTCTATATTGTTAGGCAGATTTATGTTGCTAAAAAGTAAGAGAGAACGTTCCTCTCTATTTATTATTTGAGACTTGTTTTTTGTTTCCATAAAATCATGTATTCTCTCAACCATTTTCATCTCGTTATCTGTTTGGTGTTTTTTATGTTTCATGTAAAATGACAAATCAACGTAGCGCATTAACCTAGCTATATCTTCATTGCTCCATTTATTTTCCTTATATTTAGGTAACAACCAATAGGTAACATCTAGACTCGGTGTCTTTATATTGGATTTTGGCTTTTTGACACGTTTCAACATACCTTCGTTTATAAGGAATTCCATTTGTTTATAAAATTCCTTATAGCCACCTAGCTCGTTATACTTACGAGGGTTACCTAATTTCGCAATTATACGACCTTCAAAATCAATAGTCTTTATTTGTTTCTTTGATGTACCTTGCGCTTCTTGAAATGATTGAATTAAACTATTAAAAACTTCTTTAACTGTCATTTCACTCCACCCATTCACTTTAATCTTATTAACATAATTTCCAAACTTTTATGAAAATATACTCAACAAGTAATCTAGAAATTTAGCTTTTATTAAAATTTTTAAATACATAGCCTTATCTAGTAAAAACAAAAACAGAAAACCTCATACCTGGTTTCCTGTTTATAAAGGTTGCGCCAAATGTGTCCATTAATTATGGACTGTACTTATTAACAAGTAGTTCTTATCCAATTTGACATGAGATGTTACCTATAAGTATAAAATCCTTTTAAATGGATAAAATCTAATAATATACTAAATAGGCGGTGATATTTATGAAAATGCTAGAAAATGATTTGTTGTCTAAAATGGATATAATAGAAGTAAAGAAGGAAGTTACCTCAATATTACATGGTCTACATTTTGATAGCTGCTATCATATTGAAGACTGTATAATGGATTTACACCAGTTACTGGTTACATTAGACAATATGGAAATTCCTCAATATAATCTTATGAAATTAAACCAGGTAAACTTAACTAAAGAGGCGATTACGAGGAGCCTAATAAGTGAAAACATAACACTGCGTAAAAATGACAGTTATTTAAATAAAATGATATGAGCCACCATTAGCAATTAGAGTTAATTAGGCATAAACAAAATCCCAACTCATAGTTGGGATTTTGTTTATCGTTAAAGTAAAACTGGTCATTACATTTCAGCTGCGTGTACTAGTAATAAAATTAAATGCAATTAGTAACTCTCCCTATCCCCATCGTTAGCCATTTCAATCATTTCGAATACAGAAATAATATCTTCTTTAGTAACCGTAATTACTTTTGGATGCGATATTAGCTGCGCCGACTTAAGATGACTGTTTTGTTTAAGTAGCTTCATCATGAACGAATTTACTTTGGAATCCAAGCTACTTGCATCATTTATAGCAACAGGTTTTCTTAACTTATATTGTACGATTGCAAATACAACCTCATCATTTTCTTCCATAGTAACGTTATATGGTACTTGCGGTACACCTTGAAACCAAATTTCTTCTTCGAGAATGTCATAGATGAAGCCCATTGCTAGTTCTTCAGGGAAAAAGCGAGCAGTTTTATAGCTCTCAAAAGTTGCTTCTTTAATGGGTATTAAATCCTCTTCTTCCATTTCGGCGAATTGTTCAATCATATTTTCCAATGAGATAGCTACAAAAAAAGAATCTATATACAGTTTACCAATATCATGTTTTTTATATGGAACTTCATGATTAAAATCATACCTCAACTCAAGAAGCTCCGAAGCTCGTTCTGATAGCTGTTCTAATTTACTAATCACAATACCATCTCACCTTTTTAAAATATCAATTTTCAAGAAATATTATCTATCTACATTATAATAAATCATCCCAGTGTATCCCTTGCATACTATATAACTTTTCAACTTATAAAATTTAAGTCCATATTCTTCATTATTAGCCTAATCATTTAATATTTCTAATACGGGAAAAATATTTAATTTTAAACAAGGATAATACAAATTTAATTAAAAAGATAAATAGTAGAGTCGCTAATGCTACTCCTTATACTATACCAACTAATTTAAAATGTGGTGAAGCACCTCGTAAATTACAACGGTAGGCGTTGAAATTTGCGGTTACAAAACGACGAAAAAAAGACTGCTGGTATCCCGTCTGCCGCAGCTGCGATTTACTATCGTTGTGTAGCCCGTTAGAGGGGCGTGTTTCTTCCCAGAAGTAACCGTCCCTGTCGCAATTGCGAGGTAGAATAAAGTGTGCTGAATGGTAAAAGCACTCCGTAAAGCAGGACCTGGGGGAGTTGAAGTGCGAGTATAACTCAAACTTCAGCACTTTATTAATGAATACTCGACCTAAACTTCAAGGAGCTAAATCTTCTTAAGAACTGGTCATTTTTCTACCCTTTTAATAAGGGTAGAACCATTTCCCCCTCTCCTTCCTTCAAGGGGGTTGAAAAAAAGTAATCATTCCGGAAACTACAACAATAAGAAACTACAAACTACACTATTCACCCCAATAATTATTACTAAGAAATGAATTCAAGTCAATTTTCTTATCATGTTAACAATTTACCAATAAATAAAAACAAACTACAATTCCTTATTTCATAGTAATTTCAACATTTATTGCACTAAATAATTCACTTTAATTTTTACTGAAATCTAATTCTGTAAAAACTCAATATCTTCTATAATTATTATTTTTGCATCACTAATAACCTCACCATTCCATCACAAATTTTCACTTATAGTTCCATCTTCTTCGTTGGAATTCCTCAATTCTCCTAATTAAAGACAGTTAAATATATTTCTCTCAGTAAAACAATTTTTAAGTTTAATACAGTTATACTTTTAATAAATGGCATTTTTCATGCTTTAGTTTTAATAGTTCTTTCTGTTATGTCAGATTGTAAGAATATTGTAAGTGGTGGTGTTGAATATGAATGAAAAAGAACATTTCATCCATGAAGAAAGATGGAAAATTGGATATCTTCTCTGTGAGTTTCTTATTTCTGATGAAGTTATTTCAACTACCAAAAATAAAGTTTAGATGAAGTTTCTGAAGGCAAAGGCGCAACGACGATTATCAAAAGGGAAAAAAGTTAATCCATTCTACTCTTGTAAAGGTATGGAATTAGATGAAAGTGACGTTAGAGTTAAAACTAAGAGTGGAATTTGGACAAAGCATCACGAAAAAGCGGCAATCGAATATTTGCAAGAAAATATTGAACAAATTAACGAAATACTTGATGAAGAAACAGATGAAAAACAAAGCTCTACTCTCATAAAAATATTGCATAAAATGGAGAAAGAACTTTTAAGGAAAGGACTGAAAACTAGAATTGGATTGGGAAAAATACAGATTTTGCAGAGAACAATTGAATAAATCTACTAACGAAAAGGAAGCTCGCAGTTGGTTCAAAGGCTGAAAAGTTGTTACTAGAGGAACTAAGATTTCCTTACCTCTTTGTTAAAACAACTAAAGAAACAAATTGAAAAAGAATGAAAGATGGTTGTTGAAGTGGAAAAGGAATTTGATGACAATGAAGATGATGATAACACAGTTAAACACTGGCATGACTTAAAAATTGTACTAATTATTAAGACAAATAAAGGTGGTAAGGCTGAATGAAGTATGAATTTTTTAACCACTTAGATAATAATGACGTTGATGGTTTATTTAAATACCTGAAAATACACGATAGTAATGAAGAAATGGAAGGACAAACTCTTTTGTGGTGGTCTGTTTTTTATAATAACCTTGAATTTGTTAAGGTTTTGGTTAATAAAGGCGCAGATATTAATAAGAAGGATAAATTGAACAGGACAGCACTTTTATTAAGTTGTTATTTTGGTTTCATTGAAATTGCTAAGTTTTTATTAGTAAACGGTGCTAATACAGATGGTTGTCTTCAGAATGCAAAACGGGGTTGGGATGGTCATTGTCAGGAAGAAATTATTGAGTTACTAAGAGAAGAAGGAGAAAAAGATGATGAAAGTTATCCTGAGGGAAGAAGAATTTAACAAATTACAGCAATTGAAATTGTATGTGTATATAGTAATCTAAAACTGGGCCGCAATCGCAACAGAAAATTCCCCCACTGATATAATAAACCCACAGGATTAATTTCCAAATCATGTGGGGAGTTGAAAGTGGTGATTGATTTGATTAACAAGCAAGAAATTTTACTCATGTATTTTAGGGAGGGGAAATCACAAAGATCTATAGCTAGAGAGGTTGGAGTCGATAGGAAGACTGTCAGTAGTTATATTAAAGATTACGAAAGTAAACTAGAGAAATTGATTGAACAACATGGTTCAGTAGAAAAGGGGGAACTTATTCAAAGTATAGTAGAGAAACCTAAATACCAATGTCTTAACCGAACGAAAAGAGTGTTAACCGAAGAAATTGAAGAAAGAATTCACTATTTTCTACGAGAAAATG
The DNA here is from genome assembly GCF_001866075.3 of Anaerobacillus isosaccharinicus. GTDB lineage: Bacteria > Bacillota > Bacilli > Bacillales > Anaerobacillaceae > Anaerobacillus > Anaerobacillus isosaccharinicus. Next base: position 3,697,860 of record NZ_CP063356.1, on the reverse strand, counting down.
AATTGAAACGCCAAAGGGGGTTACATAAACAAACCAAAAAGATTATTGATATTCATGAAGCGTTGGATCAAGAAGGCCATAACGTTAGTTATACTACTGTAAGAAATAAGGTTAATGAAATAGCAAGAAAGGCAAAAGAAGCTTATATCAAAGGTTCATACAATCCAGGTGGTGTATGTGAATTCGACTGGGGAGAAGTAAAGGTTGTTATAAATGGTAAACGAAGAACCTTACAGTTGGCAGTATTTACTTCAGCTTTTGGAAATTATCGTATGGCCTATTTATTTACAAAGCAAAAAACAGAATGCTTTCAAGAAGCACATGCTTTATTTTTTGATCATGTTGGCGGAGTGTTTCAATCGATGGTTTATGACAATATGAAAGTAGCTGTAAAGAAGTTTGTAGGAACTGAGAAAGAACCAACAGAAGCTTTATTAAAACTATCAATCTATTATATGTTTCAATTTCGCTTCTGTAATGTTCAAAGCGGGAATGAAAAAGGACACGTGGAACGGAGTGTTGAAGTAATCCGCCGGAAAGCTTTCGCTTTTAGAGATACATTCGAAACTCTAGAGGAAGCCAATCAATACTTATTGGAGGTATGCCATAAGCTAAACAGAAAACAAGTAAAGCAAAAGGAAAATAAAACGGCTGAGGAACTATTGAACATTGAAAAGAAAAGCCTTTTACCAATACGCCCTACATTTGACGCGGCAAGAATTAATCATTTACGTGTAGATAAATATTCAACGGTTATGATAGATCAAAGCCGTTATTCAGTACCGGATCACCTAGTTGGAGAAATGGTTAAAGTAAAAGTTTATTCTACAAAAATTCAATGCTTCTATCAGGAGGAGAATGTGGCAGAGCACCACCGGTTGACTGGGTGTCATGAGTGGAGCCTTCAGCTTGAACATTATGTAAGAACATTAAAGAAAAAGCCTGGTGCATTAGCTGATAGCGCAGCATTACAACAGGCAACTAAAAAAATTAAAAACATTTATGATAATTATTATACCAATAATCCCAGAGATTTTGTAGATCTAATTCAATTCATTAAAGATGGAACAAACCTTGACCAGATCGAACAAAGTATAAATGAGTTAAGAAAGATAAATACTCTGCACGTGACTACAGATAAGATTAAAGTCCTTTGTGAGAAGAAGCAGGAACTACTACACCATTTGCCTCTCTTATCTAAGGAAAGTCTGGACATACAGCATTATGCCGAAGAAAATTTACGAAAATATGATGAACTATTTCAAACACAAAGGATTGGAAATAAGGAGGCAATTGCATGAGTCAGAAAAAATCGGTGTGGTCCGAAAAAGTTATTGAATTTAGTATGGAATTGAAGTTACCTTCGGTACGTAAGTACCTTGATGAGCACGTAAAAGAGGCCGTTCAAAAGGATGCGAGTTACGAAGAATTTTTGGCGCTTTTACTACAGAGAGAATCCGACACACGGCATGAAGCAGCTCAATATAATCGAATTCGCCGTGCAGAGTTTCCGTATAAGAAGCACCTTGAAGACTTACGAGTAGAAGAACTTCCTCCAGATGCACAAAAAAAATACAAGATTTTAAAAACACTAGATTTTATTAAAGAAGGTAAAAATATTATTCTAGCAGGTAGCCCAGGAACCGGAAATTATCGCAAGTTTTTGTTTATGGAAAGATATTCTTTAACAAGTAGAAGATTAGTACTCTGTCCTCGAATATCTTGCCATAATATTTCAACTTAAATTTTCATCTACAAAAATTCCGTAGCCAATTCAATAGATCCTTATCCTCATCCCAAACAGGAATATCCTGTGTAACAACCTCCATATACGCAGCTTCTAATACTTTTCTTTTCGTTTCTGTATTTGCCCTTAAATAAACTTCCGTTGTACTGACATTTACATGTCCCAATAAATCTCTTATATAAATCAAGTTTACTCCTGCCTCTAGTAAATGCATTGCTTTCGTATGCCTAACTAAATGAGGATGAAGATTATCACAGTATAAAACTTCTGGATGAGATTTCTTAGCCAGGTTTAAATACTTTTCTAAAATATATGTTATACCTGGTCTTGTGAACGGCTTCTTATTACTGTTATAAAACAAAGGATGACCTTGCTTCCCGTTATCTAATAGTCGATTTTCCTTTAAATAACTTTCTATAATATTACGAGTTCTTTCCATAATAGGAACACTTCTTCTTTTGTTACCTTTACCTGTTAAAGTAATTGTTGCTGGTTTCGAAAGTCTTACGTCCTGAATTTTCAAATCAATTAATTCTTGTACACGTGCTCCAGTATCATAAAGAGTTGCCATTATCGTTAAATCACGGCGCCCTCTTATTTTGCTAGTATCTGGTTGTTCCAATATAAACTTCAGGGATTCCTGAGAAAGAAATTGAACCGACTTTTTTTCTCTCTTTTTAAAGGGAATTCCCAATACTTTTTGACACTCAAACATAATTTCAGGATGTTCAGACTGGGTATAACGGAAAAAGCTATGGATAGCTGCTAGCCTCTGGTTACGGGTGTTTACGCCAACCATTCTTGTTTTTTCAAGCCAATTAAGAAAAGCTTTTATTGTTTCTACTTTTAAAATTTCAAAATTAAGAAATTCAGGTTTAATTTTTAATTCCAAATCACAAAACGTAAGTATTTGTTTAAACGTATCACGATAGGACTTTATTGTATTAGTACTCACATTACGTTGACTCGGAAGATAGTCTGATAAAAATCGAGTGAGCGTTCTAGCAAAATTAGTCTGCTTCATCAAACAATACCTCCGGTATTATAGATGAAGAGTTCCGTTCCACAGTAGCTAAAATATTTGGATATAAATCTCCAGTAAGCCTTAAATAATGCTGTGTTCCCCTTAAGTCAACATGTCCCAAAAATGTCGATAGATAAGGCAGAAGGCTTGTGAGATCTTCGCCATTTAAAACCCATTTCTTTAAACAATGGACAGAATATGAATGACGTATATCATGCAATCTTGGACCTCTCCCGCTATGGGAAATTCCGGCTTTCCAAAGGATATCTCTAAACAGTTTGTATATCGTGCTTTCCTTATAACGTCCGCCATACGGTGATGCAAATAAAAATGTATCATCAGCGTTAAATTGATGGATTTTATCAATAAACAGACGGCAACGTTCTGTTAGGGTTTCAGCCATCGGTACAATCCGTTCTTTTCCGAATTTTGTATCTCTAATAAATAAAGATCCTTGATCCAAGTCGACATCACAAAGTGTTAAATTTAGTGCTTCTGAAATCCGAAGGCCACACCCATATAATATACGAAGCAAAAGGGAGAGTATCAAATGTCTGTTGGGTGATACAGAGGATACGTTCAAACTGTCGCATACAGTAAAAATACCTTTTAGTTCTATTTCCGTAAATATATATGGGATATAGGAATATCTGTAAATTACTATGGCCGCTGGTGGAAAAATATATGCCTCGTGCCCAAGACGAACCATATATTTTGCGAGACCACGCACTATTGAGATCCTTCCATTTCTAGTACTGGCAGTCTCATTGGGCCTTTTTTCTGTCCAAAGTAATACTAGTTCTTTTGGAAGTTTTAATTCCGCTAATCGTTCCTTGTTAGCTAAAGTGTCAAATTGCCTTAATAGAGACGAACCTTTTGTGTAGTTATAACCAACAGCCTTCTTTTCCTCAATAAACCCGTAAATTAGATCACCGAGAATACTGTTAAAAACAACGTTTTTCTTACTCATTTTCAAATACCCCCTCTGGATCAATTGCACATTTTCTTAATCCTTCAATCCCTGTTTGAAGGTAGATACTTGTAGACTTAGAAGTTAAATGTCCAAGAATTTCAGAGATTACGGGTAATGGTGTTCCCTGTTCCAGTAAAGTACTCGCAAGAGTATGCCTAAGCGAATGTAAACCTTGCCTTTTTCCTTTTGGAATAGTAATACCAGAAAGTCTAGTATATTTCGTAATAATATTATGAAGATTAGCATCTTTACCAAATTCCTCATAAGGGGCATTCATTCGCAAAAATACAAAAGGAGAATTACTACTGGGGCGAGCATTTTTAAGATAGTCAATCAATGCCCAGCCTATATCATGCAGAATTGGATACGTTACTGTATTTTTCGTTTTACTCTGTTTTATTTCAATGGTTTTTGACTGCCACTTTAATTCCGATAATCTAAGGGATTTGATATCTCCAACTCTTATACCTAGCTTGGAAACAAGAAGAAGGATAGCATAGTCCCTCTTTCCAGTTGGGTTTCCTCTATCAATACCTTCTAGCATACGTTTGACATCCTCTTTATTCCAGACAGAAGGGACTGATGGATAATAATATTTGGTCTGTTTTGGAACTTTTAAGGACATATCTTCAGCAGTATATTCATTCAAATAGAGAAACCTTAAATAAACTCTAAGTGTTGTTAATATGGATGAAATACTTTTTTCATGGTGTGGATAAATTGTTATTACATAATCAGATATTATCGCCGCAGTAATACTGTTTGAGCTCTGAACTTTCCGGTTGTTAAGATAATCTATAAAAAAGAACAACCGTTGCATACGCGTACGTAAGCCTCTTTTAGAATACTCGTTATTTTCGCATTCGACTTCATAGGCAATGAGTTCTTTTTCAAACTGTGGTGGCTTTACATACCCTGGTTTTTTTACCATCCTTCGGATGATCACACCATGGAGTTGATAATCACCCAAAATCCTTATTCTTCTAATAGGGTTTTTTAGTCCTTTAGGCATTGCTTCCTTATAATAATTGACTGTGCAGTTATACTTTTCTTTTAAAAATTCCCTTCCAAACTCTTCCGAAAAATGGAGCTCACCTTTTGCATTTGCATAGGCAACCACTCTCTTGTAAAAAGCCCGAAATCCACAAAGAGTATTGTAGGCATAATTTAGCCTTTCGAGCTCTGATAATACTTTACTAACTAGTTCCTCAATGGTTAATTTTGTTTCCATATGACACCTCCTGGATTGAATACAATCCATTGTGGGTGTTATGGAAAGAAATAAACATATTTTTCAATTTAAATAGGAAATATACACTTATTTCTTGCCATAAACAAAAACTTGCGATAATTTCCGTTATGGAAAGCTTTCCATAAGGGGAAAACCCACATGTCTTTGGGGTTAGGGATAAAAGCTTGTATGGAAGGATATAAAGTGTGGTTTACTACAGTTCCATTATTGATTAATAGAATAAAAGAAGCTAAAGCGGAAAGATCTTTAAGGGCTTTCCAAAATCGCTTTGAAAAATATGACCTCGTGATCGCTGATGAAATGGGATATATTTCTTTTGATAAAGAAGGAGCTGAACTTCTCTTTACCCATTTATCCTTAAGAGCTGGTCAAAAATCAACGATTATCACTACAAATCTTTCTTTCGAGCGCTGGGGAGAAATCTTTCAAGACCCAGTTATGACAGCAGCTATGATTGATCGATTAACCCACCAAGCTTATATCGTTAATATGAATGGAAATTCGTATCGAATGAAAGAAACACAGCAATGGTTAGAGCAACAGAAACTAGTGTAAATATAATAAATTAGGAGATTAAGAAAAATGAATATGACAATTTCAGAAGCTGCAAAAATACTAAGTTCAGAATATGGTATGGAGTCCAATGGTATACGTGTTGATGAAGCCATGGTAGAAAAATGGGTCCTAGAGGGCCTAATAAAGGCAAGTACATCAGAAAGTTCTATTACCATTAATGAGAATGATCTACATTTCTTTGTGGAGGCATCTAAATCGGAAGGAACTCCTTATGAGATCGGAATTAGTGATCAAGTTAAAATAGAGCGCTTATTTGGTGAGATTAGAAATCTAAAAAAGGAGAATGAAAAATTAAAAGAAGAAAACCGAGATTATGCTTTAAAGTTAGGGATTGAATTATTTTAAAATTCATCAGTCCCCTACCATAAATGTAAAAATTAGGTGGGGGACTTTTCAATTAACATTTGGGGGAATTTTGAGTTGACAAATACATGTATGCACGTATGTCTACTTCGATAGGGGAAATTAAAATGTATCGAAGCATGATAAATTGTATTTTGTTAAGTAAAAGGTCGAAGTGAATGGGTCATTTAGATATCTTCAAGATATATTTAGATATGAGTTCGACCGGGAATTAAGTTGGGATAAGTATGGTCAAGAAATTATTCTGTTAAGACCCATACATTCAATGAAACAATCTATTTGACTAAATGAGGAGTCAGTCTAATATGGATAAAACAAATTTTATTAAAAACGAATTACAAAAAAATGAATAATAATAATCAAGTTCCAACCCATTTAATTAAAGAAGTTGAAGAAACAATTCACTATTCAAGTTTTTATGAATGAAACCAACTTAAAGTAACTGCTCTTATATACAGTATCAGTAAAAAAGTATTGATAGAATGTACCTTTTATCTTTGTTTACATGTAATCATAATTTACGTTTAAGGACTTGACTTGGAGCCTCTATGGGTACGATTTGTCTTGAAAGGGTGAAGTTATGGTTTCATCAGGCAAACGAGCCTATCATACCCACCTCTCCAAGTAAAGTCCTATCGTTGTTTCCGCTGAAAACTATAAACTCCTACTATATATAATAAGTAAACGAAGATAGAAAATAGGCTGATATAGTATCTTTAATAACGATGATTACGGTCATTTACCATACTGTATATAAGCCTCCGTTTGTTTAAGTACAACGTTTCACAATATTTTTTTCGCTTTATATTATTACAGAATCATAGGAATACTGCCCCTTTAATACGGACTTACTTCTACAAAAAAAGCATTAATCCTGCTTGGAATAACGCCCCTTTATGTTCACGCTTTACTACCAATATACAACAAATGTTGACTTGTACCAATTAAACTTTCATCAGTACTTAGACGATACCCGATTTCTATCCACTTCCTGTACTCACTTTCATCTAATAAATTTATCTCTTTTTCCTTGCAACCTAAAATGTTTTCAATCCCCGCAAATGTTACCTCCTGTAATCCGTGGCTATTCATAAATTCTTTTGCTTCATTAGGATTAATAAAATATGCAGTTGTAAAACCTTTTCCTTCTTTATTTTCTCCATTTTCTAAATAACCAAGTAAGTCTTCAACAAAGTCAATTGGATATAAGTGCAATAAATTATCTTGAATTGGAGCATAGCTAGAGATAAAAGTGACAATTATAATTCCATTTGGCTTTAATAATTTTATCGCCCCTTCGACTGCCTTCCTCCTATCGGATTTTTTAATCAAATGGTATAACGGTCCCATTAGTAGGATAACATCATATTGAGGCTCAAATTCCTCCAACTCCAATGCATTGCCGTGAATATATCCCTGTAAAGTAATACCTTTTTCAAAGGACTTTCTTTTTGCTACTTCTATATTTTTTTTCGATAAGTCCAAAAGAGTTACCCTGTGTCCTCTTTCTGCTAAATACATTGCATATCTGCCTGGACCCCCACCGATATCGAAGATTTCTAAATTTTCCCCTTTAATAAAATCATTAAGGAACCGTTTGGTAATATCAAACTCAATTTTATGACGTTCTAATCTTTCCCATTCGTCGTATTCAGTATCATACCAATACTCTATTTCATTCATTTTGTAGCCCTCCTAAAAAAGAAATATTTAACAAATTATAAACCACACTGAATTTAACTACAATACCAAATTATGTATATTTCTTTACATTTATTATTAAAAAAAACGCTTCTTAGTATTAATATATTTTCCTAATTAATTAAGCTGAACTTGGTACAGTATTAATTAATTTTACTTAAGGTTTCGTTACTTCAAGAACTTGCTTCCTAATTGTTTTTTTGCTTCTTGTACAATAATTGTGATTAAGAAATCCTGAGTAAGTTTTTTTATATTATCGCCATAACGAAAATCATCTATCATTTCACTTATTTCATACCATGTCTCTAATTCCTCGTTAGTAAATAGTTCACGAACTACTTCATATATTTCATAAGCAAAGTTCATTGCATTATTTTTATCATCTATTATTTGCCTTAATAAATAACGTATGTGGTATTTAGCACATTGTTCATACGAAGGCTCCTTCATACTTAATTCATCTAATGCTCTTTCAA